>NZ_JBGQOH010000011.1:0-103964 GCF_052113745.1 Cryobacterium sp. W22_MBD10_FK3
GCCCGGCCCCGCGGGCCGTCGCCGCGGCCGGAGCCGCGACGACGGGCCTGCGCGGTGAGCGTCACCGGAACTGGGTGATCTTGAGCACCAGATACTGGTCCCGAACCCGGTCCAGCTCCCGCCGGGCCTCGATCGATTCCGGGCTGAAGACGGGCCGGTTCCGCCGGCGGGACCGGACGGGACGGCGGCCCCAGTGGATCAGGGCGACGCCCAGGTGCATGGCGGCCCGATCGAGCAGGCCCACGCGGCGCACGGTGTGCGCCTCGGGGGAGCGAACGGGTTGGGGCGGGTGGTCGTGGCGGCCCGGAACGGGCGCCAGTTGGGTATTCATGATGATGCATTCCTTAGGGAAGGTTCGCGAATCCGGGCACCGTGGAACAGGCGTTCGGGGTCGCCGAATGAAGGGTGGCCGCCCGAGGGCGGCACGAGGCGACGCGCGCACTGCGCGCCGCTCACGGGGTGAGTGACCCGGGCAGAAGGATGCGAACGGGTGCGGGAATGCACACGAGTGCGAATGCTGCCTGGTCGGGCTTCGAGAGCGTCACCACCGTCTGGACCGGTGGGTTACCTACTGGCCGATCAGGCGGTGAAGACGCCGACGAAGCCGGCGGTGAAGCTGAATGCGAATGCAGTCTTCTGAGTAATCACGCTGGGCTCCTTTCGTCGTATGGCGTAGGCATCACCGTAGCGGGCGGAACGCACGCCGCGCAACACTTTTTCGCACTTTCCTGCGGGCGGCCGGCTGGGTACCCTCGAAGTATGTGTCGGAACATTCATCAGCTTCACAATTTTGAGCCTGCCGCCACCGACGACGAGGTGTACGCGGCGTCGCTGCAGTTCGTGCGCAAGATCAGCGGATCCACCA
The DNA here is from genome assembly GCF_052113745.1 of Cryobacterium sp. W22_MBD10_FK3. NCBI lineage: Bacteria > Bacillati > Actinomycetota > Actinomycetes > Micrococcales > Microbacteriaceae > Cryobacterium > Cryobacterium sp. W22_MBD10_FK3. The sequence goes on from NZ_JBGQOH010000011.1 coordinate 866, forward strand.
AACCGTCTAAGGCCAACGCGGAGGCCTTCGACCGGGCGGTAGCCGAGATAGCGCACATTTCGCGCCACCTGCTCGAGGATCTGGTCACGACCGCGCCGCCCAAGAACCGCGAGGTCGAGGCGGAGAAGGCCAGGGAACGCTCAGCGAAGCGGTTCGCCGCAGCCTGATCCGGTCGTGATGCCCGCCCGTCAGGACTCCTGAAGTTCTCGCGGCGTGGTGATGGCATCGACCAGCGCGCCGTTTCGCCAGACCGTGATCTCAATGGGCCTGTCGATCGCGTCTTCGACCATGAGCTGTTGCACGGCCGTGGCCGTCACGACGGCCTGGCCGGCCAGCGCGACGACGATGTCCCCACGGTGTAGGCCGGCCAGCTCGGCCGGACTGCCCGGCGCGACCGCCGCCACCTGCAGACCGGTCGGTGAGCCGATCCGGGCGGCGAGTTCGGGCGAGAGCGGCACCCGGGCACCGGCGATGCCGAGCCAGGCCCGCCGGATCCTGCCCCTGGTCATCAGAGCGGTGATGATCGCCCGGGTGGTCACATTGATCGGAATCGCCAGGCCCACCCCGATGCCCGCCACCGCGGTGTTGACCCCGACCATGCGGCCGGCGCTGTCGGCGAGCACACCGCCGCTGTTGCCGGGGTTGAGGGCGGCGTCGGTCTGGATCACCTCGTCGATCACCCGGCCGGACCGGGTGGGCAGCGACCGGCCGAGCGCCGACACTATGCCGGCGGTGACGCTGCCGGCCAGGCCGAGCGGGTTGCCGAGCGCCACGACCACCTGGCCGACCTTCAACTGGGCGGCGTCGCCGAGCTGAACCGGCTGCGGGGTGGCGCCATGCGCGCGCAAAACGGCGAGGTCGGACAGGGTGTCGCGGCCGACGACCTCGACCTCGCTGCTGGTGCCGTCGGCGAACCCGACCTCGGCGCGTTCGGCGCCGGCGACGACGTGGGCGCTGGTGAGGAGGAAGCCGTCCGCGGTGATGACGCTGGCGCTTCCCGACCCAGAGCCGCGCCTGGTGCGCACGGTGACGCTGGTCACGCTCGGCAGCACCCGGGTGGCCACCGCCATGACGGTTCGCGAGTAGGCGTCGAGGAGCCCGTCATCATCCATCGCCGGAACATCGCTCATGAATCCAGAGCGTACGTCGCGGGCGGGGGAGATGGGGAGCCGTTCGCTGCCAGCGTTCGGCCGGGTGTCGGTGCGCGTGCAGCGACCCTGGCGGGCCGCGCAGGTCAGCGGCGGCGGCGGGTGCCGAAGATGCCCGTGACGATGCCGGTGAGGATGGTCTTTGTGGCGGTTGAGCCGAGCACCTCTTCGAGCACCGACTTCTGCGGCCTGGCGCGAGTGCGGGATCCGGTCTCGGCCCGGCGCCGGAGCCGCTCGTAGTCGGCGTCCGCCTTCTTTTGCGCCTTGGCCTGTTGCGCATCGGCGGCAGCCTGCTGTTTCGCGAATTCGGCGTCGGCCTTGGCCTGGTCGAGCGCCCGTTGTTCGGCGTCGGCGACCCGGGTGGCCGCCTCCAGCCGGGTCGCCAGCAGCTCCCGGGCGGAATCGCGGTCGACCGGCTCGCCGTAGCGGGCCAGCAGCGGGGAGCTGTTGATGGTGGCCTCGATCTGTGCGGCCGGGGTGGGCGCCATCGACCCCAGCGGCGCGCGCAGCCGGGTCCACGCGACCGGACTCGGTGCCCCCTTCTCGTTCATCACGGTGACGACGGCCTCGCCGATGCCGAGCCCCGTGAGGACCTCGTCGAGGTCGTAGCCCGAGTGCGGGAAGGTCGAGACCGTCGCCCGGAGCGCCTTGGCGTCATCCGGGGTGAACGCCCGCAGCTGATGCTGCACCCGGGAGCCCAGCTGGGCGAGCACGTCGCCGGGCACGTCTTTCGGCGTCTGGGTGACGAAGAAAATGCCCACCCCCTTCGACCGGATGAGCCGCACGGTTTGCGTGATCGCGGCCAGGAAGTCCTTGGAGGCGTCCCGGAACAGCAGGTGCGCCTCGTCGAAGAAGAACACCAGCTTCGGCTTGTCAAGGTCGCCAACCTCGGGCAGGTCGTTGAAGAGGTCGGCGAGCAGCCACATCAGGAACGTCGAGTACAGGGCGGGCCGATCCTGCACCCCGGGCACCTCGAGCAGGCTGACCTGGCCGCGGCCGTCGGCGGTGACCGCGAGGAATTCGGTGGTGTCGATCTCGGGCTCCCCGAAGAAGACGTCGGCGCCCTGGTCGGCGAAGGTGATGAGTTCGCGCAGGATGACGCCGACGGTGGCGCTGGAGAGCCCGCCGAGGCCGGTGAGTTCGCCCTTGCCGGCGTCGCTGATCAGGAAGCTGAGCACCGCCCGCAGGTCGGTGAGGTCCAGCAGCGGCAGGCCGGCCTCGTCGGCGTAATGGAAGACCAGGCCCAGGCTGGACTCCTGGGTGTCGTTGAGACCGAGGACCTTACTCAGCAGCAGCGGACCGAACCCGGCCACGGTTGCCCGGATCGGAACGCCGTGGCCGATGCCGCCGAGGCAGAAGAACTCCGTGGGGGACGCGGCGCCGGCCCAGTCCTGACCGAGCGCACTGGTGCGGGCGAGCAGTTTGTCGCTGGGCGTGCCGGCGCTGGCGATGCCGGAGAGGTCGCCCTTGATGTCGGCGGCGAACACCGGCACCCCGTGCGCCGACAGCTGCTCGGCGAGCACCTGCAGCGTCTTGGTCTTCCCGGTTCCGGTCGCTCCGGCGACCAGCCCGTGCCGGTTCGTCATGGCAAGCGGGATGCGGATCTGCACGTCGGGGCGGGCCTCGCCATTGACGAGGGCGCCCAGCTCGAGCGCCGGCCCGTCGAAGGCGTAGCCGGACCGGATCGCCTGGACCTGGGCGTCGTCGAGGGGGCCGGAGGGGGGCGTGGGCGACTCGGGAGCGGTGGCCGCGGATTGCGCCTCGGCCTGGCGCAGCTGGGTTTCCGCCTCCTCCGCGTCGGCCTGGGCGCGGAGCGCGGCGGCCCTGGCCGCATCCGCTTTCGCCTTGAGCTGGCTGACGGCGTCGACTGCATCGCTGGGAGTCATGGCGGTATCCTAACCGCCGCCAAGCCGCTCGCGGCAGGGGCGGGTCAGTCGGATTCCTCGGCGGCGTGGGCGGCGTCGCGGGCGCGGTTTCTGGCGTCCTCCGCCGCACGGATGGCCCGGCTCCGGGCATCGGTGAGGGCGCCGTCGTCGGCGGTGACGGCAGCGAGCGCCGCCTCGGCGGTGTCGAGCTGTTCCCGAAGCTCCGCGATCTCGGCCTCCAGGCTGGCCCGGCGAAGCTCGAGCCTGTGAGCGCGCCGCTCCAGGGCATCGACCTCCGCGACCGCGGCGTCCGCCTCGCGCTCCAGACGCTCCGCTTCCCGCCTGGCCTCCTTGCGGCGGCGCACGTCGGCGAGTTGCACGGGATCCGGCGGTGCCGGGCTGCGGGCGCCGCCGGGCGACGGGGCCCACGCCTCCGCATCCGGCACCGCGACGGCACCGTCGAGGTCGACGGCGTCGAAGCCGCCGGCCCGCAACGGCTTGACCAATACCCCGCTGGCGACCGCGCCGGCGGCGGCCGGATCCGACGTGCCCGCCAACAGGGTCTGCTCGACCTCGTCGGCCACGGCCGCGGTGGGTGGGTGGCCGAGTGCGGCGGCTCGCGCGGCACCGGCCTGGGCGAGCGCGGTGACGGCGGTCCGGCGCTCGCCGCCGAGTCGCCGCAACGCGTCCCGGTCGAGTTGCTCCTGGGCGGTGCGCATGTGCTCGCCGAGGTCGAGGAGCGCGGCGAGATCGTCGGAGTTCTCCCGGGCCAGGAGATTCACCACCCAGGCCGCGGGTGCGGGCTTCCGCAGCGCCGCGACCTGCTTGGCCAGAGCGGCATCCGAGAGTTTCAGCTCCCGCGCCCTGGCATTGCGGGCTGCGGTGAAGTCCTGGGGCTGGATGCCGTAGAGCTCCCGGGCGACAGCGGCGAGGGTGGCGACCATGGCACCATCCTCGCCCGCGCGGACCCGTGGCGCCAGCGTTCGACCTGCTTCGGGTGCCGACAGGGCCCGCTCAGGCGGCGAGCAGGTGACTGGCCCGTTCCCCGCTCTGGTAGACCACGTCGTACTGCGCGTCGACGAGCGGGATGACGCGGGCAGTGCGCTGGGCGAGGACCCGCCCGTGCACCAGGTAGCCGGCCAACCAGCCGACGAGTCCCACGGCGCCGAGCACGATCGACAGCGGCACCAGGCCGGCCTCGAGGCTGAAGACCGAGCCGGCCAGGAAGGCCGTGCCCACGATGCCGACCCCGATGGACAGGCCGAGGGCTGCGGTGGATGCGGATCGCTCGAGGGCGGCAATCGCGACCAGGGCGACGTCGGCCTGGCGCTGCAGTTCGGCCACCAGCGGCCGGTTCTTCAACGCCCGGTCACGCTTGAGCCTGAGGGTCACCGTGGTGGCGCCGGGCAGACCGGTCTCGGTGGCTTCGGTGATCCAGCCGAAGTTGCGGTAGCTGTCGGCGTAGATCGACTCCAGGTCGCGCGGCACCCGGATCGTCGTGTACTCGTAGGCCCTGAAGCCAGTGCCGGAGGTGGGGGTGGCCTGGGTCATGGTGATGCTCGCTTTCGAGTGGATGATGGCCGGCGAGTGATCCGAGCCACGGACGGTTCGCCGGTAGATCCCATCCTCGGCGGCTGCCGAACCTGAATCGTCGTGCGTCCGGACGGTCGCCCCGTACTGCAGACGGACTACGTGGCTCCTTGTCCAACTGGGAGGATTGGCCTGTGACCTCCCTCGAGCAGCCGCGACGTGCCCCGCGTTCCCCCTTCTGGTCACGCACCGGCCCCACGCTGGAACGGGTGATCCTGGTGATCGTGGCCCTGGCCATCATTGTGGAAGGGATCACGGTCGCCGGGGCCGGCCTGCCCGTCGGTGGAGTGCTGGCCCTCGTTGCGACCACCGCCGGGGTGATGTTCTGCTACCGGATTCCCTACCTCGGGCTGGTCCTGGTGGCGGCCGGCCCGTTGATCGGCGCGCTGTTCGGCTGGGCGCCGATCGCCAACTGGTCGATCGCCTGCTTCGCCGCCCTGCTGCTCTCCCTCCGTGGCATGTCGGCGGTGGCGAGCGGTGGAGTGGTCGCGGCCGCCAACCTCGCCTCGGTATGGCTCGTGTCCGGCAGCCTCAGCATCACCGTGAACCCCGAGGCGTCGGTGTCGGCATTTGCCGCGATCGCGACCGCCGCCGTGGGCAGCGCCATCCGCGAGTCCCGGCGGTACTGGACCGAACTGCACCGCCGAACCACCGAGGCCATCACCACCCGGGCGGCCGCCGTGGACAAGAGCGTGGCCGAGGAGCGGCTGCGCATCGCCAGGGACCTGCACGACAGTGTGGGCCACCAGATCGCGGTGGTGAACATGCACCTCGGCGCCGCGGACGTGCACCTGCCCGCCGACGCGCACGCGAGCCGCGGAGACCTGGCCGCCGCCCAGCAGGGCGTGCAGGCGGTGCTCCGCGAGACCCAGGAGATTCTGCGGGTACTGCGGGTGGGCGCGGAACCCGACAGCCTCGCGCCCACCCCGGAGCACGGCCGCATCCCCGAACTCATCGAGACCTTTCGCCGCGCCGGCCTGACGATCGAGGCCACGCTCTCCGGCCTGGAGGTGGACCTGCCGCTGGCGGTGAGCGCCGCGGCCTACCGGATCAGCCAGGAGGCACTCACCAACGCGCACCGGCACGGCAGCGGAGACGTGTCGGTGCGGGTATCGGTCACCCCGGCGGGTGTCGCCCTTGAGGTGGTCAACCTGCGCAAACTGAACGCAGCAGCGGGCCCGACGGCCGGCGGCGGCCACGGGCTGGTGGGTATGCGCGAGCGCGCCGCCTCCACCGGCGGGCAGGTGCAGGTGCGTGAGGACGCACGATTCTTCTGGCTCACGGCAACTCTGCCGGCCGAGCCGGTGCTGACGAATGGAGCCCCCGCATGATCCGAGTGTTGATCGTCGACGACCAGGAGATGATCCGGGCGGGCCTCCGCACGATTCTGGAAGCGCATCCCGACCTCACCGTCGTCGCGGAGGTCGGCGACGGAATCTCCGCGGTCCGGCTCCTGGAGAGCACCGCGGTCGACGTCGTGCTGCTGGACATCCGGATGCCGGGCATAGACGGGGTGGAGACCACCCGCCGGATCCGCGCCGACCATCCCGCCGAGACCGTGCGCATCCTGATCCTGACCACCTTCGAGCAGGACGACTACGTCCTGACCGCCCTGCGGGCCGGCGCGGACGGCTTCCTGGGCAAGGGCGCGAGCCGCACCGAGCTGACCGACGGCATTCTGCGGGTCTCCGGCGGCAACCACGCGCTGTCGCCCGCCGCCGTCAACGCCCTCGTCGAGCACATCGCCGAGCCGGCGGCCGTGGCGAGCGACCCCGCCGCGGTGCTGCGGTTTGTGGAGCTCACCCAGCGGGAGCGGGAAGTGCTGACGCTGATCGTGGCGGGGCTGGACAATGCCCAGATCGCCGCCCAGATCTTCGTGTCGCCATTCACGGTGAAGACCCACGCCAACCGGGCGATGATGAAGTCCGGCACCCAGAACCGGGCCCAGCTGGTGTCCCTGGCGGTGCAGGCGGGCATCAGAGCCTGACCGCGCGGCTCCTGGCGCCGGTATCGCTCGGCGGACGGCGCGGTTACCCTGTGTTCCATCGGTCAGTCAGGTAATTCTCACGAGTGGAGGGTCTGATGGCAACGGATGGTCGGGGCAGCGTGATCGTGCGCGACGGGTCCTGGGGGTTTTTCTTCCTGTTGGCGTACGTCGGAGCCGCCATCTACTTCATTTCCACGTCGGACGGGTCGTTCTGGGCGTTCGTCCTGGGCCTGCTCCAGGCGATCGTCTGGCCGGCCTACGTGGTCTATCACGTGCTCATCCTGCTGGTGGGCCCCTGAGCCCCCGGTCACTTGTTCCGGCTCTGTGACCGGCGCGAGTGCGGGTGGCCTAGGCGGCGCGCGTGAAGCCGGCCGGCTGGGCTGCCCAGAGCGCGATCCGGTCGAGGGCGTGCGCCGGTGCGCGATTGACGCTGACGGGCAGATCGGCCGGTCCGTGGCTGCCGGCCGCCACCGTGACGACGCTCGCCGTCATGACGACCGGGCGGAGCGACCGGCGGGTGGGCAGGGTGTGCAGGATGGTGGTCATGGTCGGTCCTCTCGACGGGGCGGCTGGCGACCAGATGACCTGGATCGGTACATCAATCGTCTCGAAAGGCGTCGTGGCCGGCATCCCCTGAACGGATGAACCTGTGTACTGCGGTAGATGTAGTCGGCGGGCCGCCGCGGCAGGTCAGGTGCGGGACTGCAGAAAGACCATGACGAGGGTGCCAACGCCGTAGAGCAGCATCTTGCCCTTGTAGCCGGCCCACCACTGCCGCTGAACGGGCTCGGTGTCGTCGGGGGTGTCGGCATCCACGTTGCCGTCGGCATCCGTGCTCTCGTCGACCCGGTCGCTCGTGGAAGGCCGGGCGGGCCTGCCCGCGGCGGGCTGGCCGGCGGCAGGGCGGCGGGCGAGGCGCTCGAACGGCCTGGCCAGGAACTCGGGAATCTGAACGTGGTCGAACTCGTCGCGCGGTTCGTCGCTCTTGTTCTTGCTCATCCGGACATCGCCCCCTTCCCTCTCAGTCTAGGGAATCAACGGACTGCTCGCGTCGCCGGCGGCAGCACGCTGCTGGACCACACGGCCCACGCCCCGTATTCTCGATTGCGAACCCGGGAGCCCGATGACCTCGAACGAATCCTTCACCCACGGCGTCCGCGACCGGATGACGGCCGCCGCGGCCCGCCCAGGCGCCCCATCGAGCGTGCCGGCGCCACCCGCCGAACCCGGCCGCGCCGGAGGCCGCAGCTGGGCGGCCGAACCCGTGCAGACCGACGAGTCGATCCTGGAGAACACCGGACACACCTGGGACGAGTGGGCGGATCTGATCGACGCCGGTCCGGGGCGCCAAGCCGGACACACCGCCATCGCCGCCTGGGTGCACGCCGAGCACGGCGTGGACGGCTGGTGGGCGCAGGGGGTGACCGTGGGCTACGAACGCATCACCGGCCTCAGGCTGCCCGGCCAGATGCCAGACGGCAGCTTCAGCGTGAGCCGCACCAAGGTGCTCGCCCTGGACCGGGACGTGCTGCGGGCGCTGCTGCTCGACGAGGATGCGCGCGCCGACCTGGTTCCCGGTGTCGACCTGGTGCTGCGCTCCAAGCCCGCGGCGAAGGCGTTGCGCTTCACCGTCGACCGTGCCGGGGCGCCGCTGGGGTCGATCCTGTTCTCCACCGACCTGCTGCCAGACGGCCGGCTGCGGCTGGGCGTGACGCACGACAAGGTGGTCTCGTTCGACGAGGGCGAGCACTGGAAGCTGTTCTGGAGCGATTGGCTCGCCGCCGTCGAGCAGAGCGCCGACGGCGGCAGAGCCTAACCAGCCGGTCAGCTGCGCGGGGAGCTCTCGCTGTCGCTCGTCGCCGAGTCGACCACAGACGGTTCGGGTGCGACCACGGCGGCGCGGGCGGTACGCTGCCGCTTCCGCAGGTGCTGCACGACCGAGACCACCGTGACGATCGCGAGGATCGCGTAGAGGGTGATCGTGAACGGGCTGGACACCAGGACGCCGGGGTCGCCCGCCGACACAGCCAGCGCGCGACGTAGTTCGGTCTCGGCGAGCGGGCCCAGGACGACGGCGATCATGACGGGCGCCAACGGAATGCGGAAGCGTCGCATCAACAGGCCGATCAGCCCGATCGCGATGAGCGCCCAGACGTCCACCACCGACGACCCCATGGCGTAGACGCCGAGCACGGCGAGCACGGTGATGCCGGCGTAGAGATAGTGCTTGGGTACCAGCAGCAGCTTCGCCCAGAGTGAGGCGAAGCCCATGTTGAGGATGAGCAGCGCGACCAGGCCGATGAACAGCGACGCGATCAGCGTCCAGACGAGCTCGGGCGTGCGCGCGAACAGCAGCGGTCCCGGCTGCAAGCCGTACTGCTGGAAGGCGGCGAGCATGATCGCCGCCGTGGCGGAGGTGGGCAGACCGAGAGCGAGCAGGGCGCCCATCGCGGTGCCGGCCGTGGCGTTGGCCGCCGCCTCCGGTGCCGCGACCCCGCGGATGCTGCCGACGGTGCCGAAATTCTTGTCGCCACGGGCCTTCGCCAGCCGCTTCTCGGTTCCGTAGGCGAGGAAGGTCGGCACCTCGGCGCCGCCGGCGGGAATGATGCCGAACGGGAGCCCGAACGCCGTGCCCCGCAGCCACGCCGGGGCGGCGCGTTTGAGGTCGCCGAGGTTGAGCCAGGCGCGCCCCTGCTGGATGATCTGCACCGAGCCGTCTTCGCGGTGGATGCGGGAGGCCACGGAGAACACCTCGCCGAGGGCGAGCAGCCCCACGGTGATGACCACGATGGACAGGCCGTCGAACAGCTGCGGCATGCCGAAGGTGAACCGTTCGGTGCCGCTGGGGCCGTCGATGCCCACCAGCATGAGTGCGAGGCCGATGCCGAGCGAGAGCAGTCCGCGCACGATCGACTCGGAGACGACCGAGCTCACGGCGAGGAAGGCGAACGCCGCCAGCGCGAAGTACTCGGCGGGGCCGAACATCGTCGCCATCGACACGAGCAGGGGCATGGCGAACACTGTGACCAGTGTCGCCAGGGTGCCGCCGAAGAACGCGCCGAGCGCAGCGGTGGCGAGAGCCTTGCCCGCCCGCCCGCTCTTCGCCATCCGGTTGCCCTCGAACGAAGACGCGATGGCCGAGGAGTTGCCCGGCGTATTGAGCAGGATGCCGGCGGTGGAGTCGCCGAACAGCCCGCCGAAGTAGATGCCGGCGAACATGATGAACGCCGCCGTGGGGTCCAGGCTGAAAGTGACCGGCAGGAGCAGGGCCACCGCCATCGAGGAGCCGAGCCCGGGCAGCACGCCGACGGCGGTGCCAAGGACGGCGCCGATGAGCACCCACAGCAGGTTGATGGGCGTGAGTGCCCCCGAGAACCCCTCGAGGAGAAGTGTGATCTGGTCCATGTCAGAAGATCCATCCGAAGATGCCGGAGGGCAGGGCGAGGCCCAGTCCGGCGCTGAAAGCGAGCTGCACTGCCGAGCTCAGAATGAGGGCGACGCCGATGTCGAAGATCGGACGCCGGCTGCCGAGGGCGTAGGAGACGAGCCAGAAGAGGATGGCGGCACTGCAGATCCAGCCCACCGGGTTGAGCAGCACCGCGAAGAGCACGACGGCGCCGAGCACGAGTCCGAACGTGCGCCAGTCGAAGGTGGTCTCGTCTTCTGCGCCGGCCGCGGCGTGCAGGTGGTCGAGCTTGATGAGCTCGGTGTTGGTGCCGGCGACGTCCCCGAGCATGTCCTCGGAGATGTCGGGGCGGTGCCAGACCCTGGTGGTCGAGCGGCGGGGCAGCAGCGCCTGCACGGTGACCCAGCCGCCGGTGACGAGCAGGAGGCAGATCACGATGATCGGGAAGAACTGCGGGCCGGGCTCCTGGTCCCCGCGCACGTTCATCGTGACGGTGCCGACGATCAGCAGGGCGGCGGCGACCAGCGCCAGGAGCCCCACTGAGAGTTCGCCACGGCCGGTCCACCAGGACTGTCGGCGGAGGGTGCCTGGCTCCGGTGACGGACGGGTGCCGGCGGGTGCGGTCGATGCGGTGGTCACAGTCCGAGCTCCTCAATGATCTTGTCGATCTCTATCTGCTGCTCGCCCAGGAACGCCTCGAAGTCAGGCCCCACCAGGTACGAGTCCGTCCAGTTGTTGCGTTCGAGGACCTCGGCCCAGGCAGACGAAGCCTGCATTTCCTCGACGATCGCGGCGAGCTCCGCCGTCTCGGCCTCACTCAGCCCGGGCGGGGCGACGTAGCCGCGCCAGTTCGACATGCTGACGTCGACGCCCAACTCCATGAAGGTCGGCACCTCCACGCCGGGCATGCGTTCGGGCGACGAGACCGCGAGAACCCGCAACTGGCCCGCCTCCACCTGCCCGGAGATCTCGTTGTAGCCCGAGATGCCGCCGGTGGTGGTGTGCGAGAGCAGTGCCGAGAGCGCCTCGCCGCCGCCCGAGTAGGCGATGTAGTTGGCCTGTTCGGGGTCGAGCCCGATGGCCCCGGCCAGCAGACCGGTCATGAGGTGGTCGATGGAGCCCAGCGAGCCTCCGGCGATCGAGGTTCCCTTGGGGTCGGCCTGCCACGCCTCGACGAAGTCGTCCAGCGACGTGATCGGCGAGTCAGCGGGCACGACCAGGGCGGCGTAGTCGTCGGCGACGCGGGCGATGGGCGTGACATCCTGCAGCGATTCGGGGGTGTCGCCGAGCGCGATCGCGCCGATCATCACCCCGCCGGTGGCCATCAGGATGTCGTTCCTGCCGCTCATCTGCACGAGTTGCGAGAGCCCGATGGTGCCGCCGGCCCCGGGCACATTGGCCACCTGCACGTTGTTGACGATCCCCTCCGAACGCAGGGCCGCCTGCGACTCGCGGGAGAATCCGTCCCATCCGCCACCGGGCGAGGCCGGGGCCATGACGGTCAACTTGTTGCGGACCGTGGAGGACGATCCGGTAGAGGCTGCGTTGGCGACGGCGAGGCCTGTGATCAGCGCCACCGCCGAGCTGAACGCGATGGTGCGTAATACTTGTTTCACGAGAGAACACCCTTACGACGTTGTAGGAGATCGATTGAGGCCCCAACCTATGTCGACACATCGCCCCGAGCGCCGTTGCGCACATATCTAGCCATATTGGACAATTCGGTCGCGATGAACTCACCACAACGAAACGCTCGTGATTCGTCGCTGCGTCGCCGCTTGCCGCGCGTGCACCCCGACGGGACGACGACCGCACGGCGCCGGGGCTTCGCCTTCGGCCTGTTCGTCGCGCAGGTCGCGGTGATCACGTTGATCGCGGCCGTCGCGGCGGGGATCGCGGTGTTCGTGCAGGCCGATCAGGTTCGGCATGCGGCCGAGGGGGATCTCGAGGTCCTCGCCGACAGCGTCGCCACCCTCCCGGTCGTCATCGAGGGCCTGCAGTCGGCGGATCCGCACGCCGTGATCCAACCCGTCACCTCGGCGATGCAGGAGGCAGCGGGGGTGTCCTACATCACCGTCGTCGACCTCGACAATCTGCGGGTCGCCCACCCCTGGCCGGAACTGGTGGGCAAGCCGGTCTCGAGCGACCACTCCGGTGTGCGCGCCGGGGAGCGGTTCGTGGGCTCGGAGGAAGACGGTCCGGTCGGCCTGACCCTGCGCGCCAAGGTGCCCGTGATCGCCCCGGACGGCAGCATCGTCGGCACGGTCTCGGCGGGGGTGCCGCTGCGGGCCGTGCAGCAGGAGGTGGCCGGGCGGGCGCTGCAGATCATCGTGCCGACCCTGTTCGCGGTGCTGCTCGGGCTGGTCGTGTCGTGGACCGTGACGGCCCGGCTGCGACGCCGGCTCTACGGGGTGGAGCCCGGCGAGATGCTCGCACTCGTGCAGTCGCGGGCCGCCATGACCGACGGGGTTCAAGACGGCGTCATCGGCATCGACGACGACGGTCGGATCGCGTTCATGAACGCCGGGGCGAAGCGGCTGCTGGCCGTGGCCGGGCCGGTCGAGGGCCGGCACGCACGCGAGGCGCTCCCCGCCGCGGTGGCCGCACTGCTCGACACCGAAACCAGGCCGGGCACGAGACAACTGATCACCGCGGGGCGCACCCTGGTGGTGACCCGCTCGACGGCGGTCGCCGACGGCCGCGCCGTGGGCAGCACCCTCGTCATCCAGGACCGCAGCGAGCTGGAGTCGATGCTGGCGACGCTCGGCGACGAACGGGCACGGTCCGGCGTGCTGCGGGTCGAGGCCCACGACTTCGACAACCGGATGCACGTTGTCGCCGGCCTGCTCAGGCTCGGTGAGTTCGACGACGCAAGCAGCTACCTGGACAGCCTGCCGCGGGCGGAGCGCCCCGGCGCCTCAGCGGAGTGGCAGCGCATCCAGTCGCCGGTGCTCGCGGCGCTGCTCGCCTCGCGGCAGGCGCAGGCCGACGCTGAAGGCATCACGCTCACGATTTCGGAAGACAGCCGGGTGGCACCCGATGTCGTTGTCGGGCCGGCGGAACTCACCGTCGTCGGCAACCTGCTCTCGAACGCCATCGAGGCCGCCGACTCGAGCATCGAGGTCTTCCTGTTCGGTGACGGCGACGGGCTCGAACTCATCGTCGATGACGACGGGCCCGGGGTGAGCGAGGCCGACGCGCAGCACATCTTCGAGTCCGGCCGAACCTCCAAAGAGGCCGACGGCTGGCGGCACGGCATCGGTCTCGCCGTCGTGCACGACCACGTGGCTGAGCGGGGCGGTGAGATCAGCATCGATCGTGCCGACCTCGGCGGCGCCAGGTTCCAGGTGCAGCTACCGGCACCATCCGCTTCATCACCCCACCCCGAGGAGCCACCCGCATGACCGAAACGATCCGGGTGCTCATCGTCGAAGACGACTTCGCCGTGGCCGCCCTGCACCGCAGGTTTCTCGCCACGATCGATGGCTTCGACGTCGCGGGCACCGAACTCACGGCGGCCGCTGCTGCCACACGGATCGCCCACGGCGGCGTGGACCTGGTGCTGCTGGACATGTTCCTGCCGGACGCGTCGGGACTCGACCTGCTGCGCACGGTGCGTTCGGCGTCGGTGGCGCCGCTGGACGTCATCATGGTCACCGCCGCACCCGACCCCGAGCTGGTCAGGCAGGCGCTGGAGCTGGGTGTCGTGGACTACCTGCTCAAGCCGTTCCGGCCCGAGGACTTCACCGCGCGGATGCGCCGCTATGCCGCGCGTCGCGCGGACGCCAGGCCGCTCGACAGCACCGATCTGACCCAGGCCCAAATCGACTCGATGCAGGGCCGGAAGGCCGCGGGCACGCGCGCGGCCTTGCCGAAAGGGCTCTCCGAGAACACGGCCCGGCTGGTCATCGACGCCCTGCGCGCGAACACGGTGCCGATCACGGCCGCGGCCCTCGCCGAGGTTCTCGGCATGTCCAGGGTCAGCGCCAGGCGGTACCTCGAACACTTCGCCCTGCTCGAGGAGGTCGAGGTGACGGCGAAGTACGGTGACGTCGGCCGGCCGCAGAACCTGTACCGCTGGACGGGCCAGGACGGCTTCTGACCACTCCCGCAGCCACTACGTCCAATATGGCCTAAACCACGCCGGCGGAGCGATGCGTCCTACGATCGATGAAGAATCTCGACGTCGAGATATTCGTCAAGGAGGATGAAGTGACCGAGGCAGTGACCGGAAAAGCAGTGACCGACGCCCAAGTGATCGTCGTGGGCGGCGGGAACGCCGGATTCAGCGCGGTACACGCCGCGGCGCGACGCGGCCGGCGAGTGCTGCTGCTCGAGCGCGGCGAGCAGCACGAGGCCGGCGGCAACAGCTTCTACACCGCGGGGGCGACCAGGGTGCCGCACGACGGGCTCGACGACCTGCAGTCGTTCGTGCAACCCGACGACCGGCACGAGCGCTCGATCGTGCCGTCGTACTCGGTCGACGACTTCAGGGCCGACCTGGTCAAGGTCACCGAGGGGGGCAACGACCCCGACCTCACCGAGGTACTGGTGCACGAGGCGCGACCGACCGTGGAGTGGCTGGCGAGCCTGGGCCTGCAGTACCGGCTGATGTACGAACGCCAGGCCTACGACCGACCCGACGGCTCGTACCTCTTCTGGGGCGGTCTGCACATCGGCAACGTGGGCGGCGGCGAGGGCCTGATCGCGGACCACACCCGGGTCGCCCTCGAGGAGGGTGCTGAGATTCGCTACGGCCAGCACGTCGTGGACCTGGTCCTGAACGACACGGGCCGGGTCGTGGGGGTGCGTCTGGCCGACGGAAGCGAGCTGCACGCGGAGTCGGTGGTTATCGCATCCGGTGGTTTCGAGGCCAGCCCGACGCTGCGCGAATCCGAGATGGGTGCCGGCTGGCAGAACGCCAAGGTGCGCGGCACGCCGTTCAACACCGGCGAGCTGCTCGAGGCCGGGCTGCGGCACGGAGCGGCGCGCGGCGGCGACTGGACGACCTGCCACTCGGTGCAGTGGGACGCCTTCACCGCGCAGAACGAGTCCAACCGGGTTCTCACCAACCGCCTCACCCGGCAGTCCTACCCGCTGGGCATCCTGGTGAACCGCGAGGGTGAGCGTTTCCTCGACGAGGGCGCCGACTTCCGCAACTACACC
The DNA here is from genome assembly GCF_052113745.1 of Cryobacterium sp. W22_MBD10_FK3. Taxonomy (NCBI): domain Bacteria; kingdom Bacillati; phylum Actinomycetota; class Actinomycetes; order Micrococcales; family Microbacteriaceae; genus Cryobacterium; species Cryobacterium sp. W22_MBD10_FK3. Next base: position 16,028 of record NZ_JBGQOH010000011.1, read on the forward strand.
TATGCCAAGTACGGCCGCGAGATCCTGGCGCAGCCGGGATCGGTCGCCTGGCAGATCTTCGACGCGACGCTGCGCCCGATGCTGCGCACCGAGGAATACGACATGCCCGGCATCTCGGTGCAGGTCGCCGACACCCTGGCGCAGCTGGCCGAGAAGATCGGCATCCCCGTGGCGGCGTTCACCCGCACGGTGGGGGAGTTCAACGACTCGATCGATCGCACCACAGCCTTCGACCCCACGATCAAGGACGGCCGGCGCGCGGCGGTGCTGCCGCCGAAGAGCAACTGGGCCGCACCGCTGGAGACGGGCCCGTTCTACGCCTACGGCGTGACCTGCGGCATCACCTTTACCTTCGGCGGGCTGAAGACCGACACCCACGGCCGGGTGCTGCGTGCCGACGGCAGCGAGATTGCGGGCCTCTTCGCCTGCGGCGAGGCGCTCGGCGGCCTGTTCTCGAAGAATTACCCGGGCGGCTCCGGCCTCACCGCCGGCATGGTGTTCGGCCGTCGGGCGGGCCAGCTGGCCTAGGGCAGCAGCCGGGCGATGGTCGCCACGGCTTCCTCGAAGATCTCCGGGCGGGCCCTGGAGTAGTTCAGCCTGAGGAACGAGCCGGTCGGTTCGGCGGGGAACCAGTCGTCGCCGGGGGAGAACAGCACCCCCTCGGCGCGACTGCGCCGGGCCAGGCCGGGCATGTCGACGCCGTCGGCCAGCCGCAGCCAGAGGTTGAGCCCGCCCCGGGGAACCAGCTCGAGCGCATCCGCCCCCAGCTGGCCACGCACCTGCCGGGCCAGTTCGTCGCGCCGGCTGCGCAGCGATCCGCGCAGCCGGGTGAGGTGGCTGCGCCAGCCGGGGTCGGAGAGCACGTCCACGGCGGCGGCCTGCAGGATGCCGCTGACGTAGAGGTCGTCCACGGTGCGGTCGGCCTGGATTCTGGCCAGGGCCGGGCCGCGGGCCACGACGGCGCCGACCCGGATAGCGGGGGAGACACTCTTGGTGAGCGAGCGCACGTAGACGACGTGGCCGTTCGCGTCGTCGGCGGCCAGCGGCACCACATCCGCGTCGATGCCGAAGTCGTGCGCCCAGTCATCCTCGATCAGGTAGACGCCGCGGGCCCGGACCACCGCCAGGATGGCGGCGCGCTCGACGCTGGACCAGAGCGCCCCGGTGGGATTGGCGAAGTGCGGTTGGGCGTAGAACAGGCGGGCACCGCTGGCGCCGAGGGCGTCGTCGAGGTCGGCGGCGGATGGCGCGCCGGCACCCCGCGCGATCGGCACGACCCGCAACCCGGCCTGCCGGGCGGCCGCCATGGCGCCCCAGTAGGTGGGCGACTCCATCACGATGGCGTCGCCGGGGGAGGCCAGGGCTCGGAAGATCGACGAGAGCGCGCTCTGCCCGCCCGGGGTGATCACCACGTCGTCGGCGGTCGCCGGGGCGACACGGGATGCCCCGGCCGGGGCCAGCTCAGCCGCGAACCAGGTGAGCAGATCGGGCAGCCCCGCCAGCGGGGCCCGTTCGACCGCGGTGCTTGTGTGGGGCGCCCCCACCACAAAGGGCCACCCAAACCCCATGGGGAAAAGAGCCCCCACCCCGTCACCCCACTGCAACAAAAACCCCCCCCTTCTCCCCCCTGCTGGCCACCACCACCCCACAAAAACGCGAAAGCACTTTCGCCCCCCCCCTTTGTCTTTCCTTTCTCCCTCTTCTTTCCTCCCTCCCCCCCCCCCCCCTCCCCCCCCCCCCCGAGCCGGGTGGGCAGGAGCTCCTCGGCCGGGTAACCGGAGTGCAGCGAAACCACCCCGGGCCCGGCGCTCGCCATGGCGACTCCGATGGCGTCGGCGCCGGTGCGGGCGGTGCCCAGCGCCGTGGTCTGCCAGCCGAAGTCGGCCCTGTGCACGCCGGGCCGCCGCGCAATGAAGCTGCCGGCGCCCGGCCGGGTCTCCACGAGCCCTTCGAGCACCAGGCGCTGCAACGCCCGTTGCACGGTGAGCGGGCTGGCGGCATGCTCCTGCACCAGGGCGCGGGTGGACGGCAGGCGTTCACCGGCCGGGCGGGAGGCCACCAGCCGGCGCAGCCGACGTTCGATGGCGAGATGGGCGGATTCACCGTCCGCCCCGGTGACGGCGGTGGAGTCCGACATAGTGCTATCCTCTTGCATGAAAACTGAGAATAGCGCTATCGTTCCGGCGGCGCCAGTGCTATCCGCGTCGGAGCTCGTTGCCGCGGGACCGCATACTGCAGCCTCGCCCGCCGCCGCCGCCGCCGCACCGCACGGATCTCCGTCCGCCGGCCTGGCATTCGGGCTGCTGGGCGTTCTCGCCTTCTCCTTCACGCTGCCGCTCACCCGGGTGGCGGTGAGCCAGCTCGACCCGCTGTTCGTCGGCGCCGGCCGGGCCGTGCTGGCCGGGCTGCTGGCCATCGGTGTGCTCGCCGTGCTGCGGCAGCGGGTGCCGCATGGTGTGCAGTGGCTTCGCCTGGCCGTCGTGGGCGCCGGAGTGATCGCCGGGTTCCCCATCCTCACCTCGTTCGCCCTGCAGAGTGTTCCGGCCGCGCACGGCGCCGTGGTGATCGGGCTGCTGCCCGCCGCCACGGCCGTCGTCGCCGTGCTCCGCGCCCGGGAACGGCCGTCCGTGCGGTTCTGGCTCGCCAGCGGCCTCGGGGTGGCGGCGGTGGTGGGCTTCGTGGCGCTCAGCAACGGCGGCCTGCACGGCCTGGCGCCGGCCGACCTGCTGCTGGTGGCCGCCGTCGCGCTCGCGGCCATCGGCTACGGCGAGGGCGCGCTGCTCTCCCGCGAGCTGGGCTCCTGGCAGACGATCTGCTGGGCGCTGATCGTGGCGCTGCCGGTGATGGTGCCGCTGATGCTGCTGGGCCTCGGCTCCGGCTGGCCCGAGGCGGATGCCCCGGCCTGGCTGGCCTTCGCCTACCTGGCCGGGGTGAGCATGTTCCTGGGCTTCTTCGCCTGGTACCGCGGCCTGGCCATCGGCCCGATCGCCCGGGTGAGCCAGATCCAGCTCGTGCAGCCCGTGCTCACCATCGTCTGGGCGACCCTGCTCCTGGGTGAGCACCTGGACCTGATCGTGCTGGTCGGCGCCCTCGCGGTGATCCTCTGCGCCGCGACCGCCGTGCGCGCCCGCATCCGCTGACCCGCATCCGCCGCCGGGGGCGACGAACGTTGAAAAGGAAATAGTGAGCTAAAAGGGACCGAATTGGCAATTTGGTCCTTTTTAGCTCCCTTTCTCCTTTCTAGCGTGCGCGTGGAGAGACGGAACGGGGGCCGCGGGGGAGAATGAACGGGTGTGACGTGCGTTCACCCGCTGGTTACCTACTGGTTCTAAGCTGCCGCCGTCGCGGTTTGTCGCGAAAGCCGGACAGGAGCGTGCGTGACCCCGAACCATCCAGAGCCCGATAAGCGCTCAGCCGACTCACTGGCCCACACGGTCTCGACGCCCGCCACCACAGCTGCGGTCACCTCGATCTCAGACCCGTACGAGCCGGCACACGAGCAGGCCGTGCTGGATGCCGGCCATCTGGTGCATCCGCAGCGCACCCTGGTCGACATCCTGCTGGCCACCGCCGAGGAGCACCCCACCGCCCTCGCCCTCGAAGACGCCGCCGGCGCGCTGAGCTACCGCCGCCTGGTTCGGCTGGTCAACGAGCAGGCCGTGCGGCTGAGCCGGGCGGGCGTGCGCCGCGGCGACACCGTCGGCATCCGCATACCGTCGGGCACCCGCGACCTCTACCTGTCGATCCTCGCCGCCCTCACAGTGGGCGCCGCCTACGTGCCCGTCGATGCGGACGATCCCGAGGAACGCGCCCGGCTGGTCTTCGGCGAGGCCAGGGTGGTGGGCGTGATCGGCGCCGGCGGTGTCTTCACGGTGCGCGAGGGCCTGGACGCCGGGGTGCTCACCGAACGGCCGCTGTCGGCGGAGGAGGACCCGTCGCTGGCGCACTGGGGCGAACCGATGCCCAGCCCCAGCGACGACGCCTGGATCATCTTCACCTCCGGCTCCACCGGGGTGCCCAAGGGCGTGGCGGTGACGCACCGGTCCGCGGCGGCGTTCGTCGACGCGGAGGCCGGCCTGTTCCTGGCCGGCGAGCCGATCGCGCCGGGTGACCGGGTGCTGGCCGGGCTGTCGGTCGCGTTCGACGCCTCCTGCGAGGAGATGTGGCTGGCCTGGCGGAACGGGGCCTGCCTGGTGCCCGCGCCCCGCTCGCTGGTGCGGAGCGGCGCCGACCTCGGCCCCTGGCTGATCGCGCACGGCATCACCGTGGTCTCCACGGTGCCCACCCTCGCCGCCCTCTGGCCCGAGGAGGCGCTGGAGAACGTGCGCCTGGTGATCTTCGGCGGCGAGGCCTGCCCGCCCGAACTCGCCGCCCGCATCAGTGCCCGCGGCCGGGAGGTGTGGAACACCTACGGCCCGACCGAGGCAACCGTCGTGGCCTGCGGCGCCCTGCTCGACGGCAGCGACCCCGTGCGCATCGGCCTGCCGCTGGACGGCTGGAGCCTGGCCGTGGTCGACCCGGCCGGCAACCGGGTGCGCGCCGGCGAGACCGGCGAACTGATCATCGGCGGGGTCGGCCTGGCCCGCTACCTCGACGCAAAGCAGGATGCGGTGAAGTACGCCCCGCACGCCGGGCTCGGCTGGGAGCGCGCCTACCGCAGCGGCGACCTGGTGCGCTTCGACCCCGAGGGCCTGGTGTTCGTGGGCCGCGCCGACGACCAGATCAAGCTCGGCGGCCGGCGCATCGAACTCGGCGAGATCGACGCCGCCTTGCAGGCGCTGCCCGGCGTGGCCGGCGCCGCCGCTGTCGTGCAGACCACCCCGGCCGGCAACCAGGTGCTGGTGGGCTACCTCTCCGTGGCCGACCCGGCCGCCGCCTTCGACCTGCCCGCCGCCACCGCGGCACTCCGGGAGGCGTTGCCCGCCGCCCTCGTGCCGCTGCTCACCCTGGTGGAGTCGATCCCCACCCGCACCTCCGGCAAGGTCGACCGCGCCGCGCTGCCCTGGCCGCTGCCCAGCCTGGCCGGGGCTGGCCCGGCCGACACGGATGCGCTCAGTGCGACCGCCGCCTGGCTCGCCGAACACTGGGCCGCGATTCTCGGCCTGCCCGTCGCCGACGCCGACAGCGACTTCTTCGCCTACGGCGGCGGATCCCTCTCGGCCGCCCAGTTCGTCTCCGCGATCCGGGAGCGCTACCCGGACACCCGGATCAGCGACATCTACGACCACCCGCGGATCGGCGCCCTCGCCGACGAACTCGACGGGCGCATCCCGCCGGTGGCCAGGGCCACCCGGCAGGTGCTGCCCACCCCGGCCCGCAGTGGTCTGCTGCAGAGTCTCTACAGCGTGCCGTTGCACCTGCTCGTGGGCGCTCGCTGGCTGGTATACCTCGCCGCGGCCAACAATGTGCTCGCCGCCGCCGGCGCATCCTTCGCCCCCACCATGTCGTGGTGGTGGGTGCTGGCCGGGTTTGTGCTGCTGGTCACCCCGCTGGGCAAGATGGGCATCTCCGTCGTCGCCGCCCGGCTGCTGCTGAAGGGTGTGAAGCCCGGCAACTATCCGCGCGGTGGTTCGGTGCACCTGCGGTTGTGGCTGGCCGAACAGGTGGCGCACTTCGTTGATGCCGCGAGCCTGGCCGGGGCGCCCTGGATCAGTTACTACGCCCGCCTGCTCGGCGCCCGCATCGAACCAGGCGTCGACCTGCACTCGGTGCCGCCGGTGACCGGGCTGCTCTCGATCGGCGAGCGCGCCGCCATCGAACCCGAGGTGGACCTGGCCGGGTACTGGCTCGACGGGGACACCCTGCGCATCGGCCGGGTGCGCATCGGCGCGGAGGCCGTGATCGGCTCCCGCAGCACCCTGCTCGGTGGCGCGAAGATCGGCGACGGTGCCGAGATCGAACCGGGCTCCGCCGTCTCGGGCCGGGTGCCGCGGGGCGAACGCTGGGCCGGCTCACCCGCCGCGAGGGTCGGCTCCGCGCGCCGCGCCTGGCCCGCCGAACGACCGGCCAACGCTCGCCGCTGGCTGCTCGGTTACGGCGCCGGCTCGGTGGCCCTCGCTGCCATCCCGGCCGCCGCGGTCCTGCTCGGTGTGCTCATCATCGGTCTGGCCGTCGGTGACGCCGGCACCCTGTCCGTCGCGGCCGGCCGCGCCGCCCTCGCCGTGCCGCCGGCCGTGCTCGCCGCCGGGCTGCTCTACGCCGGCGCGGTGATCGGCGCCGTGCGCCTGCTCGGCCTGGGCCTGACCGAGGGGCACCACCCGGTGCGCAGCCGCGTGGGCTGGCAGGTCTGGATGACCGAACGCCTGCTCGACGGCGCCCGCACCCTGCTCTTCCCGCTCTACGCCAGCCTGTTCACCCCGGTCTGGCTGCGGCTGCTCGGCGCCAGGGTGGGCCCTGGCGTCGAAGCGTCCACGGTGCTGCTGGTGCCCTCGCTCACCACCATCGCGCCGGGCGCGTTCCTCGCCGACGACACCATGGTCGCCTGCTACGAGCTGGGCGGCGGCTGGATGCGCATCGGCCGTGCCAAGATCGGCCGCCGGGCGTTCCTGGGCAACAGCGGCATCGCCGGCCCCGGCCGCACGGTGCCGCGCGACGGCCTCGTGGCCGTGCTGTCGTCCACCCCGCGGAAGGCCAAGCGCGGCTCGTCCTGGCTGGGCAACCCGCCGGTGCGCCTGCGCCGCCGGGGGACCGACATCGACGAGGCCCGCACCTTCCACCCGCCGGCGCGGCTGCGCCTGGCCCGGTCGCTCTGGGAGGTGCTGCGCCTGATTCCGGTGTTCGCCTCGGCATGGATAGGGCTCGGGGTGCTCGTGCTCCTCGACGCACTGTGGCTGTTCGGCGGACCCGGCCTGGCGCTGCTCCTCTGCGGGTTCGTGCTGATCGTCGCCGGAGCGGTGGCGGCCGCGCTGACCACGGCTGCGAAGTGGCTGCTGGTGGGGCGGATCCGGGCCACCGAGCATCCGCTCTGGTCGTCGTTCATCTGGCGCAACGAGGTGTCGGACACCTTCGTGGAGATGGTGGCCAGGCCCTGGTTCGCCCAGAACGCCGCCGGCACGCCGTGGCTCGCCCTGTGGCTGCGGTCGTTGGGCGCCACCGTGGGGCGGGGCGTCTGGTGCGAGTCGTACTGGTTGCCCGAAGCCGACCTGGTCACGCTCGAGGCCGGCAGCAGCGTCAATCGTGGCTGCGTGGTGCAGACCCACCTGTTCCACGACCGGATCATGCAGCTGGACACCGTGCACATCGGAGCGGGCGGCACGCTCGGGCCCAACAGTGTGATCCTGCCGGCGGCGCGCATCGACGCCAACGCCACCGTGGGGCCGGGCTCGCTGGTGATGCGCGGCGAGCGGGTGCCCACCGATTCGCTCTGGTCGGGCAACCCGATTGCAGCGTGGCACCGCCCGCCGTGGAAGACTTGACCCTTATGTTGCAGCACACGCCCGCCGTTTTCGGGTCCGCGTCCGCGGGAGACCCCTACCTCCCCGCCAGCGGCAACGGCGGGTACACGGTGGAGCACTACGACCTCGAGCTTGACTACAGGGTCGCCACCAACCGGCTGACCGCGACCGCCACGATCACGGCGCGGGCCCTCACCGGGCTCGGCCGGTTCAGCCTGGACCTGGCCGGCCTGAGTGTCGACAGGGTCACGGTCAACGGTGCTGCGCCCGTCAAGACAACGCACACCGCCCGCAAACTGGTGCTCACTCCCGCCGTGGCGCTGGCGGCGGGGGAGCCGTTCGAGGTTGTGGTGCGCTACCGCGGGGCGCCGCATCCGGTGCGCAGCCACTGGGGCGAGGTGGGCTGGGAGGAACTCACCGACGGTGTGCTCGTCGCCGGCCAACCCAGCGGGGCGCCGTCCTGGTTCCCCTGCAACGACCACCCCAGCGACAAGGCCACCTTCCGCATCCAGCTCACCTGCGAGGCCCCGTACACGGTGGTGAGCAACGGGCCCGTCGTGGCCAGGAGCACCCGGTCCGGCCGCACCACCTGGACCTTCGACGTGCGTGAGCCGATGGCGGCGTACCTGGCCAGCGTGCAGATCGGCCGGTATCGCCGGCACGACCTCACCGCCGCCCCGGTGGCGCACAGTGTGTTCTACCCGCCCGCACTGGCCCGGCAGGTGGCCGTGGACTTCGCCCGCCTGGGCGACATGATCAGCGTGTTCAGCGCCGCGTTCGGCCCGTACCCGTTCCCCGCCTATTCGGTGGTGGTCACCGCCGACGACCTGGAGATCCCGCTCGAGGCGCACGGACTGGGCGTGTTCGGCAAGAACCATGTGGACGGCATGCACGGCAGCGACCGGCTGATCGCGCACGAGCTGGCGCACCAGTGGTTCGGCAACAGCCTAACCCTCACCCGCTGGGCCGACATCTGGTTGCACGAGGGCTTCGCCTGTTACGCGGAGTGGATCTGGGGCGAGGCCAGCGGTGGCCTCAGCGCCCACGCGAGCGCCGTGCTGCACCGCGCCGAGCTGGACCGGCTGCCGAAGAACATCGTCGTGGGTGATCCGGGCCCGCACGACATGTTCGACGACAGGGTCTACAAACGCGGGGCCCTGGCCCTGCACGCCGTGCGGCAGGCCATCGGCGACGAAGCCTTCTTCACCGCCCTGCGCGCGTACACCCGCACCCACCGGCATGGCAGTGTCACCACCGCCGACCTGCTCGGCTGCTTCCGCGTGGCATCCGGTGTCGGTGTCGCCGACAAGATCATCGCCCGCTGGGTGTCGGCCAAGAGCCTGCCGCAGCTGCAGCCGGGCGCCGCGGCGCCGCTCGAACCCTGAGGTCCAGCCCCCTCCGCGAGTCCGAGGTCCAGCCCCCTCCTCGAGTCGCGGCAGAATCCCCCTAGCCGGGCCCTGATGGGGCACTTCGGCGCAACTCGCGCGCCGCCGCCTCCGCGAGCTGCGGCAACGTTCCCCTTGACGAGCCGGGAAGGGGCAGTCTGGCGCAACTCGCGCGCCGGGAACTGCCGAGAGTGCGCGGCCGGATCGGCCGGGGAAGTGCTCGCCGGGGATCGGGGGGCGCGCCACCGGGGTCAGCGGGCGCCGACGGGCATCACCAGCAGCCGCGGCCGCTCGGCGCACACGACGGCGACCGTGGCGACCGAACCGACCGGCGCGGGCACCGAGACGAGGTGCACGTTCCGCACCGGGAACGGCGCGGCCGGCCAGTCGGCCAAGGTCGGCTGACCGGGGGAGCCCGCGACCGCGGCCACGCCGGCCGGGTCCAGGGTGACGGTGAGCTCACGCGGATCGACCCGGAGGCCCACGCCGGCGGCCTTGAGCACCGCCTCCTTGGCGGTCCAGAGAACGGCGAGATCGGCCGTGGCCGCGCGCGGATCCCGGCCGGCCAGGGCCTGTGCTTCGGCGGGGGAGAGCAGCACGTCGTCGACCGGAGCCCGGCCGAGCGCGGCGACGGACTCGACATCGATGCCCACGGGGCCGGCGGCCGTGACCGCCAGGGCGAGCCGCCCGCCCGCCCGGGCGAGACTCACGCGCACGGTGGCGGTGGCGGTGGCATCCGGCTGCCCGACGAGGTGCACCCGGAGCGCACCGTGATCGGCAGCGCCGCAGTGCGGGCACCGCTGCTGCAGCGACACGGATGCGACGCCGACGCCGGCCAGCCGCGCCACGAGCTGCGCGAGTGCCCGGTGGTCGTCGGCCGGGGTCGCCGCCCGGGCGCCCAGGGTGACCACCACGGTGTCGGCCAGATCGATGCCGCGCAGGCCGTGGTGGGAGCGGGATGAGGAGGCAGCGGGCACGCCATCACCCTAGCGCCGGCCGCTCGTGGCCCTTGTTCGGGGGCATCCCGGGTGCAATGATCGTCGTGATCAGCCCGGTTCCACGCACCGGCGTGCGGGGGCTGTCGAGGCTCCAGGCGCGTGGGTGAGGGTGCAGTGAACAGGTTCGAAGGTCTGGCGAAGCCGTCCACTCTCGCCGCCGGTGCGATGTTCATCGTCGGTGCCCTGCTGGACCAGGCGCTCCGACTGATTCCCGACCCGCTCAGCGAGGTCGCGCAGACGCCGCTCTACGCCATCCGTTCGGTCGCTCTGCTGGCCGGCGCCCTGCTGCTCATGCTCTCGTTGGTCTCCCTGTACGTGCGCCGTGCCAAGCAGATCGGCCAGTTCGGTTTCTCGGCGTCGATCGTGGCCGGAACCGGCACTATCCTGCTCAGCGGTCTGTTCTGGACCCAGGCCTTCCTCCATCCCACGCTCGGCAGGGTCGAGCCGAACCTGCTCGACGGCACCGAGCGGCCCGGGTCGTACGCCTTCGGCCTGCTGCTGACGGCCGCGGTCTTCGGCGTCGGCTGGATCCTGGTGGGCAGCGCCATCCTGCGCGCCCGCGTCTACCGCGTGATCCCGGCAGCGTTCATCCTGGCCGGCGGAGCCCTCTCCCTCCTCCCCGCCAATGCGCTCGGTCAGGGCGTGCTCGGCGTCGGCCTGGTGTTGCTGGCGTTCAGCCCCACCTACCGCAAACACGAGGGCCCGCAGCGACACTGACCGGGCTCTGTCCGTCGGCCGGCTCCGCCGGTGCCACACTTGTACCGCGAGTAAAGGAGCGGCAGTGGCGCTGATTGATGACGCGATCTATGTGGATGGCCGTCGGGTGGCAACCCCGGAGACGTTGCAGGAGGTCTTCGAGGTACTCAAAGAGAAGGCCGGGTTCGCCTGGATCGGGCTGTACCGGCCGACCGACGACGAGATCAGGTCGGTGGCCGACGAATTCACCCTGCACCACCTCGCCATCGAGGACGCCCTCAAGGGGCACCAGCGGGCCAAGATCGAACGGTACGCCGACACCCTGTTCCTGGTGCTGCGCCCCGCCCGGTACCTCGACGAGGAGGAACGGGTCGAGTTCGGCGAACTGCACGTCTTCGTCGGCCCCGACTTCGTCGTGACCATCCGGCACGCCGAGTCACCCGACCTCGTCTCGGTGCGCCGCCGGCTCGAGAGCACCCCCGACCTCCTCGCCTTCGGGCCGCAGGCTGTGCTCTACGCCATCCTCGACCAGGTGATCGACGAGTACGCGCCGGTGGTCGCCGGCCTGGAGAACGACATCGACGAGATCGAGGACCAGCTCTTCGACGGCGACCAGGCGGTATCCAGACGCATCTACGCCCTCTCCCGGGAGGTGATCGAGTTCCAGCGCGCCACCCAGCCGCTGATCGGCATGCTCGAGTCACTGCAGGAGGGCTTCGAGAAGCACGGCGTGGACGTGGAACTGCACAGGCACCTGCGCGACGTGCTCGACCACACCATCAGGGTGGTGGAACGCGGCGACGCCTTCCGCCAGCTGCTGCAGAACGCCCTCACGGTGCACAGCACCCTGGTCGCGCAGCGGCAGAACGACGAGACCCGCCGGCTGAGCGAGACCGGGCTGGCACAGAGCGAAGAAGTGAAGAAAATCTCCAGTTGGGCGGCGATTTTGTTCGCTCCCACCCTGGTCGGAACGATCTACGGCATGAATTTCACCCACATGCCGGAGCTAAAATGGCAATTCGGCTACCCGTTCGCGATCACCCTGATGTTCGCCATGGGGTTTGGGCTGTATGCCGTGTTCAAACGCAAGGACTGGCTCTAGGCCCCGAATACCGCCAAATACGCAGAGAAACCTGCGAATGCGGGAAATAACCGGGTGGCCTACCCGAGAACCGGTCAGCGGAGAAATAGGGTGTGGGTGTGTGGCGCCTCGATAGAAAACCAGAAGATGACGACTTTGCGTCGGATTACTCCGACATGCCGTCAGCCGACTCGCGTCTCGCGACCTCCCCGGACTCGGTGAGCCTGGGAGACCCGGCGCTGGTCGCCGGCAACATCGCCGAACCGACCTGGCAACACTGGCGCGACGAACTCGCCGCCGTCGGCGGTCACTCGCCGCTGCTGCACTTCGGTGACAGCCCACGCTCGCGCATCGAGCTCTCCGCCACCCATCCTGGCGGTCTGCCCCAGTTCATCACCGGCAAGACCACCCTGCTCTCCAACCTCATCCGCGACGAGCTGGCGCTGCGGAACGCGCGCCTGGCCGCCAACGAGATCACCCAGAAGGGCATCGAGCTGCGGTCGATGCGCGGCATCGAATCGGTGCACCTCGCCATCGGGCTCGCCCAGTGGCGCTACGGCGACGTCGAATTCACCGCACCGGTGCTGCTGCGGCCCCTGGCCATCCGTCGGTACGGCCGCGACTTCGAGCTGAAGCTCAAGGGCGCACCGTTCCTCAACCCCGAGCTGGCCCGCGCGCTGCACGACCAGTTCCAGATCACCCTCGACGCCGACGCCTTCGTGGCCCTGGCCGTGACCAACGGGGCGTTCAAGCCGCAACCGGTGATCGACCGGCTGCGCGGACTCACCTCGCACCTGCCCTGGTTCAACGTCGTGCCGCGACTGGTGGCCTCCTCCTTCGCCGACGTCGGCCGGGCCATGGCCGCCGACGCGCACAAGCTCACGCATCCGGTGCTCGACGCCGTCGCCGGCAACCCCACCGCCAAGCGCGCCATCGAGATCGCCTACAACCCGGTGCTGCCGATCGCCCAAGACGTACGCCCGCCCGGCACCGACACCCTGCTGCTGGATGCCGACGCCGAGCAGGAGAACGTCGTCGCGCAGATCAGCGCCGGCAACTCCCTCGTCGTGAAGACCCTGCCAGGCACCGGCGGCACCCAGACCATCGTCAACGCCATCGGTTCGCTCATCGCCCAGCACAAGCGCGTGCTCGTGGTCAGCGCCCGCCGCTCCAGCCTCGACGGCATCGCCCACCGCCTCGTGCAGGTGGGCCTGCCCGGCGTGGCCGTCACCCCGCGCACGCTGCGCCGCGACCTGATCCAGTCGATCACCCGCAACGAGAAGTGCACCCAGCCGCGCGTCGGCGATGTGGACGACGCCCTCGTGCGCCTGCGCAAGGTGCTGCTGGACTACCGTTCCGCGTTGACCCGCAAGGATGCCGCACTCGGAGTCTCGGTGCTCGACGCGTTGGGTGAACTCGCCAGGCTCGCCCAACTGCCCGCGCCGCCGTCGACCACGGCCCGGCTCGACCGAGTCGCCCTGGAACGTCTCGCCCACGACCGGTCCAGTGCCGCCGCGGTCCTGATCAAGGCCGCGGTCCTCGGCCAGTTCCGCTACGGCCCCGGCGACTCGCCGTGGTACGGCGCGTCCTTCACCTCCACCGCGGATGCCGGCGCCTCCCACGAGCTGGCCAAGCGGCTCAGCCAGACCGACCTGCCCCGACTGCTGGAGCGCGCCGGCCACCTCGTCGGCCAGACCCGGTTACGCCCGTTCGAGAACGTGCACGAGCTGGGCATCTACCTGCGTCTGCTGTTGGACATCCGCGAGACGCTGGACAAGTTCCAGCCCGCCGTGTTCGACCGCTCACTCACCGAACTGATCGCCGCCACCTCCGCCCGCCGGGATTCGCCCGAGATGACCTCGACGAACCGTCGCCGGCTGCGCAAGCTCGCCGACGAGTACCTGCGACCCGGTGTGCACGTGAGCGACATGAACGAGAGCCTGCGGCGCATCCAGCAGCAGCGCACCCTGTGGCAGCGTTACGCCGCGGCCGGTGTCACACCGGAGGTGCCCGTGGGCATCAACGACGTGCACGTCGCCTACCAGCGCGTCTCCGAAGACCTCGGCAAGCTCGACGTGCCGCTCGGCAACGCCGGCACCCCGCGTCAGCTGGTGTCCAGGCCGCTCCGCGAACTCGTCAAGATGATGTCCGGACTCGCCGCCGAGAGCGAGGTGCTCGCCAACCTGCACGAGCGCACCGCCCTGCTCGCCACGCTGCGCGAGCACAACCTCGACCCGCTGATGACCGACCTCTCCCAGCGTCACGTGTCGGAGCAGGATGTGGCCGCCGAACTCGAACTCGCCTGGTGGCAGTCCGTGCTCGAGGTCATGCTCGGCGGCGACAAGGCCCTGCTCAACGCCAACACGCAGGTGCTCGACAGGCTCGAGGCCGACTTCAAGCTCGTCGACGAGGCCCACGCCTCCACCACCGGGCAGATCCTGGCCTGGCTGCTCGCCGAGACCTGGAAGATCGGCGTCGTCGACTGGCCTGAGGAGGCCGACCAGCTGCGCCGGCTGCTACGCGCCGACCGCGCCACCCCGGCCCGCATCAACGAGGTCTCCCCGCACCTGGGCCGCGTGCTCGCCCCGGTCTGGCTGGCCTCGCCCTATGAGGTCGCCGCTCTCGATGACAAGATGACCTTCGACGCCGTGCTGCTCGTCGACGCCGGCGCGACCACCCTTGCCGAGAACGTGGGCGCCATTCGCCGGGCCAAGCAGGTCGTGGCGTTCGGCGACCCGGTCACGCAGACGCCGTCCGGATTCGAAACCGGCATCGTGGAGCCGGCCGACGTTCCGACGCCGCAGGAGACCAACGTGGATGCGCTGCACGCGGATTCCGCCCTGGCCCGCCTCGGCGAGCTGCTGCCCACCCTCACCCTCACCCGCAGCTACCGGGCCGGCGGCGAGGACCTCGCCGAGCTGGTCAACCACCGCTTCTACGGCGGCCGCATCGACTCGCTGCCCTGGGCGGGCAGCTTCCTCGGCCACGGCAGCCTCACCCTCAACTACGTCAAGGGCGGCCACGGCATGCCCGACGTGGACAGCGGCGCCGTGGAGAGCGTCGACGCCGAGGTCGCGAAGGTCGTCGACCTGGTCATGGACCACGCCGTCAAACGGCCCCGCGAATCGCTGATGGTGATCACCGCCAGCGCCCGGCACGCCGTGCGGGTGCACCAGGCTGTGCTGGCCGCGTTCGCCAAGCGCACCGACCTCAGCGACTTCATCCTCAAGGACCGCGCCGAACCGTTCACAGTGCTCACCCTCGAGCAGGCCGTGGCGCAGAGCCGCGACCGGGTGATCTTCTCGATCGGCTACGGGCGCACCCCGCACGGCCGGCTGCTGAGCAACTTCGGTTCGCTCGGCGAACCCGGCGGCGAACGCCTGCTCGCCATCGGCATGACCCGCGCCCGCCGGGCGATGGACATCGTCTCCTGCTTCCGCCCGGCCGACATCGACGCCGACCGCCAGCGGCACGGCATCCTGGCGCTGTCGCAGGTGCTCACCGAGACCGAGGCCCGCCGCAACGAGGTGCCCGTGCCGGATGCCCGCGAAGCCATGCTCGTTGACCTCGCCCGGCGCCTCGAACGCCGCGGCCTCACCGTCTCGCTCGGGCACCGCGGCAAGCTCGCCCTGGCCGCGTCGCACGCCGGCCGCGCCGTGGTCGTGGAGACCGACGCCGTGGTCAACCGGGCCAGCCTCCGGGAGTCCCTGCGGCTGCGCCCAGAGGTGCTGCGACGCCTGGGCTGGCACTACCTGCGCGTGCACAGCTTCGAACTGTTCAGCAACCCGGATGCCGTGGCCGCCCGTGTCGCCGCGCTGGCCGGGGTCACCCAGACCGAAGGGTCGGACGGTCCGGCGCACCGTGCCTGACGGAGCAGCGGCTGACGGCGCCGCGGGGTCCGCGGGCGCGGCGGTGCCCGCGGCATCCGCCGGCGACGCCGGGGCTGCCCAGCCGCGCCAGTCGGTGGTCAAGTCGGCCGGAGCCCGCCGGGCCCGCCTGACTCCAGCGCCTGACACCGACACCAGCCCGGAGCCGCCCGCCCGTGAAGAGGGCGGGCAGACCGCCGGCAACGGCTCCTCCACCAGCGCGAACGACGCCCGCCTGCGGCAGGACAAGCCCCCGCACTGGTAGTCCCTCCCCGCCCATGCCGGCGAGAGGTCACTTGGGGTCAGTGTGTGGGCCTGTGAGTGGCCTCAACTGTCTTCTCGCGCGCGCCCATGCCGGCGAGAGGTCACTTGGGGTCAGTGTGTGGGCCTGTAAGTGGCCTCAACTGTCTTCTCGGCGTGCTTGCCGGAGTTCCGCGGGAGCGATGCATCCCGCGGCGGGGGCTACAGGGTGTGCTTGGGGCCGTCGGTGGCGTCACCAGTGCGGGGCGCGGCAACAGCCGCGGCGGTGCCGGACAGGCCGGCCGGGGCGGTGGAACCCTGGGCGGCGGCGAGCAGGTCGCGGATCTCGCTCAACAGGTCGATGTCGGTGAGCGGGGCCGTTTCCTCGACTCCGGCGGGCGCCTGTGCGGCCAGGCGGCGCTCCTGCGCCTCCTTCATCCGGTTGATCGGCATGACGAAGACGAAGTAGACCACGGCCGCGATCAGCAGGAAGTTGATGATGGCCGCGAGCACCAGGCCGAACGCCAGGCTGCCGCCGCCGGGAAGGCCGATCAGGAACGAGGTCTTGAGGCTGTCGGCGTTGAAGATGGCACCGATCAGCGGGTTGAAGATTCCCTCGACGATGGCGGTGACGACGGCGGTGAATGCAGCGCCGATGACGACGGCGACCGCGAGGTCGATCACGTTGCCCCGCATAATGAATGCCTTGAAGCCTTGGATCACGGTTGTACCTCCTATGGGGGCGGCTGGCGCCGCGCAATTCGATCGTAGCGGCTGTGGCGCGCGCGCCGGAAGAGGCGGGGCCGCGGCCCCGTGCCGGTCGGGTCAGCTGGCCTTCGGTGCCGGCGTGGGCGTCGAGCTGGACGAGGAGCTCGAACCGCTCGAGGACGATCCGCTGGTCGACGGTGCGGGGGCGCTACTTTTTTCGGCGGGCTTGGCCGAGGACGATTCGGATGCTGACGAGTCTTTCTTGCCGCTCTTCTCGGCGGACAACGAGTTGGACTTGCTGCCCGAGTCTGCACGTGAGTCGTTGCGGTAGAAGCCCGAGCCGGTGAAGCTCACGCCGATCGAGGAGTAGACCTTGCGGAGCTTGCCGCCGCAGGTGGGGCACTCGGTGAGGGTGTTGTCGGTGAACGCCTGCTGGATATCGAAGGCGGTGTCGCACTCGGTGCAACGGTAGGAATAGGTAGGCACTGCGTCTTTTCGGTTTGTATGCGGAGCGGTTGGGCTTGAGGCTAGTATGCGCCAGCCGGGGGCAGGTTCAGAAAACGACGATGCGGGTGGGGGTGACCAGGCCGTTCACGGGCTGGTCGTGCACCTCCCGCGGCACCTCGTCGACGTATTCGTTGTCGAAGACCACGGCGTACACCGGGGGGCACTTCTCCATCGACCCGAGAGTCTTGTCGAAGTACCCACGACCCCAGCCCATCCGCAGCCCGGTCTGGTCGATGGCCGCCGCCGGCACGATGATCAGGTCGACGTCGTTGATCGCGATCGGGCCGAGCAGCTCACCCTTGGGCTCCGGCGCACCCGAGAGGCCCTGCACCTCGGTTTCCTCCTCGCCGACGGTCCAGTCGAGCAGGCCGTCGTCGCGCGAGACCGGGAACAGCACCCGGATGCCCCTGGCCTCTGCCCAGTTCACGAACGGGCGGGTGTTCGGCTCCGTGGGGCTGGAGAGGTAGCAGGTGATCGACCGGGCGGAGAGGTCGGTGACGATGCTCTGCAGGTTCTCGGTGAACCCCGCTGTCGCTGCGTCGCGTTCCGCGGCGGTCATGGTGTGGCGGCGCTCCCGGAGGTCTGCGCGGAGCGCCCGTTTGCGGTGCTCGATGTCAGAATCCATACAAGTCATCCTAGGTGCGTAACCAATACGGGTTGCCGCTAACCTAAAGCCATGGTTACTCACATTACAAAGGCCGTTATTCCCGCAGCCGGTATGGGAACCCGGTTCTTGCCGGCAACCAAGGCAATGCCCAAGGAAATGCTGCCCGTCGTCGACAAGCCGGCCATCCAGTACGTCGTTGAAGAGGCCGTCGCCGCCGGTCTCACCGATGTGCTCATGATCACCGGCCGCAACAAGAACGCCTTGGAGAACCACTTCGACCGGGTCACCGAACTCGAGGCTGTGCTCATCCAGAAGGGTGACCGTGACCGTCTCGCCAAGGTGAACGAGTCCACCGACCTCGCCGACATGCACTACGTGCGCCAGGGCGACCCGCTGGGCCTCGGCCACGCGGTGCTCCGCGCCAAGATGCACGTGGGCCGCGAACCGTTCGCCGTGCTGCTCGGTGACGACATCATCGACGCCCGCGACCCGCTGCTCGACAAGATGCTCGCCGAGCAGATCTCCCGCAACACCAGCGTCGTCGCCCTCCTCGAGGTCGACCCGTCGCAGATCCACCTCTACGGTGCCGCCGCGATCGAGAAGACCGACGACCCCGACGTGGTGCGCATCACCGGTCTGGTCGAAAAGCCGGCGGCAGAGGATGCCCCGTCCAACCTGGCCATCATCGGCCGCTACGTGCTGCGCCCCGAGGTGTTCGATGTACTCGAGCACACCAAGCCGGGCAAGGGCAACGAGATCCAGCTCACCGACGCCCTGCAGGAGATGGCGGTCACCCCGGAGACCACCGGCGGCGTCTACGGCGTCATCTTCCGCGGCCGCCGCTACGACACCGGCGACCGGCTCGACTACATCAAGGCCATCATCCAGCTGGCCGTGGACCGCGACGACCTCGGTGTGGAACTGCGCCCGTGGTTGAAGGAGTTCACCGCCACGCTCGACTGAGTCACCGCGGGCTAAGCTGCGCATCATCCTCGGGCTTCGGCCCCCAACCAGACGGGCTCTTCGTGCCGACCGCGATCCCTACCCTCCGCGAGGGTGCCGTGACCCTGCGTCCGATCAGGTTGCGCGACGCCAGGGCTCTCGAGCGTGAGCTCATGGCCAACCGGTCCTGGTTGCGCACCTGGGAGGCCACCAGCCCGTATGCCCCGATGTCGTTCGACACCAGGGCCAGCATCCGCAGCCTGCTCGCGCATTCGCGCACGGGCAGCGGTCTGCCATTCCTGGTGGAGTACAACGGGGAGCTGGCCGGCCAGCTGAACGTGTCGTCGATCACCTGGGGGTCGCTCTCCAGCGCATCCATCGGCTACTGGGTCGGCGAGGAATTCGCCGGCCGTTCGATCACCCCGATCGCCGTCGCCCTCGCCACCGACTACTGCTTCGCGCAGCTCGGCCTGCACCGGATGGAGATCTGCATCCGGCCGGAGAACGCACCGTCGTTGCGGGTGGTGGAGAAGCTCGGCTTCCGCTACGAGGGGCTCCGCCGCCGGTTCATCCACATCAACGGCGCCTGGCGCGACCACTTCGCGTTCGGCCTGGTGGCCGAGGAGGTGCGCACCGGGGTGCTGCGACGCTGGCAGGACGGCCAGGTGCCGCCGGGCAACGCGACCGTGAACGAGTACGACAGGGCCGCCGCCGCGCATCCGTTGCCGGTGGACAAGTGACACACCCCCCGGTAATCAGGCACGGATGGCGCTGCGACTCATACGTTAGGGAGCATGAGTAGCGAAGTCCTGGGTGGGGGAGTGATGGTGGCCGTTGCCGCCGCGCTCTGGGTGACGTACCTCATGCCGACATGGGCGAGACGCCGGCAGTATCTCGCCACCGAACGCAACGCCGTGCGCCTGCAGCAGACCCTGCGGATCCTGGCCGAGACGTCCGAAATCCCCCAGGAGGTACGCGTGGAGACCAACGCGCGCGGTGTGTCCGCCCAACGCAAGATCCTCGCTCAAGCGGAGGAAGACGCCCGGATCGCGTCGAAGGCCGCCGGCGACGCCGCCACGGCCGCCCGGCGTGCGGCGGTGCTGCGCGCCGCAGCCGCCCGACCCAAAACCCTCACCCCGGCCGGCAAGGCCAAGCGCCTGCGCGCCATGCGCGCCCTCTCCACCCTGTTGCTGGTGGTGGGCCTGGTGTTCACGGTTGTGGGCGTCACCATGCTCTCAGCGGGCATCTGGACACTGCTGGCCGGCGGCCTGGTCGCCGCCGTGACCGCCGTGACCACCCTCGGCCGCCTGAACACTGTCAGCCGGTCCGCCCGGGCACCACGTGTCGCCGCCGGCGCCGATGCCGCCTCCGCCGGCCGCCGCGCGCCCGCATCCGGTCAGCGCTTCGAGCCTGTGCATTTCGACGAGGCCCCCGTGGCGCAGCCCACGCCGTGGACCCCGCAGCCGCTGCCCAAGCCCCTGCACCTGTCGCCGGGATCGATCGCGCAGGCCGCGATGGCGTCGGTGGATGCCGCTGCCCAGTTGCGCCAGGCCGCCACCGAGGCCGAGCTGCAGCGCCGCGCCGCGGCGATGGCCGAGGCCATCGCCCCGTCGGAGGTCACCCCGATCACCCGCCCGGTGGCCCGCGCCGCCGCGGCGAAGGCCGCCCCGCAGACGGTGCCGAGCAAATTCGCCAACATGGGCATCATCGGCGACACCGAGCCGGGCATGACCGACCTTGACGACGTGCTGCGCCGTCGCCGCGCCGTCGGCTGACGGTGCGACGGTTCGGACCGCTCGCGCTCGCGTGATATTGTAAATACGCAGTCTGGGGCTATGGCGCAGTTGGTAGCGCGTCTCGTTCGCAATGAGAAGGTCAGGAGTTCGAATCTCCTTAGCTCCACCACTGAAACAGAAGGACCGCGGCCCCCGGGCTGCGGTCCTTCTGTGTTTCACGGCATCCGCTGCCATTCGTGACCAGGCGGGCAGCGGATGCCGGAATCCGGCCGCTGCGGATGGTTAGGATTGGGGTCAGTGCCGGGGCCGGCGGGCCGCGGAGCCCGGCGGCTCCGGTGTTCGAGACAACCGGAGAGAACCATGACAGCGCATCAGGACCAGCCGGCGGCCACGCCGCCCGCCGCCGTCGTCGAGGGAGTCTTCGACCTGGCCAGGGACGGCCGGACCGGCCCGCTCGGTGAGATGCTCGACGCCGGGGTGCCCCTCGACCTGGTCAACGCCCGCGGCGACAGCCTGCTCATCGTGGCCGCGTATGCTCAGCACCGCGACACCGTGCAGGAGCTGCTGCGCCGCGGCGCCGACACCAGCGTGGTGAACGGCATGGGGCAGACCGCCCTGGCCTGTGCCGTGTTCCGGAACAACGAGCCGATCCTGCTCGACCTGCTGACGGCCGGCGCCGATCCGGATCTCGGCAGCCACTCCGGCATCCAGATCGCCGACCAGTTCGCCCTGCCCCGCATGCGCGAGGTACTCGAAACCCACACCGGCGCCTGACCCGCTGGGGCTGAGTCACCGTGCGGTGAACGAAGCTGACCCGATGTCGTCGGTCGTTGTTAGCGTGACGGCACCTGAAGTTAGAGGGCACAGGCGGCGAGGGGCGGATGCGGATGGACGAGAACCCGGACACAGTGGGTAGCGGCGGCACAGGCGGCACAGGCGGCACAGGCGACACAAACGACACAGGCGACGCTGCCGGTACCGGCGGCATCGCGGTGCGGTTCAGGTGCGGGCACGGGGCGGATGCCGCGGACGCCCGCGTCACCCTGCAGCGGGATTGCCCGCTCTGCATGCTGCTGGCCGAGACCAAGCGCAGCCGGGAGCAGCTGCTTCGCCGTGTAGCTCCGCCCGGTCGGGCAGCCTTGGCCCAGGAGACCCGTATCGGGGTCGACTACGAGTGGATCTGCACTCGGGGGCACTCCCGGTACCGGGCGCCCGTGCGGGAGGCCCTCACCGGGCCTGGCTGCCCGAAGTGCCAGAAGAACGCGCAGGCGCCGGCCGCCCGGTTCGAAGGCGGGGTGCCGTTCATGAAACCCGGGCTGAAAACGCGCACCTCGCAGGCCGAGCAGAAGCTGCGGATGCTGCTGGGCGAACGCATCCGGCTGCCGCACCGGGTGAACGCGATCCGCATCAGCCGCACCTTCTACGGCAAACCGGAGGTGTGGCCGGACATCATCATTCCCGCGCTCAGGGTGGCGATCGAGTACGACTCGCCCGGACGCGACAAGACCTCGCACCGCGGCCTCAAAGAGGTCTCTGACCTGGAGAAGGATGCGGCCCTGGCCGAGGTGGGCTGGGCGGTGATCCGGGTGCGTGCCGACGGTCTGGGCGCCGTGGGACCGCACAGCATCGTGTGCTCCGGAGTGACCGCCCAGCTCGTCGACGAGATCCTGACGATGCTCGCGGCGATCCGCGGTGAGGCCGCCGTGGCTGCCCTTATGAGAAGCGAGCCGAGTGGATAGAGTGGGCCGCACAACAGGCTCACGGTCGAGCGGGGGCGGCACGTGGGCACCCGGACCGAAGGAGCTCCTGCCGTGCTGCACACCGACATACCCACCAGAGACGACGTCGACACCCTCGCAGCGGTGCGCAAACATCCGTGCGTCTCGATCTACCTGAGCACCACCCCGCTGCCGCAGGACTCGGACAAGGCCAGGGTGGAACTGAAGAACCGGCTGACCGAGGCCGTGCAGCAGCTGCGCGACGCCGGGGCCGAGAAGGGTGTTATCGAGGAGCTGCAGGAGACCCTCGACGACCTCATCGGGGACTCCGATTTCTGGCGGTCCCTCTCGTACAGCCTCGCCGTCTTCGCCACCCCAGACAGTGTGCGCACCTTTCGGCTGCCCAACCGGCTCAGCGGTGCCATCGAGGTGTCCGACCGGTTCTACCTCAAGCCGCTGTTGCGCGCGGTCACCTTCCCGCAGGCCGCGTTCGTGCTCGCGCTCGCGCAGAACTCCGTGCGGCTGCTGGAGATCAGCGCGGAAAGCCCGGTGTATGCGGTGTCGGTGCCCGGGCTGCCCAGCGACGTGGCCGACGCTGTGGGCCTGCCGTCGATCAACGGCCGCACGCAGGACAGCCACATCATGGGTGGGCGCATCCAGGGCGGTGAGGGCCAGAAGGTGCGGATGCGCCAGTACGCCCGCGCGATCGACCGGGCGTTGCGTCCGGTGCTCAGCGGCCTCGACCTGCCGCTGATCCTGGCCGCCGCGGAGCCGCTCGCCGGTATCTACAGGTCGGTGAACAGCTACCCGAACCTCACCGACGGCATCATCGCCGGCAACCCGGAGGAGACCCCGGACGAGGACCTCGGCCGGGCGGCACGACGCATTCTGGACGAGCTGTACGCCGCCCAACTGACCGAGCTGGTTGACCGGATGGCCCGCAGGGCCGCGCACGGCCGCGCCGTCACCGACCTCAGCGACGTGGCGCGGGCAGCCACCTACGGTGCGGTGGAGACCCTCTTCGTGGACATCGACCAGAGCGTGCCTGGGTTGGTGGACGAGGAGAGCGGCGCCGTCACCCTGAGCGATTCCGAAGACGCCGTGAGCTACGGTGTCGTCGACGAGATTCTGCGGCGGGCACTGTTGTCGGGGGCGGAGATCTTTGCGGTGCGATCCGACGACATGCCCGGCGGCGGCGCGGTGGCCGCGGGGGTGCGGTTCATGGTCTGACGACCAAAAAACCGGTGCCGCCTGCAGGCAGGCGACACCGGTGAGTCGTGAATCCGGGCGTCAAGCGACCGGCTGGAAGCGAGTTAGCGCTTGCGAGCCTTCTCGGTCTCAGCGGACTTGAGCTGCTTGTCGGCGCGCTTTTCCTTGAGCGACTTGCCGGCGACCTTCTTGGTCGCATCCTTCTTGGGTGATTTGTCAGCCATGTGTACTCCTTCGACCTGAGCCCGAGTGGCACCGATGATCTGACCCTACGCGGGTTCCGGAGAAAGGGCATCTTCAGGCGCTGCGGGTGCCCGGTGACCGCCCGATTGGGGGCCCGGGCTGGCCCTGTGCCTTTCGGAGGTGTCGACGTAGGCTGTCTGCGATGAGGCGCCTCGTCACTGGGACGAGACGTCGTACGGAGAGCCGGGAGATCATGAGCGCACAGGAAACGTACAAAGCAGTGCTATTCGGTCCGAACGTGATCGGGTCCGGCACCGAAATCGAGTTGCACTTCGCCAACGGTGGGTACCAGGATGTGGTGGTGCTCGAGGCCGTCGAGGACGGCCAGACGATCACCCGCACCTACCGGAAGGGGCGGGAGACCGAGGAACCCATTCCGTACCGGTTCGTCGACGAGGAGGTCTCGGACGAGACCACCGAGGGGGAAGTTCCCAACTAGCCGCTCGACACAGGACTCCGGCGGCCGCGCGGGATGCGCTGCCGCCGGAGTTTCGGTGGTGCCGGGCTAGATGCGGGCGCCCGGCTTGGTGCTTCGGCTCAGCCGCACGGGCAGTGCCATCAGCGGCCCCACGAATCGACGTTGCAGGCTGCGGCCGGGGCCCCAGACGTACTGCACGATCAGCTGGGCCAGGATGGCGCTGGCCGCCAGGGCCACCGCGATCGCGCCGGCGGTGAGCAGGTTGAGCAGCCCGTTGATGTCACCGTCGGACATCTGCAGGAGCCCGCGGAACAGCGCCAGACCCGGCACCAGCGGCACCAGGGCGCAGACGATGATCACCAGGGGAGGGGTGCGCACGATGCGCGCGCCGACGGCGGCCAGGAGCCCGGCACCCATCGCCGCGGCGCCGGAGGACCAGACCAGCCCGAAACCGGCATTGCTGACGCCCAGGTAGACCGCCTCGGCCACGGCGCCGAGCAGGCAGACCACCCAGAACGCCCGCCACGGCACCTGGGTGCCCAGCGCGAAGCCGGCCACGATGACCACCGCGGCGACGAGCTGGATGGCGACGACACCCAGGGTGGGGGTCACATCCGCGCTGATCCCCAGGTCGAGCCCGAACCTGACCAGCACCAGCGAGGAACCGGCGACTCCGGCGACCAGGCCGCCGGTGATGAGGAGGGCTTCGATGAGCCGGGCCGTGCCGGTGAGGTAAAACCCGGACAGGGTGTCGTGCACCGCGCCGAAGGTGGTCACCCCGGCCAGGAGCATGATGATGGTGGCTACCACGACGAGTGACGGGCTGGCGGAGGGGTCGATCAGCCGCACGATAGCGGCGAAGATCGGCCCGACGGCGCCGCCGACGACGGTCTGGTAGAACAGCGGCACGCGGCGTCTGTCGAGCGCCGTGGTGAGGAAGTCGATCACGATACCGGCCACGAAAGCGGCGATGATCACGGTCGGGCCACCGCCGATGAGCGCCGCCGCGCCGGCGCCGACCAGGCTCCAGCCGATCCGGCGGTACAGCAGAGACACCTGCGGCTTCGACGACACGATCGTCGCCAGGCGCTTGCGGGCCTCCGGAACATCGGTGGGTTCGTCGATCAGATCGGCGATCAGCTCCGACGTGGCGGTGAGCTTGGCGTAGTTGAGGGTGCGGTACTTCACGTCCCGGCTGCGCGAGATGGACTCGTGGGTGGACTGGTCTTCGTGGGTGAGCGTGATGATCGTGTGGGTGATGTTCGCCTCGGTGCCGCGCAGGCCGTAAGCGCGGGTCAGCGCGAGCATCGCTGCCGTGGCGTCTTCGGCGCCGGCGCCGGAGGCGAAGATCACTTCGGCCAGCCGCATGGTGAGGTCGAGCACCGACCGGGTGTACGCGGCAATGTCGATGACCGGGACCGCGATGGTGGAGGTGCTCGGTGCATCCTCGTAGGCCCGTACGGCGGCGATGCCGCTGGCGTCGGCCCGCAGGATCGGGATGCTCGTGGTGACCGGGCGCGGGGTGGTGGGGTGCGGAGCCCGATACGGCTGCCTGGGCACCGGAGCAGTCACCGGACCGGCGGCGACCGGCATCGGCTCGGTGGTTGCCGGTGGGGTGGATTCGGGCACGGTAGTCAACTGGACAACTTCAACACTTCGGGGATCGGTGATGCGGGGAGGGAACGTGCGCGGCTGCTCAGACATCGAGGGGGCCGAGCCAGGCTGTCGCGACGGTGGCGTGGGCGGAATCGGCGTTGGACGGGTGGAACAACCCGGCCAGCACGTCCCGGTAGAGCCGGCCGAGTTCATCGCCGGCGAAGTAGCTGGCTCCGCCGTTCACACGCAGCATCAGGTCCACGACCTGCCTGGCGCTCTCCACGCTGCGATGTTTGAGACCGGCGAGCTTGGCGAACCAGAACGAGCCGTGGTCGGCGAGGGCGTCGACGTCGCGGGCGAGCGCCTGGATCTGCGGGTGGATCGCGTCCAGCAGCAGGGCCGCCTCGGCGATGCGGCGGCGGATGTCGGGATCCTGCGCGAGCGCACGGCCGTCGTTTTTGGCCGAGCGGCGCCGTTTTGCGGCCTGCACGCCGAGCTCCAGGGCCCGCTCGGCGATGCCTGTGTACACGGCCGAGAGCAGGATCTCGAAGGTGGCGAAGATACCGAAGATCAGCGGGTCGTTGACCGGGCCGGGTGGCAGGGCGCGCACCACCCGGTCGGCTGGCGCGTAGGCGCCGTCGAGCAGGGTGGTCTGGCTCTGGCTGCCGCGCATGCCGAGGGTGTCCCAGTCGTCCTTCCGGGTGATGCCGGGGTGGGTGCGGTCCAGGAACGCCCACACGATCAGCGGCCGGTCCGGGTCGGAACTGTCCAGGCCCATGGTGCCCAGCTGGGTCCAGACCGGGGAGAGCGAGGTGAAGACCTTGGTTCCCGTGAAGCTGTAGCCGCCGTCCGGGTGCGGCACGGCGTTTGTCGACGAACCGAACAGCACCAGGTCGTTGCCGGGCTCGCTGACCCCGAAACCGAAGATTGCGCCCTGCGCGGCTTCGGTGAGCACGAACTCGAGGGCAGCGTCGCCCCGGTCGGACATGGCCTTGGCGACACCGGTCCAGACCAGGTGCATGTTCACGGCGAGGGCCGTGGCCGGCGCGTGCGCAGCCAACCGGGCCTGCTCGGTGGCCAGCTGCGGCAGGGTGAGGCCCAAACCGCCGAACCGGGTGGGCACCAGGGCGCGAAGGTAACCGGCCTCGGCGAGCTCCGTGATGTCGTCGAACGGGAAGGTATTGGCGGCGTCGTGGGCGGCGGCACGGGACCGGATGCGGCCGAGCAGGGCGTCGTCGAGCACGGCCGCCGGGGCGGCGGGGGAGGGCGCTGCGGGGCGCGAAAACTCGGTCACACCCGCAAGCCTACGTAGCCTTTCCCTTCCGCGTGGACAGGCGCACGATGAGAAGCACGATCCCGCCGGCCAGCGCCAGGATTGCCAGCCAGGGCAGGGCGAAACCGACGCCCACCAGGAGGGCGCCGAGCGCGGTCACCAGCGTGTTCCAGCCGGCCACGATGCCGGTCCAGAAGTTGTCGGGGGCGCCGGGAGCGACGGTGCCGGTGGAGTAGAGATCGAGGCCGACCGTGGAGTACTCGATCTGGTCGGTGAGGTAGTCCCGCTGGGACTTCATGCCCTCCAGCTCGGCTTGGCGGGTGGACAGTTCGCTCTCGATGGCGATCAGGTCGGTGGTGTTCGTCGCCTGCGACATAAGCGTGAGCAGCCGGTCGACTGAGGTGGTGAGTGCGGTGATCCGGGCGTCGAGGTCCTGACTCTGCTGGGTGACGTCGGAAGCGTTGAGGGACACGTAGTTCACGGTGCCGAGGGCGCGGAGCAGGTCGAGGGTGCGGTCGAGGTCGCCGGCCGGGATGCGCAGGGTCAGGTTCGCGCTCGCGGACTGGTTCTCGGTTTCGGGCGTCTCGGTCCGACTGTCCACGCGGCCGCCGGCCTCCTCGACGATGGTCGCGGCGTTCTCGGCGGAGCGGAGCGGGTCTTCGACGGTGAGCGACACCGAGCCTGTGGTGATCACGGAGCGATCGGCAATGGCGGCATCGCCGGCGACAGCATCGCCAGGCGCGACCATCTCGCCGGGCTCGGTGCCGGCATCCATCGACTCGGACCGGACACCCGGCGCCAAGGAGCTCGACGAACCGAGTGCTGTGCAGCCGGCCAGGAGCAGGCCGATAAGGGCCAGCGTGCCCATGACGCCGACCCGTCGCGTCAGGCGGAGGGGCCGCTGCCGCCGGCCGGCCGGCACCGCACCGTTACTGTCCGCGCTGTTGCTCATGGGCCAACTGTAGGGTCGGGCCGCAGCCGCAATCTGGGTGGTTTCTGGGAGTCGGATCACAATCGAGTCTCGGCTCAGGGCCGCGCCGTACGCTCGAAGCGGCACCCGTTTTCGACGGGGCCGCCGCCGGAAATACGATTCAGCACTCGTTCTAGGAGGAACCATGGGATTTGCAGACGACGCCAAAGACGCACTCGCCGCCACCGGCCAGAAGATCCAGCGCGCAGCCGAGGACACCAAGGAGCGCGTGTCTGACAAGGTCGACGAGGCCAAGGCCGATGCCGAAGTGAAGAAGGCCGAGGCCGGTGTGAAGCACGCCGAGGCCGAGCGCGACGCCACGAAGGCCAAGAACGACTACAAGGAAGACCTGCGCGAATAGCGCTCGAACAGCCGGACCCCCGGACCCCGACCGCTCGAAGCGGCATGCGGGCGGCGCTGGCGGAGATCGTCCGCCGACGCCGCACCCCGCGGTTGCACGTGCAGACCGACACCGGAACGGGACCCGTGGTGATCCTGGTGCACGGTATCGCGTCGACGGCGGTCACCTTTCGCAAGGTCGTGCCGCTGTTGGCGCCCGGGCACCGGGTCGTCGCCGTGGACATCCTCGGGCACGGCTCCTCACCCGCACCGCCGGACTGCGAGTACACCCTCGACGATCATGTCGACGCGCTCGCCGCCACGATCCGGGACCTGCGACTGCGGGAACCGTTCGTCCTGGTGGGGCATTCGCTGGGCAGCCTGATCGCGACCCGCTACGCGGCCACACACCGCCGGTATGCCCGCCGGGGCATGAAGGTCGCGAGGCTGCTGCTGGTGGGGCCGCCCATCTATCTCTCGCCCACCGACATCGGCGATCCGTGGGTGCGTGCACGGGTGACCGCGTACCTGCGCGCCTACGAATTCCTCCGGTCGAACAAGGACTTCACCCTCGCCAACGCCGCGGTGCTCGGCCGGTTGCTGCCCAAGGGCATCCTGGACCTCACGGCGGAGACCTGGACGCCGTTCGTGAAATCGCTCGAGCATTGCATCGAATCCCAGACCATGGTGAGCGACATCGCCAGCCTGCGGATTCCCGTGGACCTGATCTACGGGGCGTTGGACGCCTTCGTCGCGCCGGGCAGCCTGCGGGTGGTGGAGCGGATGCGGCACGTCACCACCCACCGGGTGGAGGCCAACGACCACATCGTGCGCAGCCGGATCGCCCGGGTGCTCGTGCGGGTGATCGACGGCGCCGCCGACCCGGTGCCCGCGGGCGATCGCGCGGCGTGACCCGCCCGCGGCCGAGGGGGCCCGACCGCCCGAGTTGCCAGGGCGGGCCGGCGCTGCCAGCATGAACCTGATGATGAATCCCGCCGAGTACCTCCAGGCCTACGACGACCAGCTGCGCACCGACGCGGAAACCCCGAGCGCGATCGGCGTGACCCGGTTGGGCCCGCTACGGCTGGTGACCTTCGCCGGTGGCCGCGGCTTCATCACCTACCGCGACCTCGGCGGAGCCGACCAGGCCGGCATCGCGCAGCTGGTGACTGGCGCCCTCGAGTACTTCCGCGCCGACCCCGGGGTCTCCCGCGTGGAGTGGAAGAGCCGAGGCCACGACGAGGCCCCCGGCCTGCACGCGGCGCTCCTGTCGAACGGGTTCGAGGCGGACGAGGCCGAATCGATCATGATCGGCCCCCTCGCTGCGCTCTGTGCCGACGTGGCCACGCCGGACGGCGTGACGCTGCGGCGGGTCACCTCGGAGGCCGACGTGCGCACGATGAGCGCCACCGTCGACGAAGCGTTCGGCGACGCCGTCGACACGCGGATGGCCGACGCCCTGCTCGAGCGGGTCGCTCTCGGTGACGGCATGGAGCTCTGGGTCGCCGAGGTGGCCGGCCGCATGGTGTGCGGCGGCCGACTCGAGCCGGTGCCCGGAACCGACTTCGTGGGTATCTGGGGTGGCGCGACCCTGGCGGACTATCGTGGCCGCGGTATCTACCGTGCCCTGACCGCCGCCCGTGCCCGCTCCGCGCTCGCCCAGGGCAAGACCCTGGTGCACAGCGATTCGACCGAATACTCCCGGCCCATCCTGGAACGATCCGGCCTGATCAAGGTGTCGACGACCACGCCGTATAACTGGGCGCGCTAGGGCCAAACCGCTCGCGGTCAGGCCGCGTGGCTAGGCTGGTCGGATGGACACTAGAACACTGGGCAGAACCGGCCGCACCGTCTCCGTCATCGGACTGGGCACCTGGCAGCTGGGCGCCGACTGGGGCGACGTCACCGAGGCCGACGCCACCGCCGTGCTCGCCGCCTCCGTCGAGGCCGGCGTCACCTTCTTCGACACCGCGGACGTCTACGGTGACGGCCGCAGCGAGCAGATCATCGGGCACTTCCTCGACCACGGCGCCCCGGGCGTTGACATCACCGTGGCCACCAAGATGGGTCGCCGCGTCGAGCAGCTGCCCGAGAACTACGTGCTGGCGAACTTCCGTGCCTGGACCGAGCGGTCCCGCCGGAACCTCGGCACCGAAACCCTCGACCTGGTGCAGCTGCACTGCCCGCCCAGCGCGGTCATCGAGTCCGGTGAGGTCTACGACGCCCTGGACACCCTCGTCGATGACGGGGTGATCGCCAACTACGGCGTCAGCGTGGAAACCTGCGAGCAGGCGCTCACCGCGATCCAGCGCCCCGGCATCGCCACCGTGCAGATCATCCTCAACGCGTTCAGGCTCAAGCCGCTTGACGAGGTCGTGCCGGCTGCACGCGCCGCCGGGGTGGGCATCATCGCCAGGGTGCCGCTGGCCAGCGGCCTGCTCACCGGCAAGTACACCCGAGAGACCACCTTCGCCGAGAACGACCACCGCAACTTCAACCGCGACGGCAGCGCCTTCGACGTGGGCGAGACCTTCTCCGGCGTGGACTACGAGACCGGTCTGGTGGCCGCGAACGAGTTCGCCGCCCTGGTGCCGGACGGGCTCACCCCGGCGCAGGCGGCGCTGGCCTGGGTGGCGCAGATCGACGGGGTCTCCGCGGTGATCCCCGGCGCCCGGTCGGTGACGCAGGCCCGGGGCAACGCATCCGCCGGCGCCGTGCCGACCCTGCCCATCGAGTTCATGGAGGGTGTGCAGTCCATCTACGACCGGCTGCTGCGGGAGTCCATCCACGAACGCTGGTAACACCTGGTGTCAACCGAGGTCGTCGGGGTCTTTCCCGGTGCGTTCGCCCGCGTCCAGGGCGGTGATGGCGGCGAGGTCGGCGGCATCCAGGCTGAAGTCGAAGACGTCGAGGTTCTCGCGGATGCGCTCCGGCGTCACCGACTTGGGGATCACGACGTCGCCGAGGTCGAGATGCCAGCGCAGCACCACCTGGGCGGCTGACTTGCCGTAGCGGGCGCCGATGGCGTCGAGGGTGGGGTTGCCGATCGCCCGGCCCCTGGCCAGCGGCGACCAGTCCTCGGTGAGGATGCCGTGGGTGGCGTTGTACGCGCGCACCTCGGTCTGTTGCAGCCACGGGTGCAGCTCCACCTGGTTGACCGCCGGCACGATATCGGTCTCGGCCAGCAACCGGTCCAGGTGGTGGGTGTGGAAGTTCGACACCCCGATGGACCGGGCCCGGCCGTCGGCGCGGAGGGTCTCGAGCGCCTTGTAGGTCTCGACGTAGCGGTCCTGCCGGGGCGCGGGCCAGTGGATCAGGTAGAGGTCGACGTAGTCCAAGCCGAGCTTGGCCAGGCTCTCGTCGAAGGCGCGCAGGCTCTCGTCGTAGCCGTGCCGGTCGTTCCAGACCTTGGTGGTGACGAAGACCTCGTCGCGGGGCAGGGCCACCCGGGCGAGCCCGTCGCCGACGCCGCGCTCATTGGCGTAGAGCGCGGCGGTGTCGATGTGCCGGTAGCCGGCTTCCAACGCGATCTGCACGGTACCGGCGGCGAGGGCATCCGGAATCTTGTACACCCCGAGCCCCAGTTGCGGAATCAGGTGACCGTCGTTGAGCTTCAGCGTGTGATCCATGGCTCCCATTAAACCAAGCCACCGGTCTCTGCTCTGCCCGCTCAAGGCCGGGCTCGGTCAGGGCGCGGCCGTGCTGAGCTCGGTGAGCATGGACATGCCGGCCCTGTCCACGGACCTGGCGGTGGCGGTGAGGACCACCACTCCAGTTCCCGCAGCCCGGTCCACCCCGATCCAGGAGCGGAAGCCGCCGGTGCCGCCGTTGTGCCAGGTGACCTGGCGGCCGTGCCGGTCGATCGTGATCCAGGCGGCCCCGATGCGCACCGCCGGGCCGGCCAGCGGCGCGACGGGGTCGAGCGCCGCGATGCCCGGCGCCGACCCGTCGAGGAGCGCGAGGGTGAACCTGCCCATGTCTTCGATCGAGGCGCGGATGCCGCCGGCCGGGGCGAGGGCCTCCCCGGTCCAGGCCTGCTGCGGTCGTCCGAGCCGGCTGGTGCCGAGGAGGGCGCCGGGGCGCAGGTCGGCGGCGGAGCGCGGCGCGTAGACGCTGGCCAGGCCGAGTGGGCCGGCGAGTCTGGTCGCCACCAGCTCGCGGTAGGTGGTGCCGGCTGCGGCGGCGATGGCGTGCCCGAGCAGTTCGAAGCCGAAGTTGGAGTAGGAGGGGCGAGGTTTGCCGAGCTTCACCTCGGCGGCCTGACCGAGCAGCTGCGGCAGGTCTTCCCCGTACGGGTTCGCACCGTGGCGCCACATGTCGCGCATCGTGCGCAGCGTGACGGTGCCCGGCGCCAGCCGGGGGAGCCCGGACGAGTGGGTGCTCACAGCGCTCAAGGCGAGGCCCGCCGCCGGGCTCGTTGCCAGGGGCAGGAAGTCGCCCAGCGTCGACAGCGCCCCGATCTCTCCCCGCTCGAGAGCATCGACGTAGAGCAGCCCGGTGAAGCCCTTCGAGATCGACCCGATCTCGAAGTCCGCGTCAAGGTCGGCGCCGAGTGTCGCCGTCACGACCTCGCCCGCCGCGACCGTGGCGACCGCGATGACGCGGTGGCCTCTGCCCGCTCGGCCCTTCAGTCGCGCCGCCAGGGTGGCATCGCTGGTGCCGGCGGTCACGACGGCGAACCGAGGCTCGGTCGTGCGCCACACTGGGGGTGCACACTCGCGTCGGGGACAGGGCCGGGGTCAGTAGGGCAGAGCGCTCTCATTGCACCACCGTATCCACGAGCTCCCCGGTGCGAAAGGGGAGAGCTATTCTCGACGACGAATCCAGCGTTCCGCAGCCACACGAGGAGTCCCGATGAACGGCGCCATAGCCACGTTGCACGGTCAGACCGCTCTGGTCACCGGGGTGTCTCGGCGTAAAGGCATCGGCTACGCCGTGGCGCTGTGCCTGGCGGAACTCGGCGCCAGCGTGTTCGTGCAGCATTACGCCCCGCACGACCACGCACAGCCGTGGGGCGGTGACGACCTCGAAGCCGTGCGGGCCGGCATCCGCGGGGCGCTGCAGGAGGGCGCGGTGTTCGGCGACGTGAGCGCCGACCTCGCCGAGGTGGATGCGGCCGCCACCGTGATGCACGCGGCCGCGGCACTCACCGGGCGGGTGGACATCCTCGTGGCCAACCACGCCAAGAGCGGGGGAGACGGGTCGATCTTCGATCTGACCGCGGGGATGCTGGACGCACACTGGCAGGTGAACGCCCGGTCGACCCTGCTGCTCACCCGCGCGTTCGCCGAGCAGTTCGTCGAA
Source organism: Cryobacterium sp. W22_MBD10_FK3 (assembly GCF_052113745.1). Lineage (NCBI taxonomy): Bacteria > Bacillati > Actinomycetota > Actinomycetes > Micrococcales > Microbacteriaceae > Cryobacterium > Cryobacterium sp. W22_MBD10_FK3. The sequence continues at coordinate 49,258 of NZ_JBGQOH010000011.1, forward strand.
TCCGGCCCGGGAGCGACGGCGCCGGCCGCGCCCCGCAAGCCAGGGGAGCGTGCGGACGCCAGCGAGCCCATCGACGAATTCGCCACCGGCAGGGTGATCTGGTTGACCTCGGGGCAGGTGAACGGACCGATGCCCGGCGAGGTGGCCTACGCGGCGAGCAAGGCGGTGCTGGCGGGTCTGACGCCCACGGTCGCCGCCGAGCTGCTGCCGCGCGGCATCATCCTGAACACCGTCAACCCCGGCCCGGTGAACACCGGATACCTCGACCCCGAGTCGACCGACCGGCCGCTGGAGGGCATTCTCGAGTATCTGCGCACGATGCCGTTCGGCAGGTTCGGCGCCCCCGCGGACCCGGCGCGGCTGATCGCCTGGCTGGCCGGCTCGGACGGTCGCTGGATGGTCGGCCAGGTGCTCACCAGCGACGGCGGCTTCGGCCTCGGGAACTGACCGGTCCCGGTCTGGCTCAGCGGGCGGGTCAGGAGACCTGGATGCTGATCGGCTCGGTGTCCGGGATCGGGCTCGCGTCGCGCCCGCGCAGGTCGGGGTGCCAGCGGCGGCCGAGCGCGGGGATGATCGTTCCGAGCGCCGCGAAGGCGGCGGCCACGTAGATGGCCGAGGCCGCGCCGGAGTGGTCGATGGCGAAGCCGGCCAGCGCCGAACCGAGCGCCGCACCGATGAGCTGCCCGGTGCCGACCCAGCCGTAGGCCTCGGCGGTGTCGCTGAACTTGACACTGGCCGAGACGATGCCGAACAGCACGGCGAACGACGGTGCGATGCCGATGCCGGCCAGCAGCAGCGCCCCGGAGAGCCACCAGAAGTTGAGCCAGATCGCGGCGACGGCCAGGCCGATCGTGACGATGAGCATCCGGCTGGCCAGCGCCCACGGGCCGATCGGGAGGTGGCCGAGCGCGAGCCCGCCGATGAGCGAACCGATGGCGAAGATGCCCAGCACCCAGCCGGCGTTGGCGCTGCCGTGGCCGAACACGGCGACCACACCGGCCTCGACGGCCGCGCAGGCGGCGACGAGCATGAAGCCCACGACGGTGCTCAGCAGCACCTCGGGCTTCTTGAGCACCACACCGAGCTTGCGACGGCTGCGGGGGATCCGCACCCGGCCCACCTCGGGCAGCGCCACGAACCAGATGCCGCCGGCGACGAGGAAGAACGCGGCGAGCAGGATGCCCGCGGTGCTGCTGACCTGGATGGCGACGAAGGTGGCGATGACCGGGCCGAGCACCCAGATGATCTCCTGCGCCGAGGCATCCAGGGAGAACAGCGGCGTGAGCTGGCGGGAGTTGACGACCTTGGGATAGATGGTGCGCACGGCCGGCTGCACGGGCGGCATCGACAGGCCGGCGATGAAGCCGACGACCATCAGGCCCGGGATCGGCAGCGGAACCAGCGCCATGACCACGATGGCCGCTGTGCACACGATCATGGTGACGATGAGCACCGGGCGCATGCCGAGCCGGCCCATCAGCCGGGAGGTGAGCGGGCCGGCGATGGCCTGGCCGATGCTCATGGCGGCCAGCACGAGGCCGGCGGCCGCGTACGAATCGAAGAGCGCCTCGATGTGGATGAGGAACGCCAGCGAGAGCATCCCGAACGGGAATCGGGCGGTGAGCTGGGCTCCGATGAGTCGGGCAACGCCCGGGGTTTTCAGAAGGGTCCAGTAGCTGCTCACAACCCTCCAGTCTACGGCCGGGGAGCACCGCGGCGAAAAGCGGGGCCGGGCCGGCCTGCGGCTAACGTGGACGGGTGCACACACTGATCACGGCAGCCGACCTGGCCGGGCTCCTCATCGCCGGCCCCGCGCCGCGCATCCTCGATGTGCGTTGGAAGCTCGGTGGCCCTCCCGGCCGCACCGAGTTCCGCCGCGGGCACCTGCCCGGCGCCGTGTACGTCGACCTCGACTCCGAGCTGGCCGGGCACGGCGAACCGGCCGATGGCCGGCATCCGTTGCCCGCGCTGAACGATCTGCAGGCGGCCGCCCGCGGTTGGGGCCTGAACGACGGCGACACCGTCGTGGTCTACGACGACCTGGGCAACATGTCGGCGGCCCGCGCCTGGTGGCTGCTGCGCAACGCCGGGGTGCGTGATGTGCGCCTGCTCGACGGCGGCCTGGCCGCCTGGCGGGCCGAGGGCCTGCCCGTGGTGGTGGGGGAGGAGCCGGTGACGCCGGGTTCGGTCGTGCTCATGGCGGGCGTGCTGCCGACCCTCGACCCGGATGCCGCGGCCACGCTCGCGCTCGACGGTGTGCTGCTCGACGCCCGCGCCGCCGAACGCTACCGGGGCGACACCGAACCGATCGACCCGCGCGCCGGGCACATTCCGGGCGCTGTGAGCGCCCCCACCGGCGAAAACCTCGATGCCGACGGGCGTTTTCTGCCCGTCGCGGAGTTGCGCGCCCGGTTCGAGGCGCTCGGGGTGCGCGGCCGGGTCGCGGCCGATGGCTCCTCGGCGGGCGACAAGGGCGGCGCGCCGTCGCCTCATGCAGCCGGTGCTGCGCCGGATGCCGGCGTCGACGTGGGTGTGTACTGCGGGTCTGGGGTGACGGCCGCGCACGAGGCTGTGGCGCTCACGCTCGCCGGATTCACGCCGGCACTCTACCCCGGGTCGTGGTCGCAGTGGTCGAACCTGCTCGACCGCCCGGTCGCGACCGGTGACGGCACGGGCGCGGGGCACTGACCCCCGGTGGCCCTCGCTGCGCAGCCGTTGGTGGCGCAGGTTGTTTCTGGTGGCGCATGTTGTTTCTCGCGGCGCAGGGTATGTGGCGCACTAACCTGCGCCGCGAACACGACGGTGCGCCGCGAATACGAAGGTGCGCCGCGAACACGACGGTGCGCCGCGAATACGAAGGTGCGCCGCGAGCCATAAAGGATGCCGCGAGCACCAGGGTGCGCCGCGAGCACGAGGGTGCTGGCGCGGTTAGGCGATGTCGACCGCGGTGCCGCTCACCACGATGCCGCCCTTCGCGGGCACGTCCACGAGCAGCAGGCTCGGCCGGCCCACGTGCCGGCCCTGGCGGATGACCACCCTGACCGGCGGCGTCACGAGCCCGAGTTCGCGCAGGTAGCCGCCCACCGATGCCGCGGCCGAACCCGTTGCCGGGTCTTCGCTGAGGGTGCCGACCGGGAACAGGTTGCGCGCCTCGAACTCGGTATCGCCCCGCACCACCAGGGTGGTGACGGTGCCCGCCCAGCCCTGCGCATCCATCAGTGCACGCATGTTTGCCGGGTCGAAGGTGAAGGCGTCGAACTCAGCGAGGCCGGCGAAGACCAGCACCGGATGCCAGTTGCCGGCGAAGGCCAGCCGGGGCGGGTAGCCGGGGTGCAGCGACCCGGCCGTGGCGCCGAGAAGCTCGAGCAGGGTGCTGAGCACCTCTGGCGCGATCGCACGCACCTCGGGCACGACGCTGGTGAACGACGCGGTCAGGCCGGCATCCGTGTTGCGGGTCTCGATCGTGATCGTGCCGACGCTGGTGTCGAAGGTGAGGGTGCCGGCGCCGTCCCGGCCGGCCAGCGCGACCGCGGTGGCGACGGTGGCGTGCCCGCAGAACGGCACCTCGGCGACGGGGGAGAAGTACCGTAACCGGCTGCGTCGCGGGTCGCCGTCAACGCGCGGAACCGTGACGAACGCGGTCTCGGCGTAGCCGACCTCCGCGGCGATGGCCTGCATCGCGGCGTCGTCGAGGCCGCTGGCGTCGAGGACGATGCCGGCCGGGTTGCCGCCGTCCTGGGCGCGGTCGAGGGACGGATCGGTGAAGGCGGCGAAACGCAGCACGGGCACGGTCATGCGTCCATGGTGCCAGCATCGGTGCCCGTCACCGGGCGGCGCGCCCCTCGCTTGGTCGCCGCACCCCCTGCGGGCCGCCGCGCCCGCTATAGCGGGCGCGCTCAACGGTACGAGGTGCAGTGAGTCAGTCCGGGGCGGCCGGCACGGGCGGATGGCCCCCTGACGGAGAATCTCCCAGCGCCCTGGCAGGTCGTGGCGCTGTTCTGGCCTGTCATACTTAGGTAATGCTTACCTCAGCACAGATGGGCGCGACCGGCGCGCCTGCCCGCGGCACCGAGCTGCCCGGGCCCGGCGCCCCCGTGCCCGGCGCCGGCCTGGACGCCGTGCGGGTGCCGCGCCGCCGCCAGCTCGCCGGGCTGCTGATCGCCGTGGTGCTGTTGGTGCTCGCCGTGGCCGCCTCCCTCGTGGTGGGCAGCCGGGAGATCCCGCTGGGCACCGTTCTCGACGCCCTGCTGCACCCCGACCTCGGCGTGACCGACCACACCGTGGTGCTCGACCTGCGCGTGCCGCGCACCGCCATCGGCCTGCTCGCCGGCCTCGCGCTGGGCCTCGCCGGCGCCCTCATGCAGGGCATCACCCGCAACCCCCTCGCCGACCCGGGCCTGCTCGGCGTCAACGCCGGCGCCTCGCTCTTCGTCGTCGGCGGCATCGCCTGGTTCGGCGTCACCTCCGCGCTTGGCTACGTCTGGTTCGCCTTCGCCGGCGCGTTCGCTGCCGCCGTGATCGTCTACGTGGTCGGCTCGCTCGGCCGGGAGGGCGCCACCCCGGTGAAACTGGCCCTGGCCGGCACCGCGCTCACCGCCTCCCTCACCTCGCTGATCACCATCGTGCTGCTCACCGACTCGGAGGCGTTCGACAAGTACAGGTTCTGGTCGGCCGGCTCCCTGGTGGCCCGCGACCTCGACTCCACCCTGCAGCTGGCCCCGTTCATCGCCGTGGGCGCGCTGCTCTGCCTCCTGGCGGGGCGGATGCTCAACGCCCTCGCCCTCGGCGACGACCTGGCCCGCGGGCTCGGCCAGAACCTCGTGGCGGCGCGCATCGTCTGCGCCGTCGCCGTGGTGCTGCTCTGCGGCTCCGCCACCGCCATGGCCGGCCCGATCGTCTTCGTGGGCCTGGCCGTGCCGCACATCGCCCGCCGGTTCACCGGCCCGGACTACCGCTGGATCCTGCTCTACTCCGCGGTGCTCGGCCCGGTGCTGCTGCTGGCCGCCGACGTGCTCGGCCGCGTCATCGCCCGGCCCGGCGAGATCGAAGCCGGCCTGGTCGTCGCGTTCCTCGGCGCCCCGATGCTCATCATGCTGGTGCGCCGCGTGAAGCTGGCCGGCCTGTGAGCGCCGGCGCGGCATCCGTCACCCGTCCGGCAGCGGATGCCGCCCCGCTCACGCTGGCCCGCACCCTGCGGCACCGCCGGGAGCGCCGCATCGTGGCCGCGCTGGGCGTGCTGGTGCTGCTCGTTGCTGCCGTGAGCCTGATGGTGGGCGCCTACAACCTCAGCGTGCCCGACCTGCTGCGCACCCTGGCGGGGCAGGGGAGTAGCAGCGAGAACTTCATCGTCTTCAAACTGCGCCTGCCCAGGCTGACCCTCGCGATCCTGGTCGGCGTTGCCTTCGCGGTCTCCGGCGCGCTGTTCCAGACCGTGCTGCGCAACCCCCTGGCCAGCCCCGACATCATCGGGGTCACCGGCGGCGCCAGCGCGGCCGCGGTGTTCGGCCTGCTCGTGCTGGGCCTGGGCAGCGTCGCCACGTCGTTCATGGCCTTCGCCGGCGCCATGGTGGTGGCCGCCGCCATCTACCTGCTGGCCTGGCGCGGCGGCGTGGTGGGCTACAGGTTCGTGCTCATCGGCGTGGGCGTCGCGTTCATGGTGCAGGGCCTGCTCGGCTATCTGCTGTCCCGCGCCGACCTGCGCAACGCGCAAGACGCCCTCACCTGGCTGGTCGGCAGCGTCAGCGGCGCCCGCTGGCCCGAGATCGCGGTTCTGGCCGCGTTCCTGGCGGTGCTGCTGCCGGCCATTGGCGTGCTCGCCGGGCGGATGCGGATGCTGCAGCTCGGCGACGACACCGCCAGCAGCCTCGGGGTGCGCGCCGAACGCTCCCGGCTGGCGCTGCTCGTGACGGCCGTGGCGCTCGCCGCCCTCGCCACCGCCTTCGTGGGCCCGCTCGCCTTCATCGCCTTCGTCTCCGCCCCGATCGCCCGGCGCCTGGTGGGCACCGGCAGCCTGGCCCTCGTGCCGGCCGCCCTGATCGGTGTGCTCATCACCACCGTCGCCGACTTCACCGCCCAGCACCTGCTGCCCGGCTCGCTCGAACTGCCGGCCGGCATCATCACCGGCGCCATCGGCGCGCCCTACCTGCTCTGGCTGCTCGCCACCCAGAACCGAATCGGAAAGGGAGCCTGATGCCCCAGCCCACCGACCAGAGCACGGCAGTAGCGCCCGCCGCAGCCCGCCACGCCCTCACCGCGACCGGCCTCAGCCTCGGCTACGACGGCATCCGCATCGTCGACAACCTCGACCTCGCCATCGAACCCGGCGCGATCACCGTGATCGTCGGCGCCAACGCATCGGGAAAGTCCACCCTGCTGCGCGGCCTCGCCCGGCTGCTGCCGCCGCAGGCCGGCACCGTCACCCTCGACGGCCGCGACATCGCCGGTCTGCCCAGCCGTCAGGTCGCCACCATCGTGGGGCTGCTGCCGCAGCAGCCCATCGCGCCTGAGGGCATCGGCGTGGCCGACCTCGTCGGCCGCGGCCGGTACCCGCACCAGGGCTGGTTCCGGCACTGGTCGAGCACCGACGACGCCATCGTGGCCGAGGCCATGGCCGCCACCCAGACCCTGGAATTGGCCTCCCGGCGCATGGAAGAGCTCTCCGGTGGGCAACGTCAACGCGTCTGGATCGCCATGGCACTCGCGCAGAAGCCCGACATCCTGTTGCTGGACGAACCGACCACGTTCCTCGACGTCACCCACCAGGTGGAGGTGCTCGACCTGCTGCATGAGCAGAACCACGATCAGGGCACCACTGTGGTGATGGTGCTGCACGACCTCAACCTGGCCGCCCGCTACGCCGACAGGCTCGTCGTGATGCGGCAGGGAAAGATCATCGCCGAAGGCCCCCCGGCCCAGGTGCTCACCGAGGCTGTCGTTCTCGAGGCCTTCGGCCTCACCGCCCGCGTCATTCCCGACCCGGTTTGCGGCTCCCCGATGGTCGTGCCCATCGGGCGCTTCCACGGCACCGCCTGACCCGCTATATTAGGTGAGGCTACCCTAAAGATTCGTGGCCGTTCCCCCTCAGAACCGGAGTTTCCTGTGCCCAGACGTTTGACCACCGTGCTCGCCGCCACCGCGGCCATCGCCGCCCTCACGCTCAGCGGATGCTCCGCGTCCTCCAGCGACGACGCCGGCACGGATGCCGCCGCCGGCGGGTCGTTCCCCGTCACCATCGAGCACGCCTTCGGCGAGACCACCATCGACGCCGAGCCCACCCGGGTCGTCGCCTGGGGCTGGGGCAGCGCCGACGACGCCATCGCCCTGGGCGTCGTGCCCGTCGCGATCCCGTTCCAGGCCTACGGCGGCGACGAGGACGGCGTGCTGCCGTGGATCTCGGACGCCCTCGAGGCGCAGGGCGAGGACGTGCCCACGGTGCTCTCGGACGCCACCGAGCCGCCCTACGAGGAGATCGCCGCCGCCGCACCCGACGTCATCCTCGCCGGATACTCCGGCATCACCGAGGAACAGTACGACCTGCTCAGCGACATCGCCCCGGTCGTGGCCTACCCCGACCAGCCCTGGTCCACCGACTGGCGCGAGCTGATCGAGATCACCGGCACGGCCCTGGGCAAGACCGAGGAGGCCACCACCCTGCTCGCCGACATCGACGACACGATCGCCGAGAAGGCCGCGGCGCATCCGGAATTCGAGGGCAAGACCGTTGCCCTCACCTCCGACAGCAGCGGTACCTTCTACGTCTACACGGACGCCGACCCGCGCGTGACCTTCGCCACCGACCTGGGCTTCGACAGCGCGCCGAGCGTCGCCGAGCTCGCGAACGGCGAGTCCGACTTCTTCTACACGCTCAGCTACGAGCAGCTCGACCAGCTCACCAGCGACGTGATCGTCAACTTCGCGCAAACCCAGGAAGAATCTGACGCGTTCCTGACTGCCGGCTACGCGCAGGTCATGCCGCAGGTGCAGAACGGTGCCGTGGCGTCCCCGGTCGGAGCGGCCGTCGTCGCCTCGGTCTCCCCGCCCACCGGCCTCTCGCTCACCTGGGGCATCGACGACTACGTCGACCTGCTCTCCGCGGCGGCACTCGCGGCAGACGCCGCGAAGTAGTCACGGCCGGGCGTGCGGGCGCCCTGGAGCACGATAACCTTGGGATGCGTCCGTTTCGACTGATCCCGAAGCCGATATCGTACGAGCCATAGCCCCAGCGCAGGGGTGTCAGGCTCGCTCCAGTCGTACATCCACGGACCGCTCAGTCGACTCGATCCCTTGAGGCGTCGAGACCCATGAAAAAGGTTGTGCCATGCGCGCTAGATACGTATTCCCCGCCCTCGCTGCCGTGGCGGCCCTGACGCTCACCGGATGCGTCGACAATTCGACTCCGGCCCAGTCAGCGTCGCCAGAGTCGAGCGCCGCCGTGATCACGAAAGACGACGCGGCAGCGGCCCTGCTCCCGGCCGAGGTGGCCGACCGTGGCACCCTGCTGATCGGAACCGAACCGACCTACGCGCCGAACGAGTTCAAGAACGAGGCCGGCGAGCCGATCGGCTGGGACATCGAGCTTGCCGCCGGCGTCGCCGCCAAGCTCGGCCTGACACCGAAGTTCCAGGTCGCGAAGTTCGACAACATCATCCCGAGCGTGGCCGGCGGCAAGGCCGACATCGGAGCATCCTCGTTCACCTACACCCCGGAGCGCGCGGAGCAGGTCGACTTCGTCAACTACTACAACGCGGGCATCCAGTGGGCGTCGGCGACGGGCAACGACGTCGACCCCGACAACGCCTGCGGTCTGAAGGTGGCCGTGCAGACCGCGACCTTCGAGGACACCGATGAGGTGCCCGCCAAGAGCGAGGCCTGCGTGGCCGCCGGCAAGCCGCCGATCGACAAGGTGAAGTTCGACACCCAGGCCGACGTGGCGAACGCCGTGGTGCTCGGCCAGGCCGACGCGCTCAGCGCCGACTCCCCGGTCACGCTGTATGCGATCGCCCAGACCGGCGACAAGTTGCAGCCGGCCGGTGTCACCTTTGACGAGGCCCCGTACGGCATGGTCGTCGCCAGGGGTTCCGAACTCACCACCGCTGTGCAGGCCGCCCTGAAGTCCATGGTGGACGACGGCAGCTACCGGGCCATCCTGGATGCCTGGGGTGTCGCGGACGGTGGCGTGGACGAGATCACGATCAACGCAGCCGCGAACGGCTGACCCCGCCGGCTCTCGCCGAGCAACGTTTTGCGGGCAGCGACGACACCACTACGCGGGACACGGTAGCCTTGGCGGGCGTCGGTTGGGCTGTTCCCGAACCGATATCGCCAGGCCGTTCCCCCAGCGCAGGGGTGTATTAGGCTCACTGCAGTCGTACCGTTCACTGCCATTCAGTCGAATCGAAACCTCGACGCCCAACGAAGAAGGTCGTGCCATGCGCGCTAGATACCTACTCCCCGCCATCGCGGCCGTCGCCGCGCTGACGCTCACCGGATGTGTTGACAACTCGGCGCCCGCAGAGTCCGGCGGCGAAAGTTCAGCCCCCGCAATAGCACCCGACGATGCCGCCGTGGCACTGTTGCCCGCCGACATCGCCGACAGCGGCACCCTCATCATCGGCACGGATGCCGCCTACCCGCCCAACGAGTACAAGAACGAGGCCGGCGAGCCGATCGGCTGGGGCATCGAACTCGCGGAGGGCATCGCCGCCAAGCTGGGCCTCCAGCCCGAGTTCCAGATCGCCAAGTTCGACAACATCATCCCGAGCGTCACCGGCGGCAAGGTCGACATCGGCGAGTCCTCGTTCACGGACAACATCGAGCGCGAGAAGCAGGTCGACTTCGTCAACTACTACACCGCGGGCATCCAGTGGGCCTCGGCGAAGGGTAAGGACGTCGACCCCAACAACGCCTGCGGCCTCAAAGTGGCCGTTCAGGCCGGTACCACCGAAGACGCCGACGAGGTGCCCGCCAAGAGCGACGCCTGCGTCGCGGCCGGCAAGCCGCCCATCGAGAAGCTGAAGTTCGACACCCAGGATGCCGCGAGCAACGCCGTCGTGCTCGGCCAGGCCGACGCGATGAGCGCCGACTCCCCGGTGACCCTGTACGCGATCGCTCAGACCGAAGACAAGCTGCAGCTCGCCGGCGAGACCTTCGACGTGGCCCCGTACGGCATCGTCGTGGCCAAGGATTCCGAGCTGACGAAGGCCGTTCAGGCGGCCCTGCAGTCCATGGTGGATGACGGCAGTTACCAGGCCATCCTCGACGAGTGGGGTGTCGCCGACGGCGGCATCGACGAGATCACGATCAACGCAGCCGCGAACGGTTAAGGCGATGAGCGCGACGAACGTGAACGGCGCAGCGGAGGGGACCCCGCCGCTGCGCGACCCGGCGCCGTCGGAGCCGATCAAGGCGATCCGGTTGCGGCACCCGTGGCGCATGGTGTTCGCCGTCTTGCTCATCCTGATCTTCGCCCTATTCGTCATCGACGCCGCGTTCCGCCCGGCCTATGACTGGCGGACGGTGGGCCAGTACCTGTTCGACCGTCGCATCTCGATGGCCGCCCTGGTGACGCTCGAACTGACCGTCTTTTCGATGGTGATCGCCATCATCCTGGGTGTGATCCTGGCGGTGATGCGGCTCTCACCCAACCCGGTGGTCAAGAGCGTGGCCTGGTTCTACCTGTGGATCTTCCGCGGCACCCCGGTGTATGTGCAGTTGACCATCTGGGGCCTGATCTCGCTGATCTACACGAGCATCGACATCGGACTGCCCTTCATGACGCCGTGGATCTCGTTCAGTACCAATGCGGCGCTGAACACCTTCACCCTGGCCATCATCGGGCTGGCCCTGAACGAGGCCGCGTACATGGCGGAGATCGTGCGCGCCGGTTTGCTCTCGGTAGACAAAGGCCAGGAAGAGGCCGCGGTCGCGCTCGGCATGAGCTGGTCGCAGACGATGACCAGGGTCATCCTGCCGCAGTCCATGCGGGTGATCATCCCGCCGACCGGCAACGAGGTGATCTCGATGCTGAAAACCACCTCCCTGGTCACCGCCGTGCCGTTCAGCCTCGAGCTGTACACCCGGTCCAGGGACATCTCGGCGGAGACCTTCAACCCGATCCCCTTGCTCATCGTGGCGTCGATCTGGTACCTGTTCTTCACCTCCATCCTCATGGTGGGCCAGTACTTCCTCGAGAAGCGCTTTTCCCGCGGTGTGGGTGACCGGCAGGCGGACAAGTCGGATGCCGGCGCGGGCCTCACCGGCGCCGTGCCGATTGTGGGTGCCGCGCAGCCGACCGTGGTTCTACCGCCGACCCCAGACCAGCCGGGCACGCCCGGCACCGGAGGACCCCGATGAGCGGCACGTTAGCGACCGGCACATCCGTCGAGCCCCCGATGGTGCTCGCCGAGCAGGTCACCAAGAGTTTCGGTGCGCACGAGGTACTCAAGGGCATCACCCTCGAGGTCAAGCGCGGCGAGGTGATGTGCCTGGTCGGGCCCAGCGGCTCCGGCAAATCCACGTTCCTGCGCTGCATCAACCACCTCGAGGTGCTCTCGGCCGGTCGGCTCAGCGTGGACGGCGAACTGATCGGCTACCGCGAGGCGAACGGCAAGCTCTATGAGATGGCACCCAAGGAAGCCGCAAAGCAGCGCCGCGACATCGGCATGGTGTTCCAGCGGTTCAACCTGTTCCCGCACATGACCGCGCTGCAGAACGTGATGGAGGCGCCGCTGCGCGTGAAGGGACTGCCCAAGGCGAAGGTGGAGTCGACCGCTCGCGACCTGCTCGCCCGGGTGGGCCTTGCCGATCGGGCCGATTACTACCCGGCGCACCTCTCCGGGGGTCAGCAGCAGCGGGTGGCGATCGCCCGGGCGCTGGCGATGGAGCCCAAACTGATGCTCTTCGACGAGCCCACCAGCGCGCTCGACCCCGAGCTCGTCGGCGAGGTGCTCGACGTGATGAAGGGCCTGGCCAAGGAGGGCATGACCATGATCGTGGTCACCCACGAGATGGGCTTCGCCCGCGAGGTCGCCGACTCCCTGGTGTTCATGGACGCCGGTGTCGTGGTCGAGTCCGGGTTGCCCTCTGAAGTGCTGGCCAACCCGCGGCACGCGCGCACCCAGGCGTTCCTCTCCAAGGTGCTCTAGCGCCTCCGGCGACAGCCGCTAAAAAGGAAAAAGGTCGCTAAAAAGGACGTCATCTGCGATTTCATCCTTTTTAGGTCACTATTTCCTCATTAGCGGGTGCTCGGGTTAGAACGCCCAGGGGCCGAAGCGGGCGATGGCCACGAGAAGGGCCAGGATGCCCAGGACCGCGCTGGGCAGCGCTCCCTTGGTGTCGTTCGCCCGTACGTGCCACACAACGGCACCGATCATGATCACGGTGAGGGCGGCCGCGGCGATCGGCACCAGGATCGGGGCGATGCCGGTGACCGCGGGCAGGATCAGGCCGAGGCCGCCGAGCAGCTCGGCGAGGCCGACGAGCTTGACGCCGGCATCCGAGTAGTCGTTGGTCCAGGCCATGCCGTTGGCGGCGAGCTTGGCGCGGGGCTGCGCCACCTTCATCAGGCCGGCGCCGATGAAGGCGACGGCGATCAGGCCGGTGATAATCCAGATGGCGATGTTCATGGGGACTCCTGTGTTGATGCCGGCCCCTGATGACGCCGAGCGAGATGATGATTGCGGCGGAAGTAGTTGCCGCGTCAAATAAACTAGCGTGAACTACTTTCTGCGTCAAGTAATTGTCGGTAGGGTGGGGGTATGGACGAACCGGAGTGGCTGAACGCCGACGAGCTGGAGGCGTGGAAGGCCCTCGCCGGGGTGCTCTTCCTGCTGCCGACGGCGCTCGACTCCCAGTTGCAGCGCGACTCGGACCTGGCCATGGCGGACTACATGGTGCTGGTGATGCTCTCGGAGTGCGAAAACCGCAGCATGCGGATGAGCGAGCTCGCGACATCCGCCAGCACGTCGCAGTCGCGGCTGTCGCGCATCGTGGCCAGGCTGGAGGCCGCCGGCTACGTGACGCGGCAGATGGCTCCGGATGACCGCCGCGCGGTGCTGGCAACCCTCACCGAGTCGGGCCTGGCGAAGCTCGTGGCCGCGGCCCCGGGGCATGTGGCGCAGGTGCGGCGGCTGATCTTCGACCGCCTCACGCCTGCCCAGGTGGCGTCGCTCAACGAGATCGCCCGCGCGCTCGCCCACCCCGACGACCGCGCCGCCTGCGACGGGGACTCCTAGCGCGGCCAGCGTGGGGGCATCTCGTTGATCGAGCTTGCCGAGATCTCGCGCGACGAATCTAGGAGGCGAGCACCTTCTGGATGCGCTGCAGGGAGACCGACTCGGCGGCGCGCAGCTCCTGGGCGAAGAGGCTGATGCGCAGCTCCTCGATCATCCAGCGGGCGCGCACCAGGTTCGGTGCCGCATCCGCCGGCAGTGGGATACGCCCGCCCGCGTCACTAAAGCGGGCCATGGCCGACTGCACCTCGTTCATCCAGACCCGGTCGCGGTTGGGGTTGTCGTTGAGCTTCTCGATGCGCGTGCTGATGCCGCCGAGGTAGCGCGGCACGTGCCGCAGCTGGGCGAGCCCGGTGGCGCTGACGAAACCGGGGTAGACCAGCCCGTTCAGCTGCTCCCGGGCATCCGTGAGTGCGGCAAGCAGGGCCATGCTGGTGGAGGCCTTGAGCGCCTTGTCGGCGGCTCGGGAGGCGGTGAGCACCCGGGCGACGAGGCCGACGGTCTCGAACATCGAGTCCATCACCACGCCGGAGACCCGGTCGCGGATGGTGTCGAACTCGGCCTTCATGAACACCTGGCCGTCGGGCCGCACCCGGTAGAGCACGTCGTCGACGGCGGCCGCGAGGCAGTCGTCGAACAGGGCCTGGGTGGAGCGGTACGGGCTCGTGGCCAGGGAGAGCTTCTCGCCGCCCTTGAGGTGCTGCTGCACGTACGCCACCGGTGACGCTGTGGCGAGCAGCAACAACCGGCGCACTCCGCCGGGCAGGGTGCGGGCCTGCTCCTCGGCGGTGCTCATCATGCGGATGCTCACCGACGCGCCGTCGTCGATCAGCGTCGGGTAGCCGCGGATGGTGTTGTCACCCTGCTTGGTGTCGATGAACCGGGGCAGCTCGATGAAGTCCCAGGTGGTGAGGCCGGAGCGTTCGATGGCGTTCTTCGGGGTGGCGGCGGAGGCCTTGGCGACGGACTCGCGCACCTTGTTGCCCAGGCGCCGCTGCAGCTCACCGAGGTCCTTGCCCGAGGCGACGCTCTTGCCGCGCTCGTCGACGACCCGGAAGGTCATGCGGAGGTGCGCGGGGACTCGCGAGAGGTCGAAGTCGCGCACGGTGACGGGCACGTAGGTGAGGCGCTGGATGAGGGCGGCGAGGGTTTCGGCGAACGAGGGGTCGGCCGGTTCCGCCCCGGCACCGATGGGGGCACCGCTCGTGGGAGCCACCACGCCGGGGGCCGGGGGAAGCTCGGCGAGCAGGCGCACCGCCCAGTCGGCGGCGGGCACGACGTTGCGGCGGATGGCCTTGGGCAGCGACTTGATCAGCGAGGTGACCAGATCGGCGCGGAGGCCCGGCACCTGCCAGTCGAAGCCGGTGGGGGAGACCCGGGCCAGCAGCGCGAGGGGGATCTGCACGGCCACGCCGTCGCCCTCCTCGCCGGGCTCGAACCGGTAGCTCAGGGCGAAGCGCTGGTCGCGCTGCTGCCAGGACGGCGGGAAGAGCGCCTCGTCGATCTCCGGCGCATCCTCGGGCACGAGCGCCTCGGCGGTCATGGTGAGCAGGTCAGGCGTCTGGGCGCGGGCGACGCGCCACCAGGTCTCGAAGGTGCGGGTGCTGTGCACCTCGGCGGGGATGCGCCGGTGGTAGAACTCGAACACGGCCTCGTCGTCGAAGAGGATGTCGCGGCGCCGGGTGCGTTCCTCGAGCTCGGCGAGTTCCTTGCGAAGCGCCGTGTTGGCGCGGTCGAACGCGGTGACGCGCTGGTCGACCCTGTCGAGGTCCCACTCGCCGTCGACGAGGGCGTGCCGGATGAACAGCTCGCGGGCGTAGGCCGGGTCGACCCTGGAGAACTGCACCCGGCGGCGCGGCACGATCGGCACCCCGTAGAGGGTGACCCGCTCGTAGGCGACCACGGCGCCCTGCTTCTTCTCCCAGTGCGGCTCGGAGTACGACCGCTTGCAGAGGTCGCCGGCCAGCTGCTCGGCCCAGGCCGGGTCGACGACGGCGTTCATGCGGGCGAACAGACGGCTGGTCTCCACCAGTTCGGCGCTCATCACGGCGTTGGGCTGCTTCTTGGCCAGCGCGGAGCCGGGGAACAGCACGAAGCGCTGCTGCCTCGCGCCGATGTAGTCCTTCTTGGCCACGTCTTTCAGGCCGATGTGCGAGAGCAGGCCGGAGAGCATCGAGCGGTGGATGCCGTCGGGGTTCACGGCCGCCTCGCCGATGTGCAGGCCGAGCGGCTTGGCCAGCTGGCGGAGCTGCTTGTAGACGTCCTGCCACTCGCGCACCCGCAGGTAGTTGAGGTACTCGTTCTTGCACAGCCGCCGGAACGCGCTGGAGCCGAGCTCCTTCTGCTGGGTCTCCAGGTAGTTCCAGAGGTTCAGCAGCGAGAGGAAGTCGCTGGTGGGGTCAGCGAACCGGGCGTGCTTCTCGTCGGCGGAGCCGCGGCGCTCGAGCGGCCGTTCGCGCACATCCTGGATGGTGAGTCCGGCCACGATCGCCATCACCTCACGGCTGGTGCCCTGCACCTTGGACTCGATGACCATGCGGCCGAACCGGGGGTCGATGGGCAGCTGGGCAAGCTGCTGGCCCACCCGGGTGAGGCTGTGCGTGCCGGCCGTCACGGCCATCCGCCCGCCGCCACGTGCGCCACTCTCGCGCCCGCCGCGCCCGCCGCGCCCGCGCCCGCCGTCACGGCCGGAGCGGCCACCACCGGCCTGGCTCGGGTCTTCGCTGGGCGTGCCGGTGGGCGGCGCGACGGCCTTGACGGCGCCGAGCTCGGTGAGCAGGTCGAGGCCGTCCTTGATGTTGCGGGAGTCCGGCGGGGTGAGGAACGGGAACTGGGCGATGTCGCCGAGGCCCAGCGAGATCATCTGCAGGATGACCGCGGCGAGGTTGGTGCGCAGGATCTCCGGCTCGGTGTACTCGGGCCGGCGGGTGAAGTCTTCTTCGCTGTAGAGGCGGATGGCGATGCCGTCGCTGGTGCGGCCGGAGCGGCCCGAGCGCTGGTTGGCGGATGCCTGCGCGATCGCCTCGATCGGCAGTCGCTGCACCTTGGAGCGCACGCTGTACCGGCTGATCCGGGCGGTGCCGGCGTCGATGACGTAGCGGATGCCCGGCACGGTGAGGCTGGTCTCGGCCACGTTGGTGGCCAGCACGATGCGGCGGCGCACCCCCGGCACGGTGGAGGGCTGGAACACCTTGTGCTGGTCGGCGGAGGAGAGCCGGCCGTAGAGCGGCAGCACCTCGGTGGGGCTGGTATTGCCACCGCCGGAGAATTTGCCCTGCAGGGCGTCGGCCGCGTCGCGGATCTCGGTCTCGCCGGAGAGGAACACCAGCACGTCGCCGTTGGACTCCTGCTCGAGCTCGTCGAGCGCGGCGGAGATGCCCTCGATGTAGTCGCGGTCTACGCTGGGCGCGGCATCCGAGAGCTCGTCGTCGTCGTCGATCGCGGCCTCGGCCACGAGCGGCCGGTAGCGGATCTCGACGGGGTAGGTGCGGCCGGAGACCTCGATGATGGGCGCCGGGGTGCCATCGGCGGCCGCGAAGTGCTGGGCGAAGCTGGCCGGGTCGATGGTGGCGCTGGTGATGATCAGCTTGAGCTCGGGCCGCTGGGGGAGCAGCTGCTGCAGGTAGCCGAGCAGGAAGTCGATATTGAGGCTGCGTTCGTGCGCCTCGTCGATGATGATGGTGTCGTATTTGCGCAGCATCCGGTCGCGGTGGATCTCGTTGAGCAGGATGCCGTCGGTCATCAGCTTGATGCGGGTGTCTGCGCCGACGCGATCGGTGAAGCGCACCTGGTAGCCGACGAGTTCGCCGACCTCCTGGCCCAGTTCCTCGGCGATGCGCTCGGCGATGGTGCGGGCGGCCAGCCGGCGCGGCTGGGTGTGTCCGATCGACTCCCGGCCCAGCTCCAGGCAGATCTTGGGCAGCTGGGTGGTCTTGCCTGACCCGGTGGATCCCGCGACGATCACGACCTGGTTGTCGCGGATGGCGCGCGCGATGTCGTCGCGGCGCTGGCTGATCGGCAACTCGGGCGGGAAGGTGATCTTGACGGGAATCATTAGCCCTCCATGTTATTGCCTCCAGGGGTCGCACTACTTCGGCGCACACCGTTGTGGCGCAAAGTACTTTGTGTTACAAAGTACACATGGACAACAACACGATGGATGCCGACGAACCGCTGGGCGACCCCCGGGCCACGCTCGCGCTGCTGGAGGGCCAGCAGCGTCAGGTGCTGAACGCCCAACAGACCCCGGTGATCTGGATGTACCTCATCTGGGGCGTCACCTGGTTCATCGGCTTCCTCGCCCTCTGGTCCGGCGACACCGACGGCAACCCGTGGTTCACTGTCCCCGGCTATGTGGCCACCCCGGTGTTCATCGTGATGCTCGTCGCGTCGATCGTGGCGTCGGCGGTGCTCGGTGTGCGCATCAACCGTGGCGTGCGCGGCGCCTCGGTGTTCTCCGGCGCCGTCTACGGGCTCTCCTGGACGGCCTGCGGCACCGCGTTCGCGGTGCTCGGCACCGGCCTGATCAGCCAGGGCCTGTCACCGGAGCTCGCGAACCTGTACTTCCCGGCCGCGTACGCACTGATGTGCGGCACCATCTACCTCGGCGGCGCCGCCCTCTGGCGCGACATCTCCCAGCTCGTGCTCGGCCTGGTGCTGCTCGCGGTCGGCGCCGCCTCCGCCTTTGCCGGGTCGCCCGGCAACGATCTCGTGCTCGCCCTCGGCGTCGGCGGGGCGTTCCTCATTGCCGCTGCCGCCCTGATGGTGCGGCGCCGGCAGGGGCGATAACCATGGACGAACTCGACCCGGTGATCCACGCCTCCGCCCGGCTCAAGATCACCGCTACCCTGGCCACACTGGCGGTGGGTGACCAGATCGCCTTCCCCCGGCTCCAGGAACTGCTCGGCATGACCGCCGGCAACCTGTCCACGCACCTGCGCAAGCTCGAAGACGCCGGCTATGTCGACGTCGTGAAGTCGCACCAGGGCCGCACCCCGGCCACGTACCTCGCGCTGTCCCGGTCGGGCCGGCGCGCCTTCGAGGACTACCTGGAAGCCCTCCGTGCACTGTTGGGAGAATCCGCATGACCGTTCTCGCCCGGCTCGACTCCGTCACCCGCCGATTCGGTGAGGTGCTCGCCGTCGACGACGTCACCCTCGACATCCACTCCGGCAGCATCCTCGGCCTGCTCGGCCCCAACGGCGCCGGCAAGTCCACCGTTCTCACCATGCTGCAAGGGTTGCGCCGGCCGAGTTCCGGCACCGTCTCCCTGTTCGGCGGCTCGCCCGGCGACTACCGCACCCGGCAGAGACTCGGCTGCACCCCGCAGGAGACCGCGTTGCCGCCGACCCTGCGGGTGGGGGAGGTCATCGACTTCGTCGGCCGGCACTTCGAGAACCCGCTGACGACCGCGGCCGTGGCCGACGAGTTCGGTCTGGGGGAGCTGCTCAAGCGGCAGACCGGCGCCCTCTCCGGCGGCCAGAAGCGCCGGCTCAGCGTGGCGCTGGCGTTCGTGGGCCAGCCCAGCCTGGTGCTGCTCGACGAACCGACCACCGGGCTCGACGTGGATGCCCGCCGCACCCTCTGGGACGCCGTGCGCCGCCAGCACGAGGCCGGCGCCACCGTGGTGGTGACCAGCCATTACCTCGAGGAGATCGAGGCGCTCGCCGAACGTGTCGTGGTGATGGCCGCCGGCCGGGTGATCGCCGACGACACCGTCGCCGCCGTGATCAACCAGGTCTCAGTGCGGCAGGTGCGCCTGGTCACTGAGCACCCCGACCGGGTGAGCGGCCTGCCCGGTGTCGTGGCCCGCGAGGCCGGCGACGACGGCACGACCACCTTCTACGCCAGCGACAGCGACCGGTTGATTGTTGAGCTGGTGCGCTCCGGCATCCCGTTCTCGGACCTCACCGTTCGCGGCGCCACCCTCGAAGAGGCGTTTCTCACCCTCACCGGAGCCACGGATGCGCCGCCCGCCGCATCCGCCCCGACAGCGTCGACCCAGCCCGCCCAGAAGGAGATGCACCGATGAGCACCCTCACCCCCACCCCGGCCGGCACCGCTCCGGGAGCTCCGAGCCGGCGCCCCGTGCTCGGCGGCCCGACGGGCATCCTGGCCCTCACCCTGCTGCACGCCCGGATCAACCTGGTCGAGACGTTCCGCATCCCGGCCGCGTTGATCGGGTCGCTGGTGTTCCCCGGCCTGTCGCTGCTGTTCTTCGTGGTGCCACAGCGCACCGTGGCCGACAACCCGGAGTTCGCCACCCAGGCCGTGATCGCGCTGAGCGTATTCGCGCTGATGTCGAACTCGCTGTTCAGCTTCGGCCTCACCATCTCGGCCAACCGCGAACAGCCCTGGGACCCGTACCTGCGCACCCTGCCCGCGCCCGGCGTGGCCCGAGTGCTCGGCCAGGTGTTCTCCACCGGGCTGATGGGGCTCGCCTCGATCCTGCCGGTGGTGGTGATCGGCGCACTGTTCACCGCCGCAGATGTGTCGCTGCCGCGGGTGCTGACCGGGCTGATCGCGCTGGGCATCTCGGCGCTGCCGTTCATGTTCATCGGCATCTCGATCGGCTACTCGATGTCGTCCAAGGCCGCGATCGCGGTCGTGCAGATCGTGATGTTCGGCCTGGCGTTCGCGGGCGGGCTGTTCCTGCCGCCGTACCTCTTCGCCGACTGGCTCGACACCCTGTCGAAGTTCCTGCCGTCCCGGCAGGCCCGGGAGTTCGTGATCTGGGCTGTGCAGGGCGGCGAGCTGGAGCCGTGGGTGTGGATCGGCATCCTGGTCTGGTCCGCGGCGACCTTCGCCCTGGCCCTGCTGCTCTTCCGCCGCGACGAGGGCCGCCGCTACCGGTGAGTCGCAACTGGTCCCCGTGCGGACAATTGGTCCCGGCGCACCGGGACCAATTGTCCGCTACGGGAACAGTCAGCCCCGGGGAGGCCGCGGATTACGCTCTCGGCACGCGTGACGTGCGCGGCATCCGCGCGTTCTCTAGGCTCAACGGATGACGAATTCCGTACCGACCATCACCCTGAACGACGGCCACACCATCCCGCAGCTCGGTTTCGGGGTCTTCAAGGTCGACCCGACCGAGACCACCCGCATCGTCACCGACGCGCTCGAGGTGGGCTACCGGCACATCGACACCGCCGCCGTCTACGGCAACGAGGAGGGTGTCGGCACGGCGCTGGCCGCCTCGGGCATCGACCGATCCGACCTGTTCGTGACCACCAAGCTCTGGAACGACAAGCAGGGCACGCAGACCGCGCTCGACGCGTTCGACGAGAGCCTGGAAAAGCTCGGCCTGGATTACGTCGACCTGTACCTCATCCACTGGCCGGCGCCCGCGAACGACAAGTTCGTGGAGAGCTGGCGCACCCTCGAGACGATCCGCGAGTCCGGTCGCGCCCGCTCCATCGGCGTCTCGAACTTTCTGGTGCCGCACCTGGAGCGCCTCCTCACCGAGACCGACACCGTGCCGGCGGTCAACCAGATCGAACTGCACCCCGCCTACCAGCAGGCCGAGATCACCTCGTTCGCGCGCGAGCACGGCATCCACATCGAGGCCTGGGGCCCGCTCGGCCAGGGCAAGTACCCGCTGCTCGAGGAGGGCGTGGTCACCACCGCGGCCGAGGCGCACGGCAAGTCGGCCGCGCAGGTGATCATCCGCTGGCACCTGCAGACCGGCAACATCGTCTTCCCCAAGTCCAACCGCCGCGAGCGCATGATCGAGAACTTCGACGTCTTCGACTTCGAGCTGAGCAACACCGAGCTGGCCACCATCTCGGCGCTCGAGCGCGGCGGCCGCGTCAGCGCGCACCCCAACGAGGTCAACTAGCCCCGCCGGCTCGACCCACGCCGAGAGGACAGATAGGGCCAGTCTGGAGCGTCAGCACTGGCCTTTTCTGTCCTCTCGCGGCCTCGCGCCCTTCCTGGGGCTGATCCCGGCAGGTCGTGGCAGCGGATGCGGCCGCCCGCGACGCATCCGCCGTCTTACGCCGTGTGTCGGCGCGGGTGGCGGCAACCGGCGGGGGCATTTAGCGTCGGAGCATGTCGTACACCCTGAACGTCGTCGCCGTCTCCGGCAGCCTGCACGCACCCTCGAAGACCACAGCGCTGGTGCGGGAGATCCTCACCGTGCTCGAGGGCGAACTGTCGATCGATGTGCACCTGATCGAGCTCAGCCAGGTGGGCCGCGAGTTCAGCGGGGCGCTGCGCCGGGACGAACTCTCCGCGGCGGCCGAGGCGGACCTGCAGCGCATCGAGGGCGCCGACCTGCTCATCGTGGCGTCGCCGGTGTACCGTGCCTCGTTCACCGGCCTGTTCAAGCACGTGTTCGACTTCGTGGAGCAGTACTCGCTCGTGGACAAGCCGGTGCTGCTCGCCGCAACCGGTGGCAGCGACCGCCATGCGCTGATCCTCGAGCACCAGTTCCGGCCCCTGTTCAGTTTCTTCCAGGCGCTCACGCTGCCGCTGGGGGTCTACGCCAAGGACTCCGACTTCACCGACTACAGGGTGACCAACCCCGAGCTGCGCGATCGCATCGACCAGGCCATCCGCCGCGGGCTGCCGCTGGTGCGGGCCAGCCTGCCGGCCAACCTCTCGGCCGACTCCGCCGCCATCGTCTGGTAACCCGGCCCCGCCCGCGCGGGCGGCTCGCGGAATAGTCCTGCGCCCGCAAGCCTTACATTGGGACGTGCACGGATGTGATCCATCCGTAGAGAGAAGCATCCTTGTGTCCCTGATCGACTGGCTATTCGACGCCCAGCTGCAGATCGGCGACCAGACGATCCTCTGGCGCGAGATCATCGGCAACGTCTTCGGCATCGCGAGCGCCGTGGGCGGCATGCGCCGCAAGATCTGGGCCTGGCCGGTCGGCATCATCGGCAATGCGCTGCTCTTCACGGTGTTTTTGGGTGCCGTCTTCGGCACGCCCAACCCGGTCAACCTGCTCGGTCAGGCCGGCCGCCAGGTCATGTTCATCGTCGTGTCGGTCTACGGCTGGGTGCAGTGGTCGCGCAGTCGCTCGGCCGGAACCGTGGCCGTGGCCCCGCACTGGGCCGGCACCCGGGCGCGCATCGGCCTGGGCGTGGGCCTGGTCGCCGGCACGCTGGTGCTCACCCCGATCTTCCGGGCGCTGGGCTCGTTCGAACCGGTCTGGGCCGATGCCTGGATCTTCACCGGCTCGCTGCTGGCCACCTACGGCATGGCGCGCGGCTGGACCGAGTTCTGGCTGATCTGGGTGGCGGTGGACATCGTCGGTGTGCCCCTGCTGATCAGCGCCGGCTACTACGCCTCCGCGGTGCTGTACCTCTTCTATGGCGCGTTCACCATCACCGGCTTCGTGATCTGGGCCCGGGTGCAACGCCGCCGGGCTCTCGTGGAGCGTGCGCTGGTCTGACCGGCGCCCGTCACCATCCGCGAGAGCGGTCGTGTGGCTGCCTGGTTCGGCGGAGATGACCACAACCCCGCTTTCGCGAGCTGGTCTGGTCGCGATGTGGATGCTGCGCGAGATGGTTGTTTCGCGAGAGCGGTCGTGTGGCTGCCTGGTTCGGCGGAGGTGACCACAACCCCGCTTTCGCGAGGTGGTCGTTTCGCGAAAGCGGTCGTGTGGCTGCGTGGTTCGGCGGAGATGACCACAACCCCGCTTTCGCGAGAGGGTCTGGTCGCGAGGTGGTCGTTTCGCGAGGTGGTTGTTTCGCGAGCTGGATATTGCGCGAAAGCGGTCGTGTGGCTGCCTGGTTCGGCGGAGGTGACCACAACCCCGCTTTCGCGAGAGGGTCTGGTCGCGAGGTGGTCGTTTCGCGAGGTGGTTGTTTCGCGAGCTGGTTGTTGCGCGAGAGCGGTCGTGTGGCTGCCTGGTTCGGCGGAGGTGACCACATCCCCGCTTTCGCGAGCTGGTGCGAACCCGAGTGGGGGCGGGCGGGGGCGATCGGGCGCGGGTGCTCGGGCGCCGGTGGAGGCTAACCGGTCCGGTGCCGCAGCTGCTTGGGCCGGCCGAGGGCAACCAGCCCCAGCACCGGGGCGATGAGCAGCTGCATCGAGACGAGCGGCCCGAATGAGGCGAACAGCACGGTGAGCACGGCGGTGGCGGCGCCCAGCGCGAGCACGACCGCCAGATATCCGGTGCGCCCGGTGCGGGCGAAGGCGACGGATGCGAGCCCGAGCGGCACCAGCCGCAGCCACAGGTCGGGTGCGGACTGGGGCAGCGGCCCGCCGATGTAGGAGATCACCGCGGCGAGCACGTAGAGGCCCGTCCACACCCAGAACAGCCAGGGGCCCGCCGGTTCCGCCGGCTCGTACGGCTCGTCGGCCGCCCAGTTCGGCGGGGGCCCGGTGCGGCGCGGGGCCGGGCCGGAGCCGGTCCACGCCCCGTCAGGGCCCTGGCCGGAGCCGGAGCCGGAGGCGGCACCGGGACCCGAGGCGGCACCGGGACCTGAGGCGGCACCGGGGCCCGCGGTCGTGCCGGGGCCTGCGGCCGTGTCGGGACTCCCGGTGCCCGGCGGGCGTTCGCGGCGCATCCGCTCGGCCTCGGCCTCACGCAGCACGGCCCGCGCCTGGGTGAACCTGTCGAACCGGGCGGCCGCCGCGGCCAGCTCGGCCGGGCTTGCGGCGGTCAACAGGTCGGGATGCGAGCGCTGGGCCTGAAACCTGAACGCCCGCTCCACCTGCTCCAGTTCGGCATCCACGGCGACCTCGAGGAGCGCCGCCGCCTCGGCCGGGGTCATCGTGCGTCCGCTCATGCGACGCAGACGATCACGGGACGGCGGTGAGCGCTCATGGACGGGGCGGGGAGTCGGCCCGGTCAGTGCCGAGACGGTTCGGCGGGCGCGGGGGTGCGGCCGAGCGCCACAGGCGATTGCCCGAGCCTGCGGCGAAAGGAATCCTGGCCCCAGGACAACCAGATCAAGGTACCCAACAGGGGGAACATCAGGATGATCAGCACCCAGATCGCCCGTTCGGTGCCGGACATCGCGGTGCGGAACAGCGAGCCGAAGACCACGATGATGGCGATCGCGACGAGGGCCAGGGTGACGACCCCCAACAGCAGTGACCACACGTCCATCGTGCCCCTTTCCTGCATCCAGTCTCACAGCCACGTTCCCGGGCGGCAAGCCCCCATCGGCGGCCCGGGTGGCCCGGCCGGCCCCAGCAGACGGCGCGCCCTGGGTCGCGCAACAATGGATGCATGACGAATCGCCTCGCCGACGCCATCAGCCCCTATCTGCGCTCGCACGCCGAGAACCCGGTCGACTGGCGGCCCTGGGGTGAGGATGCGTTCGCCGAGGCCCGCCGCCGGGACGTGCCCGTGCTGGTGTCGATCGGCTACGCCACCTGCCACTGGTGCCACGTGATGGCCCGGGAGAGCTTCAGCGACCCGGTGCTGGCGGCGTACCTCAACGAGCGTTTCGTGAGCATCAAGGTCGACCGGGAGGAGCATCCCGACGTCGACGCCAGCTACCTCGCCGCGGCCGGCGCGTTCACCCAAAACCTCGGCTGGCCGTTGAACGTGTTCGTCACCCCGGCGGGCCGGCCGTTCTATGCCGGCACCTACTCGCCGCCAGCGCCGCTGCCCGGGCACCCGGCGTTTCGTGAGGTGCTCGCCGCCGTGACGGATGCCTGGACCACCCGTCGCGACGCCGTGGAAGACAGCGCGGCGGGCCTGGCCGAGGCGCTCGCCCAGCCGGCGCCGGCCGCTACGGCGGGGGAGCTGCCCGATCAGGCCCGGCTCGCCGACATCGTGGCCAGGCTGGCCACCGCTGAAGACCCCGTCTTCGGCGGGTTCGGCGGCGCCCCGAAGTTTCCGGCGGCGCCGACCCTGGGCCTGCTGCTTGACCGGGCGGACGGGCGCGACCTGGCGCTCCGTACCCTCAAGCGCATGGGCGCGTCGCCGCTTCGCGACCCCGTCGAGGGCGGCTTCTTCCGCTATGCCGTCAACCGGGACTGGAGCGACCCGCACTACGAGCGGATGCTCTACGACAACGCGCAGCTGCTCGAGCTGTACACCCGGGCCTGGATGCTCACCGGCGAACGCTGGGCCCGGATCGTGGCCGAGGGACTGGTGGGTTTTCTCGGCGCGGTGCTCCAGCTGCCCGACGGCGGCTTCGCCAGCGCCCAGGACTCCGAGAGCACAGTCAATGGCACGCGGGTGGAGGGCGGCTACTACGCCCTCGACGAAGACGCCCGGCGCGAGCAGGCCCCGCCGGCCCTGGACGCCAAGATGCTCACCGGCTGGAACGGCCTGGCGATCGGCGCCCTGGCCCTGACCGGGCACGCCTTCGCCGACGACACCGCTCTGCACCTGGCCCGCTGCGCCGCGGACCGGCTGCTCGAGCTGCACCGCCGCGCCGATGGCGCCCTGGTGCGAGCCTCCATCGACGGGCGGCTCTCGCCGGCGGTCGCCACCCTGGAGGACTACGGCATGTTCGCCGGCGGCCTGCTCGAGCTCGCCACGGCGACCGGCGAGGTGCGCTACGCCGTGGCGGCCGGGGAACTCGTGGAAGGCTGCCTGGCCGGAGCCGGGAAGGGATTCACCGCGCCGGAAGGCGCCGACCCGGTGCTCACATCGCAGGGCCTCGACCTCGCGACCGACCCGTCGGAAGGGGCCTACCCGTCGGGGCTTTCGGCCATCGCGGCGGCGGCCTGGCGGCTGCATCTGCTCACCGGGGATGGCCGCTACCGCGACGCAGCCACGGCGGCGATGCTGCGACTGGTCGGCTCCGGCGGCACCAACCCGCTCGCCTTCGGCGCCGCCCTGCGGCTGGTCAGCACGCTGACGGCCCCCATCGAACAGCTCGTCGTGGTGACCCCGGCCCCCGACGCCGAGCCCTCCGCCGCTGCGCACGCCGACGAGGGTACCGCCGGCACCGGTGCCGCCGGCACTCGGTCCGGGCCCGGTGCTACTGGCCCGGGTGCGGGCACCGCCCTCGTGGATGCGGCGCGGCGCCGCCAGGGCTTGGTCGCCGTGGTCACCGAGCACCAGTGCGCCGCCTTCGCCGAGGCCGGATTCGAACTGTTCGCCGACCGCAGCACCCGCGACGGCCGCCCCACCGCCTACCTCTGCCGCGACTTCGTCTGTCGCCTGCCCACCACGGATGCCGCCGCCCTCACCTGACCCGCCCGCATCCGCCGCCCGCACCTGACCCGCCCGCCCGCCCGCCGACTCGCGCCGGCAACTGGTGCCCGTGCGGACAATTGCACCCGGCACACCGGGTGCCATTGTCCGGAGCGGGAACAGTTGGGGCGCCGGGCGCGGGCGCCACAGCGGCACCACACCCGCCCGAACCCCCGCAGGTCACGAGCCCGCCCCCGCGGCGACGTACACTAGACCAACGTCACTGTTCCCAGCGGGCCCTTGCCCGGTCTGGACCGGTGCGTGGATGCCCGGGAGACCCGGGCGCATACTCCGGGGCCTGGCGCATCGATGCCCGCCCTGCGGAGTTCACACCCTCTGCATTGCCCGTACAGCCGCTCAGCACCCGCAGCCAGCCCTGCATCCGTTACCACTCCACGTAATTTTCTCCAAGGAGGACCATGGCACGCTTTGACCGCACCGATTCCACCCGACACTCCCGCACGGCTGCCGGCAGTGGTTTCTCCGAGTCGACGCCGAGCCAGGTCGACGAACCCGCGCCGGACACCGGCTCCTTGCCGGTTCTCTCGCTGAGCAGTGAACCCGAACTGGTGCTGCTCTCCCTCGACGACCGCACCCGCCGTTTCGACCGCGAAGACGTGGTGGTGCGAAAGGGCGAGATCGCCCTGATCAACGGCCACTTCACCCCGCACGAGTCCCGGGTCAGCGACCTGCTCGCCCTCGCGGACGCCCTCGACTCCGCCGGCATCGACTACCTGCTGGTGCGCGGCGACCACAACCGCCCGGTCATCGCCGTCAACCGCAAGCGTCGCAAGAAGATCAGCCGGGTGCTGGCCGAAGCGTTCGGCAACACGCCCTTCTATCTCAAACCCCTCGACGGCGACCCCGCCCGCCCGGCCCTGCTCGCCGACGGCGCCCTGGCCGCTCTCGCCACCTCCGACGTCTTCAGGGTCTACCAGCCGCGCATCGAACCCATCGGCCGGCTCCGCTACGGTGCCGAGACCGCGTTCCAGCTCGAACTGTGGCGGTTCGGCGAAGACGAGATCGTGGCACCCGTCGAGAACGTCCTGATGCGCAAGCGCCTGCCCCGGTCCGAGGCCCGCGAGACCACCGTCGACCTGTTCGGTCGCACCTGGCGCACCCTGCAGAACATGTTCGACGACCTGGTCAGCGACATCAGCTTCGACATCGACCTGGTCTTCTCCTGGGTCGACGGTTCCTCCGCCGACTTCCAGAAGGCCCGCGCGGCGCGCATGACGTCTTACGTGGTCGGCGAGGGCGACGACTCGGAAGCCCGGTTCCGGCAGATCGACGAGCTCAAGTACGCGCTGCGCAGCGTCTACATGTTCGCCCCATGGGTGCGCCGCATCTTCATCGCCACCGATTCACCCGCCCCCGAATGGCTGGTCGACCACCCGCGGGTGACGATCATGAACAGCGAAGACTTCTTTCCCGACACCAGCGGGCTGCCCACCCACAACTCGCACGCCGTGGAAAGCCAGCTGCACCACATCCCCGGGCTCGCCGAGCACTTCCTCTACTCCAACGACGACATGTTCTTCGGCCGTCCGATCGGTCCGGAACTGTTCTTCTCGCCCGGCGGCATCACCAAGTTCATCGAGGCGCCCACCCGCATCGGCCTGGGCGAGAACGACCCCACCCGCAGCGGTTTCGAGAACGCGGCGCGGGTGAACCGGGCGCTGCTGCGCGAGAGGTTCGGCAAGGTCACCACCCGGCACCTCGAGCACACGGCCGCGCCGCTGCGCAAGAGCGTCATGCAGGAGATGGAGGCGGAGTTCCCGGAGGACTTCACCCGCACCATGAAGAGCCGGTTCCGTTCGGCGACCGACATCTCGGTCACCAACTCGCTGTACCACTACTACGCCCTGGCCACCGGACGGGCCGTGGAGCAGACCCAGGCCCGCTCGCTCTATGTGGAGACGACGCTCAAGCTGGCCCTGCGCCAGATGAACAAGCTACTCAAGCGCCGCGATCAGGACATGTTCTGCCTGAACGACGGCAGCTTCCCCGAGATCAGCGACGAGGTGCGCACCGAAGCCGTCACCGACTTCCTCGAGCGTTACTTCCCGATCGTGGCCCCGTGGGAACGCGAGAGCGTTATCGCCGAAAGCCAGCACGGCGAGGACACCCTCATCGAGAGTGCCCTCGGCCTGGGCAACGGCGACGTCAGCGCAGAACCGGGATCGGCCTGGTCATTGGCGGCTCGCGGTATGCGGGCAGACTTCCCGCAGGCATGATCTCGATGCCGGAGGCGGCCAGGCGACGGGCGCTTTCTGCGGCGTCGATGTAGTCCAGCGGCTCGAACTCGCCCAGCGGCACCACCGAGTGCAGCACGGTGTCGGCGTACACGTGCACGAGGTTGAACGCCCGCGCGCCGTCACGGCCGCGGGTGCCGCCGACGGGCACGTTGAGATCCTGGGTGTAGCAGGTGGCCGACGCGACAGACACCGGGATGCCGGCGAACGTGGCGGTCGATGAGTAGTGCAGGTGCCCGGCGAGGATGCTGCGCACATCCGTGCCGCGGAGCACCTGCGCCAGGCTGGCCTGGTCGCGCAGCTCCACCGCCACCGACAGGTCGAGCATGCTGGGCACCGGCGGGTGGTGCATGGCGAGGATGGTGCCGTCCGGCGCGGGGAAACTCAGCTGCTCGCCGAGCCACTCCAGCTGCGGCTCGGTGATCTCGCCGTAATGACTGCCGGGCACCGTGGTGTCCAAAGTGATGATGCGCAACCCGCCGACGTAGTCGACGTGGTCGATCGGCGCCAGGCTGGGCTCCTGGCCGAGCAACTCGGTGCGGAAGTTCGCCCGGTTGTCGTGGTTGCCCATGACCCAGAGCACCTTCGCGCCCAGGCGGGCGGCCGCGGGTTCGACGATGTCGCGCAGTTGCGCGTAGGCGTGCGGTTCACCCTTGTCGGCCAGGTCGCCGGTGATGATGATGGCATCGGGTCTGCCGCCGGACGCCTCCACATCGGCGAACAATCGTTGCACGTGTGCGGCGCTGTCCACGCTGCCGTAGAGGCGATTGCCGTCTGCGAGCAAGTGGGTGTCGCTGAGGTGGAGAAGAAAATAATCCGGCCTAGGGTATTCGGCCGTTCGAATGCTCACGGAGCTTCCATTCGTTTGGTACTTAGGCACTTTACGGGGATTACGCTGCGGATGCTACAAAACCAGTCGATCAGAGAAGTATGAACTTAGCGTGTACAACACGCAAAAAGACAGGACCCGAGGGATAAAACCTCAGGATCCTGTCCTTTGCGGCCTGTCGCGCTACTGCTCCAGGTGCTTCTCTCCTTCGCGCACCGTCAGCGGCTCCTGCTTCTCGGTGCTCACCTCGATCTTGCGGGGCTTGGCGGCCTCACTCACCGGGATGGTCACCGAGAGCACCCCGTTGGCGTAGGTGGCGCTGATGTTGTCGAGGTCGATGCCCTGGCCGAGGTTCAGCTGGCGGAGGAAGGAACCCGCCGTGCGTTCGCGGGTGAGCCACTTCACGTTGTCGTGGTTGGCCAAGGTGCGCTCACCCCGGATGGTGAGCAGCTGGCCGTCCACATCGATGTCGACAGACCCGGGATCGATGCCCGGCATGTCCGCGTTCAACACGTACACGTCTCCCGAACGGTAGAGATCCATCGGCATCACGCGGGGCCCACGCACATCCATCAAGGCGCCGGCGAACCGGTCCAGTTCGCGGAAGGGATCGTAGTTCATGGCCATGTTCAACTCCTTTTCATCGATTGCGGCGGCACCGGCCGACCGGATCGGCCCGGGTGTCAAAGTTGAGCCTGACCGACTCAACTATTAACATTTTGATCCGGCTCGACGGCGGTGGCAAGCCGTGACCGCTCGCGCTCAGCGAAGACTCAGCGACGTCGGGGCCTGCCGCCTGTCAGCGCCGGATGCGCTCAAGTCCTGCTCGTCGTGCCGACGCCTCAGGGGTGGGTGAGACCGGGCGCCGTGGCCGGCAGCACAGGGATCTCGCCCTCGCCGTGCTCGTACGGTTCGATCCGGTCGTGGTCGGCCGCCGCGGCACGCCGACGCTCGGACTCGAAGTCGCCCTCGAGGCCCGGGAACCCGCCCCGGTCGAGGGAACGGCCCCAGCCACGGTCGGCCTTCGCCGGTCGATCGGTGCGTTCCCTGCGGGTCTTCCTGCTGAACATATTCTGACGCTACGCCGCAGAGGCCCCATGTCAAGGCTGGATTCGAGCGTCTCCGAGCCGCGGGCGCACACCTGTTGTGCACCTTGCTTTCACGGTTCACCCATGCTCCCGTGGGACAGTAGAGAGTGCACTCGATCTCCCGCCTCACCCCCACCCGCTATATCGGCGCCGCGCTGCTCTGCGCCGCCGCGTTCGCGGTGCTCTACATTTTCTTCATCCGGGACGTCACCGGACAGGCCATCGACCAATTGGCCTTCAACGGTGCCGAAGACGGCACGACCGGCGCCTCCCTCACGCACCGACTGCTCGACCTGATCCCCTCCGTGATGGTCGCCGTCGGCGCTGTGGTGAGTCTCGTCATCGCCGCGGTGCGGCGCGCCTGGTTCCCGCTCGTGGTCGCCGTGGCCGCCGCGATGGCCGCCGTGGTCACCACCCAGCTGCTCAAGAACGTGATCCTCACCCGCCCCGAACTCGGCGTGGACGGCTACATCCCCAACTCATTCCCATCCGGGCATACGACGGTGGCGGCGGCATCCGCGCTGGTGGTCTTCCTCGTCGCGAGCCCGCACACGCGTTGGCTGGCCGGCACCATCGGCGCGGCGTTCGCCGTCGCGGCCGGGGTGTCGACGCTGGTGAGCCTGTGGCACCGGCCCAGCGACGTGATCGCCGCGCTGCTCGTGGTGGCCTTCTGGGGTTGCGTCGCCGGAGCCGTGCTCACCCGGTCGGGCGGCCGGCAGCGCGCCGCGCGCACCCCCACCCCGGCCAGGGTGGGCTTGAAACTGCAGACCTGGATCGCCGTGCTCGCCGCCGTCGTCACCGCCGTGGCCGCGGGCATCGGCGCCACCGGGGCCTTCGGCATCTCGGATGCGCCGGTGGCCTATCTCGGCGCGGTCACCGCGATCGTCGCGGTCGGTTTTGGGCTCGCCATCACCGCCACCCGCCTGTTCGACCGGCTGCCGTAAAGCACAACTCCCGCAGAATCTGCCGGGGGGATGTGCACCGGCGCAGGTGCGTGTAACACTGGGGCATGGCCGTCACGCTGAGAGCGCTCCAGACCGTTGTACCGCCCACCGTCCTTGTGCAGGAGCAGGTCAGGGACATCTTCGCCGCCCAGCCCGGCCTCAGCCGGCTGGCGCAGCGGTTGGTGACCGCATCCTTCAACCTGTCGGGCATCGATACCCGCCACACCGTGATCGAGGAACTCACCCTCGACTCGGAGGCGGCCGATCCGCAGTTCTTCGACGCCGCCACCCAGCGGCTGCTCGTGCCAGGCACCCGGGTGCGCAATGAGCTCTACATCGAGCAGGCCACCACGCTGTTCGTGGAGGCCGGCCGCCGCGCGCTGGCCGCCTGTCCGGGGGTGGTCGCCGCCGACATCACCCACGTCGTGACGGTGTCGTGCACAGGCTTCTACGCGCCCGGCCCCGACTACATGCTCGTGCGCGAGCTCGGCCTGGCGCCGTCCACCCAGCGCTACCACCTCGGTTTCATGGGCTGTTACGCGTCGATGCCGGCGCTGCGCACGGCGAAGCAGTTCGTGCAGGCCGACCCGAACGCCGTGGTCCTCGTGGTCAGCGCCGAGTTGTGCTCGCTGCACCTGCGCACCTCCAGCGACCCCGACACCATCGTGGCGTCGTCGCTGTTCTCGGATGGCGCGGCCGCGGGCATCGTGAGCAGCCGCCCGCCGGTCGCCGGCGAGAACGCCCTCGACCTCGACCACTTCGAAACCGTGATCACCCCCGTCGGTGAGGGCGACATGGCCTGGAAGATCGGCGACGAGGGCTTCGAGATGATCTTGAGCTCGTATGTGCCGCACATCATCGACGAGCACATCGAGTCGGCCCTCGCGCCTTTGTTCGGCAGGGACGAGTCGCTCACCCGGGCGCTCGCGGCGGAGGTGGTGGCCGAGGCCGGGGCGCTGGCCGAGCAGGCCCAGGAACAACAGCAGGCGCAGGATGGCGGCGCTGCCTCCGGCCAGGTGCTCACGATGCCCACCCCGGCGTCGCCGCTGAGCACCGCGATCGCCCACTGGGCGATCCACCCAGGCGGGCGCAGCATCCTCGACAAAACCGAGGCCAAACTCGGCCTCACCGAGGCGCAGCTGCTGCCGTCGCGGGAGGTCCTGCGCACGAACGGCAACATGTCCAGCGCCACGATTCTTTTCGTGATGAAGGAGATCCTCGACGGCGCGGCCACTGCCGACGGTGACAGGGTCTGCGCCATGGCGTTCGGGCCGGGCCTGACCGTGGAGTCGGGTCTGATGACCGTGCGGCGCGGCTGACGACGTGCTCGGCAAGCTCCGCGACCGGGCCGTCGACGCGGTCGAGATCATGGACGATCCGGACTGCGACGCCGAGACGCTGCGGCGCACCTACGCGAATTTCCGGTACGTCAACGCCGTGGTCTCCGGGCTGCGGCACACCTACCGGCACGACATCCGGCCCCGCCTCTCGGCCACAGCCGAGACCAGCCTGCTCGACATCGGTTCCGGGGGCGGCGACGTGGCCAGGTCGCTGGTTCGTTGGGCGGCTCGCGACGGCCTGCGCCTGACCGTGACCGCGATCGACCCGGATGCGCGTGCGCACGACTACGCGAGCGGCCGGCCGGCGCTGCCGGGGCTGGAGTTTCGCCGTGCGCTCAGCAGCGACCTCGTGGCCGCGGGGGAGCGCTTCGACATCGTGCTCTCCAACCACGTGCTGCACCACCTCAGCGGCACCGAGCTGGGCGCGCTGCTCGTCGACTCCGAACGGCTCGCCCGTGGCCTGGCGCTGCACGGCGACATCGAGCGGGCCCCGCTGGCGTACCTCGGGTTCGGGCTGGGCACCTGGCCGTTCTTCCGCCGCTCGTTCATTCGTGCCGACGGCCTCACCTCCATTCGGCGCAGCTTCACCTGGCGGGAACTGGCGGCGGTGGCGCCGCTGGGCTGGAGCGTGCGCCGGGAGGTGCCGTACCGGCTGATGCTGCGCTGGCAGGCCCCGCCGACCGGGTCGCGGGCGATTCCGCCTGTGGCCGCGCGGGCCGAGGCGGCGGACGTTGCGCAGGCGGACTCGGCGCGGGCCGAGTCGGCGCGTGCGGCCGAGGAGCGGTGACCCGTGCGTGACGTGATCGTGGTGGGCGGCGGGCCCGTGGGCATCCTGCTCGCCTGCCTGCTCGCCGAGCGAGGTCTGGACGTGGAGGTGTTCGAGCGGCGCACCGAGCCGTCGATGCTCTCCAGGGCGATCGGCATCCACCCGCCGTCGATGGGGGTGCTGCGCCAGGCCGGCGTGGCCGAGGAGGTGCTCGCGCGCGCCGTGCGCATCGAAACCGGCAGCGTGCAGAGCGGCGGACACACGCTCGGCCGGCTGTCGTTCGCGCAGACGACCGGGCTGTTCCCGTTCGTCGTGGCCCTGCCCCAGCACGAGACCGAAGCCGTGCTGCGAGCGCGGTTCGGGCGGTTGCGACCGCACGGGTTGCGCTCCGGCGTGGGCGTGGGCATGCTGCACGATCGCGGAGGCCACGTGGACGTGAGTGCCGAGCTGGGCCTGGTCGCCGAAACGGGCGTGGACGCATCCGGGCCGGAGGGTGGCGCCGCGCCTCCGGTGCTGGGGTCGGCGCGGTACGTGGTGGTGGCCGACGGCGCCCATGGCCGGTTGCGCGACGCCGTGGGCATCGCGTCCCGGCCGCTCGGCGGCGGTGACACCTACCTGATGGCCGACTATCCCGACGCCGGCGAGCACGGCACAGAGGCGGTGCTGTTCTTCGAGCGGGGCGGCGTCGTCGAGTCGTTCCCGCTGCCGGACGGCCGGCGTCGCTGGGTGGCCCTGACGTCCACGCTGATGACGGATGCCTCGATCGATGACCTCTCGGCGCTGGTGCGGGAGCGCACCGGCGTGCTGCTGCCGTTCTCGGATGCCGCACCGGCCTCGTTCTCGGTGCGGCAGCGACTGGCGTCCACGATGGTACAAGGTCGGATGGTGCTGGTGGGGGATGCGGCGCACGAGATCAGCCCGATCGGCGGGCAGGGCATGAACCTGGGCTGGCTCGACGCCGTGGCGCTGGCGCCGGCGCTCGCCCACGCGCTCGCCCAGCCGACCGAGGCCGGCGTGACGCTGGCCGGCTACGACCGGCGCCGGCGGCGGAGCGCCCGCATGGCCGCCCGGCAGGCCGGTTTCAACATGGCGATGGGCCGGCCGGCGCGTGGGCTGCGGCTGCGGCTGCGCAACGGGGCCGTGCGACTGCTCGCCCAGCCGCCCCTGAACGGCCTGCTCGCCCGCGCCTTCACGATGCGCTGGCTGTAGCCTCTCTGCACGTCGTGCCCATCTCGATGGTCGAGCGTGTCGAGACCCGGTGCGCCCGCGCCTGGGTCGCCTCGCGGGGCGCAGCCGGCTCGACCAGCGGAAGGTCGACGGGCCGGCGTGCAGTTGAATAGAGAGGTGACCGCAATTCTGATCGACCAGCTCCGCGCCGACCTCGCCACCGCCAACTTCTCGGTGACCGCCCTGACCGGGCTGTGGGGCATCGAGGCGGATGCCGCCCTGCACCGCAACCAGCGGGTGCCGGCCCTGCGGGCGCTCGCGCGGCTGCGCGCCACCCTCACCGTGCCCGAACCGAATGTGGTGCTCGCCCAGTTGTTCGTGCTCGGCCTGCCCGTGGCTCGGACCGAGATCGACGCCGCGCTGCCGACCCTCGGCGTAGACGGCGCCGAGCGGCTCGGCCTCCTCAGCGCCCACCACGCACACGGCGGCACCGCCGAGGAACCCGCCCTCGATGCCGGGCCGGCGCTGGTGGCGCCGCTGGTGGACCTGCGCCCGTACAGCTTCGTCGACGCGCACGGGGCCGGCAGTTGGTGGATCACCTCGGACCTGGGCGAACTGGCCCTCGGGCATCCGCTCGGTGAGAACCACGTGCTCGGCGTGGGCGGCGCCTCGCTCACCCTGAGCGCCCTGATGATCCCCACCCCGGTCGACAGCGCGCTCGACCTCGGTACCGGTTGCGGCATCCAGGCCCTGCACGCCGCCAGGCACGCCACCCGGGTGGTCGCCACCGACATCTCCGAGCGCGCCCTCGAGCTTGCGGCGCTGAACGCCCGGCTGAACGGCGTCGAGAACATCGAGTTCAGGCTCGGCAGCCTGTTCGACCCGGTGGCCGGGGAGCGTTTCGACCACATCATCTCCAACCCGCCGTTCGTGATCACCCCGCGGGTGGAGGGTGTGCCCAGCTACGAGTACCGCGACGGCGGCATGGTGGGCGACGCCCTCGTGGAGGCCGTGGTGCGCGGCGCGGCCGAGCATCTCACGCCGGGCGGGGTCGCTCAGTTGCTCGGTAACTGGGAGTACCACGAGGATGACGCCTTCGACAGGCTCACGGACTGGCTGGCAGCCCCGGCGGGTGGCGACGCCCCAGAGGCAACGGGGCGCGCCGGCCACCCTGCCGCGTTGGATGCCTGGATCATCGAACGCGAGGTGCAGGCGCCCACCGGCTACGCCGAGACCTGGATCCGCGACGGCGGCACCCGCCCGGACACCCCCGACTTCGACCGCCTCTACGGCGCCTGGCTCGACGACTTCGAGGCCCGCGGGGTGCGCCAGGTGGGCTTCGGCTACATGCTGCTGCGGCGCCCCCTGGATGGCCGAGGCCGCCGCGCCGCGCCGCCCCGCCCGCGCCTGCTGCGGCTCGAACGGCTGCCGGAGGCGCTGGGCCACAACGCGGCCGGCATCGGCAACCACCTGGCCGAGTGCCTGGCCGCGCACGACTGGCAGGCCGGGCTGGACGACGACGCACTGTCGCGCAGCACCCTCACGGTGGCATCCGACGTCACCGAGGAGCGGCACTTCTGGCCGGGCCAGGAGGATCCGACCCTGATGACCCTGCACCAGGGCGGCGGCTTCGGCCGGTCGGTGCCGCTGGACACCGCCCAGGCCGCCCTGATCGGCGCCTGCGACGGCGAGCTGCCGGTGGGCGCCATCATCGACGCGATCGCCCAGCTGCTGGATGCCGACGCGGCCGCCCTGCGGACCGAGCTGCTGCCCCGGGTGCGTGCCTTGCTCGACGACGGCTTCCTCGAGCCGCCTGCCGCCGGCTCCGCAGCCTGACCTGCCCGCCAACCGGCCGGTCGGTCGGCCGCCCGCATCCGCTCGCCCCGCCGACCTGACCGTTGCCGAAACGGACATTTGCACCCGGTGTGCCGGCACCAATTGTCCGGAACGGGAACAGTTGTGGCCGTCGCCCACCCCACCCGGCGCGCCACCGCCACGGCCGAAAGCCGACGGCCACGGCCTGAGGTAGCGTGAGGGGTACCACTTCGAGGGGCCGAGAGGAGTGCGTCACCAGACGCGAGTACGCCATGCAACGTCGGACCTTCTTGATCAGCTCCCTCTCCGGGCTGTCTCTGCTCGCGCTCAGCGGATGCGTGCCGCCCCGGCCCACTCCCACGGGCTCGCCCACACCCACCAGCACGCCAGCGCCGTCCCTGGTGCCGCAGCCGCAAGACATGCTGCGCAGCTCCTGGTCCGCCGACCCGTTCGCCCGCGGTTCCTACAGCTTCGCGGCGGTGTCCTCGACGCCGCAGCAACGCGAAGACCTCGCCGAACCCATCCTCGACCGGCTGTTCCTCGCCGGCGAAGCGCTCTCCGACACCGCCCCCGGCACTGTGCAGGGCGCCCTCGGCTCCGGTCAGCGCGCCGCCAGGGCCCTGGTGGACGTCGCCGAACCCGGCGAGCGGGTGGCCGTGATCGGCGCCGGCGCCGCGGGCATCGCCGCCGCCCGGCTGCTCACCGACGCCGGGTTCACGGTTCTCGTGATCGAGGCCCGCGACAGGCTCGGCGGCCGCATCCAGACCGTCACCAACGACTCCTGGCCGATTCCCGTCGAACTCGGCCCGTCGTTCATCGTCGCCAGCAGCGCCAACTCGCTCGACGAGGTGTTCACCGGACTCGAGGTCTCGCACGAGCCGTTCGCACCGGCCGCTGAGGCCCGCACCCCGGACGGCACCGTCACCCCGGTCTCGCCCGTGGGCGCCGACACCGTCACGGCCGCGCTGGCGTGGGCCGCCGCGCAGGCCGAGGACACCTCACTGGCCAAGGCCCTCGTCGCCACCGGCTCGGCCACCCTGTCGATGACGGATGGTGAGACCGGGGTCTCCGACGCCGACTGGCTGGACTACCAGCTCGCCACCTCCACCACCCTGGAGTCCGGCGCCCCGGCCGAGGAGATGTCCGGCTGGTACACCCCCACCCCGGCATCCACCGCGGCGGACGACACCCGCATCGTGCTCGGCGGCTACAGCACCCTGCTCGACGAGGATGCGGCGGGCCTGGACGTGCTCTACTCCAGCGTGGTGACCCGGGTGTCGTACACCGACACATCCGTGAGTCTGCGGTTGGGCACGGGCGAATCGCTCACCGTGGACCGGGCGATCGTGACGGTGCCCCTGGGCGTGCTCAAGAGCGACGTGATCGAATTCGACCCGCCGCTGCCGTTCGCGCACCGCGGCGCGATCGCCGCCCTCGGGATGGGCACCCTCGACAAGATCTGGCTGCGCTTCGAGGAGCCGTTCTGGGATACCGAGGCGGTGCTCTGGACCACGGTCGGCGATGACACCCTCGATTTCAGGGTGTGGGTGAACATGATGCCGATCACCAACGAGCCGATCCTGGTGGGGTTCGTCAGTGGCGAGCAGGCGCTCGCGCTGGCGAAGTCCGACAACACCGAATTCACCGACGCCGCCCTGCGCAGCCTGGAGCCGTTCGCGATCGTCGCGACGGCCACTCCGGCGCCCTGACCGGGGCATCCGCCGCGGCCCGCGCGGGCCAGGAACCGTCGCCCGGAGATTAACGAGTAAAACTCAGAGTTCCGGTGTAAGCTCCTCGAAACGTCTAGACGGTGAAGGGGCCGCCCGTCTCAGGGACACCCCCACGGGGAGATCCAGTCGTTGCCCGACTGGTCGTGCCGACGGAGTCCAGCCGGGTGTTTTTCGCCGTCGGCCACCGGGTGTGGTCGCGATCCCGATGTCCCATATGCACCGTGGCCACTGCCCATCCCGATTGACCGTGTGAACCATGTATATTCTGACAAATCTTGAATCCGTGTCGTTGCTGGACTTCAATCCCAATCTGCCCTGCGAGGGCAGCCACCATCACCGGAGCCTCAGCGGCCACGCCGCCGCAGAGCCCGGAGCCTTCATGGTGATCTCACCGTGCTGCGGACCGAAGGTGATCCAGTGCTCGCCACGGGTCTCGGCCATGCAGGCCTCCGGCGTGCTCTACTGCGGCACCTGCGAGTCTGAGCACCTCACCAGCCAGTACACCTTCGTCCCCGTCGAGCAGTAACACTCACTCGCCCCGGCTAGTTCGGCACCGACGACGCGCGGTCGCCGCGCGGCCGGGGCCGCCAGCTGAGTCGCGACGTGGCCACGAGCAACGCCGCAATGCCCACAAAAAGTACCGCGGCGATCACGCAGTACAGCAGGGTCTCAAGCGGGCCGCTCACCTGCGCCGGGTCGAGGAAGAAGTACGGGTACCAGCCCACGTTCGCGCCGCGCACGAGCGTGAAGACGCCCCAGGCGAGCGGGTACGGCAGGATCCAGCGCAGGAAGCGCCAGGACAGCCGGGCCTTGCCCGTATCGGTCAGCCAGTCCAGGAGCGCGATGGTGGGGATGTAGAAGTGCAGCACCTGGCTCGGCCAGGGCACTTCCATCGTGTAGTCGCGCGATGACGACTGGATGACGATGGTGAGGAACACGATTCCGGACACGAGGATGTACGTCGTCACGACCGCCCGGAACAGGTCCAGCCACTGCGGGTCCTTCTCCTGGCGGAACGCCACGATCGCACCGAGCACAAACGCGATCACCGCCGCGATCGCGCTCTGCACCGTGAAATAGGTGAACACGTTGTAGGCGGCGAAGGTGGGGAACAGCAGCACGTACTCGTAGTTGCCGATCAACCCGATGACGCCGGCGGTGGCCAACAGCAGCCGGCCGATGCCGTAACTTGACCGCAGGGTCAGGCGTGGGCGCGCGCGCAACGGCTCGCGCGCCTTAGGACCCTCCCGCATCGGGGAGGATTCGCGCACCGTCGGTCCCGTCCGGCCGGAACCGGAAGCCTGCGCGCCCATACTCCCACGGTACGCCAGACCGGCGGCCGCCCGGGGCCAGCCCGGTCAGAGCCGGATGCTGAAACTCGCCTCGCCGTGCTCCGCCAGGTCGGTCACCTGCACCGATTCGACACTCGCCGAGCGTGGTCCGGTGTGCAGCCAGGCCAGCATCCGCTCGATCGCGTCGTCGGTGCCCTCGATCTCGGCCTCGACCGCGCCGTCGGACCGGTTGCGCACGTATCCGCCCACGCCCAGGCTGCTGGCCTGCGCCTCGGTGTAGTACCGAAACCCCACGCCCTGCACCATTCCGTTGACGATCACCCGCTTGCGACTCACGCTCCCCATTGTGTGCGTGCCGGTTCTGCGCCGCAACTGTTGCCGGTGCGGACATTTGCACCCGGCGCACTGGGGGAAAATGTCCGCAGCGGTACCACTTGGCTCACGGAGTCTCGACGGGTTTGACCAGCGGCGGGGTCTCGAGAGGGCCGAGCGCCGGTCAGGCGGAGTCGCGCCAGACGATCTCGGTGTCGAGCAGGATGCCGCCGAGCTCGGGGGCCTCGCCGCGCAGCTGGCTGAGCACCGATTCGGCTGCGCGCTCGCCGAGTCCGTTGGCGGGCTGACGCACCGTGGAGAGCAGCGGCTGGCAGCGGAGCGCCCAGGCGCTGTCGTCGAACCCGACGATGCCCACATCACCGGGCACGCTGCGGCCGGCCTCGCGCAGGGCGTTCAGCGCGCCGGCGGCGATCACGTCGGACGCCGCGAAGACTCCGTCGATCAACGGGTCCTGGGCCAGCAGCGCGCGCATGCCGTCGCGGCCGTCGGCGTAGGTGTAGAGCGGCACCGGGGCCACCAGGGCCGGGTCGAACCGGTCGCCGAGGGCATCCGTGAAGCCGGCCAGCCGGTCGGCGCCGGAGTCCCGGTCCAGGGCCGCGGCGATCATGCCGATGCGCTGCCGTCCGGTGCCGATCAGCCGTTCGGTGATGGCCCGGGCCGAGGCGCGGTTGTTGATTCCCACGTACGACAGGCCGTGCAGGTCGTGCGGATGCCCGACAAACGCGGCCGGCAGGTCCAGCCGCTCGATCACGCGGGTGATCGGGTCTTCTTCGCGGGCCGACACCACGACGACGCCGTCGACGAAGCCACCGCTGAGGTACCGGGCCACGCGCTCGGTGTCGCGGTCGGACTCGATCACCAGGCTCACCATCTGGTAATCGGCGCGGGAGAGGGCGCTGTTGGCGCCGAGCAGGATCTCGCCGATGTTGGGGTCTTCGAGAAACAGGGAGTGCGGCTCGTGCACGATGAGTCCCACGGCCTGGGAGCGCTGCATCACCAGGTTGCGGGCGGCGGTGTTCGGTACGTAGCCGACCTTCTCGATGGCGGCCTCGATCGCGATGCGGGCCTCCGCCGACACGTAGGGCTCGTTGTTCACCACTCGGCTCACGGTGCCGCGGGAGACCCCGGCCTCCGCGGCGACGTCGTGGATCGTCGCGCGCCTTCGCCGCCCCGGAATTGTCACCATTCGATAACTGTACAGTCCTCTCAGCTTGACACCGGCGCCGCGATGTACTTACTCTGTGTACGTTCACAGACACTCAACGAGGAGTCATTCGCTCGTCGGCCTGTGCACGTTCACAGAACGTACCGCCCCACCCCGAGCAGGAGCAGATGAGCACCCCAGTAGCCACCCCGGCCGTGACCGACACGGTCACCCCGACGACCCCGTTCGTGCAGAACGGCATCGCCTACGGCTGTGACTACAACCCCGAGCAGTGGGGCTCCGAGGTCTGGGCCGAAGACGTGCTGCTCATGCAGCAGGCCGGCGTCGACCTCGTGGCCATCAACATCTTCGGCTGGTCCGCGCTCGAACCGGCGCCGGGGGAGTACGACTTCACCCTGCTCGACACCATCGTCGACCTGCTGCACGCGCACGGCATCCGGGTGAACCTGGGCACCGGCACCTCGTCGCCGCCGCCGTGGCTGACCACCCTGCACCCCGAGATCCTGCCCGAGACCGAGGACGGCACCACCCGCTACCCCGGCGGCCGTCAGGCCTGGTGCCCGAGCTCGCCGGTGTTCCGCGAGCACGCGCTGCGCCTGGTGGAGCAGGTCGCCCGCCGCTACGGACACCACCCCGCCGTGGCGCTCTGGCACGTCTCCAACGAGCTCGGCTGCCACAACGCGCTCTGCTACGACGACGACACCGCCGCCGCGTTCCGCGGTTGGCTCGAGGCCAAGTACGGCAGCATCGCCGCCCTGAACGCCGCCTGGGGCACCAGCTTCTGGAGCCAGCGCTACACCGCCTGGGCCGAGGTGCACACCCCGCGGCTCACCCTGTCCAGCCGCAACCCCGGGCAGGTGCTCGACTTCCACCGGTTCAGCTCCCACGAACTGCTCGGCTACTACAAGGCCGAAGAGGCCGTCATCCGCCGGCACAGCGACCTGCCCGTCACCACGAACTTCATGGTCGCCGCGCACATCCGCAATCTCGACTACTGGTCCTGGGCATCCGCCGTGGACGTGGTCGCCAACGACCACTACCTCGACCACCGGCTCGCCGACCCCACCACCGAACTGGCCTTCGCCGCCGACCTCACCCGCGGCCTGGCCGGCGGCGAC
Source organism: Cryobacterium sp. W22_MBD10_FK3 (assembly GCF_052113745.1). Taxonomy (NCBI): domain Bacteria; kingdom Bacillati; phylum Actinomycetota; class Actinomycetes; order Micrococcales; family Microbacteriaceae; genus Cryobacterium; species Cryobacterium sp. W22_MBD10_FK3. The sequence goes on from NZ_JBGQOH010000011.1 coordinate 91,443, forward strand.
GCCTGGCTGCTCATGGAGCAGGCCACCAGCGCCGTCAACTGGCAGCCGCTGAACCTGGCCAAAACGCCGGGAGAGCTCACCCGCAACTCGCTGGCGCACGTGGCCCGCGGCGCCGACGCGATCTGCTTCTTCCAGTGGCGCGCCTCGCAGCAGGGCTCGGAGAAGTTCCACTCCGCCCTGGTGCCCCACGCCGGCACCGACACCGTGCTCTGGCGCGAGGTCGTGGCCCTCGGCGCCACCCTCGACAGCCTCGACGAGATCATCGGCACCCGGGTCGTGGCGGATGTCGCCATCCTGTTCAGCTGGGAAGCCTGGTGGGCCGGGGACGGTGAATCCCGCCCGTCGCAGTCGGTGAATTACCTCGAGCAGGTGCACGCCGCGTACACCGCGCTGCATAGGCTCGGCGTCACCGTCGACATCGTCTCCCCGGATGCCGACCTGTCCGGCTACAACCTCGTGGTGGTGCCCGCGCTCTACCTGGTCACCGACGGCCAGGCCGACAACCTCGCCGGGTTCGTCGCCGCGGGCGGGCACACCCTGGTCACCTTCTACAGCGGCATCGTCGACGAAGACGACAGGGTGCGCCTCGGCGGCTACCCCGGCGCGTTCCGCGACCTGCTCGGCATCTCGGTGGAGGAGTTCGCCCCGATCCGGCCCGGCCAGTCCGTGGGCCTGGACGGCGCCTTGGCCGGGCTGACCGCCGGCAGCACCGGCACGCTGTGGACCGAACGCCTCAGCCTGGCCGGAGCGGAGGCCCTGGCCGGCTACACCGACGGCGCCCTCGCCGGGGTGCCCGCCATCACCCGGCACAGCCACGGCGCCGGCACCGCCTGGTACCTCGCCACCGCACCTGACCCCGACACCTACCGCGACCTGCTGCGCACCATCGGCGTCGCCGCGCGCATCACCGCGGTCGGCCCGGAGAACGACGGCCTGCTCGAGGTCGTGCGCCGCGCCGCGGCCGACCGCTCCTACCGCTTCATCATCAACCACGGCGACACCGACGTGGAGGTGAGCGGGACCGGACACGAACTCGTCACCGACGCCGCTGTCGCCCGCACCCTGCGCGTACCGGCCGGAGCCGTGCGCGTACTCAGAGAGGACACCGCATCATGAGTGCACCAGCCCTTCCGGCCGCGGATGCCCGGCGTGCGGCCACCCGCAGCCCCGCACCGAAGCCCCGCAAGATCAGGGTGGCCCACCCCAAGGCGATCGCGGTCTTCATCGTGCCCTTCGCCATCCTGTTCACGCTGTTCTACCTGATCCCGATCGGCTACGCGATCTACCAGTCGCTGCTCGTGGTGGAGCGTGACGGCACGTTCGGCAAGGCCACCCAGGTGTTCGGCGGCCTGACCCAGTACATCGCGGTGTTCCAGAACGGTCCGTTCTGGGAGTCGATCGGCCGGGTGCTCGCCTTCGGCGTGGTGCAGGTGCCGGTCATGCTCGGCCTGGCGCTGCTGTTCGCGCTGCTGCTGGATTCCCCGCTGCTGCGCGGCAAGCGCTTCTTCAGGCTCGCCTTCTTCGTGCCGTACGCCGTGCCCGGTGTCATCGCCGCGATCATGTGGGGCTTCCTCTACTCGCCCAACCTGTCGCCGTTCACCGCGCTCACCAGCAACGTCAGCTTCCTCTCCGCCGACCTGGTGCTCTGGGCCATCGCGAACGTCGTCACCTGGGTCTACGTGGGCTACAACATGCTCATCATCTACTCGGCCCTGCTGGCCATCCCCACCGAGATCTACGAGGCTGCCCGCCTCGACGGCGCCGGGCAGCTGCGCATCGCCTGGTCGATCAAGATCCCGCTGATCATGCCCGCGATCGTGCTCACCGGCATCTTCTCCATCATCGGCACCCTGCAGCTGCTCGCCGAGCCGCAGGTGTTCCGCACCTTCAGCTCCGCGGTGACCAGCACCTTCACCCCGAACCTGATGGTCTACTCCACCTCCTCGATCCCCAACGTGAACCTCGCCGCCGCGTTCAGCGTGGTGCTGGCCCTGGCCACCTTCGTGCTCTCGTTCTCGTTCCTCAAGTTCACCCAGCGGAAGGAAGGCAAATGAGCGCCCTCACCGAGCCCGTCGTCCGCCCCGCCAAGCGCGCCAGGAACACCACCCCGACCGCCAAGGTCGCCAAGGAGAGCCCGCTCTCCCGCGTCGGCGCGATGACCGTGATGCTGGTCTTCACGCTCTACTTCCTCATCCCGATCTGGTGGCTGTTCATCGCCGGCACCAAGAGCAGCGCCCAGTTCACCAGCACCAACCCGCTCTGGTTCGCCGACTTCAACCTGTTCGCGAACATCGGCAACCTGGTCGCCTACCGCGACGGGGTCTTCCTCAAGTGGATGCTGAACAGCGCCATCTACGCCGGCGCCGGCGCCCTGCTGGCCACCCTGTTCGCCGCGATGTGCGGCTACGCCCTGGCGAAGTACCGCTTCCCGGGCCGGGAACTGCTGTTCAACATCGTGCTCGGCGGCGTGCTCGTGCCCGCCACAGCGCTGGCGCTGCCGCTGTTCCTGATCTTCAGCCAGGTCAACCTCACGAACACCTTCTGGGCCGTGTTCCTGCCCAGCCTGGTCAGCCCGTTCGGCGTGTACCTCACCCGCATCTTCGCCTCGGCGAGCGTGCCGGACGAACTCATCGAGGCCGCCAGGCTCGACGGCGCCGGCGAGGTGCGCACCTTCTTCACGGTGTCGGTGAAGCTGATGTTCCCGGCCCTGGTCACGGTGTTCCTCTTCCAGTTCGTGGCCATCTGGAACAACTTCTTCCTGCCGCTGATCATGCTGCGCGACGAGACCCTGTTCCCGGTCACCCTGGGCCTCTACGCCTGGAACTCGCAGGTGAACCAGATCCCCGAGCTGCGCGGTTACGTGCTCATCGGCGCGCTGCTGTCGATCATCCCGCTGATCATCCTGTTCCTGCTGCTGCAGCGCTTCTGGCGGAACGGCCTCGGCGCCGGCAGCGTCAAGTAACCCCCCTACCTCCCGACTTTTCCACCCGGCTTCACCCGCACCATCCAGCACCACTCCTTTTCAGCGAAAACCCAACGAAGGAAAATCATGCGAATCACGAAAAGAGCGGCCACCGTTGCCCTGCTCACGGCAGCCACGGTCGCGATGACCGGCTGCTCCGCCGCCGGCACCTCCAGCGACAGCGCCGATGCTGCCTGCGAGCCCGCCGAGGGCAAGGTCGAATTGACCTTCACCTCCTGGATCCCCGGCATCGAAGAGGTCGTCGACGTCTGGAACAAGGCCAACCCCGACATCCAGGTGGCCGTGCAGACCGGTCCGAACGGCAACGGCGGCACCTACGCCAACTTCTTCAACCAGCTCGAGGCCGGCAACGCGCCCGACCTCGGCCAGATCGAATACGACGCCCTGCCCAACTTCCGCGTGCAGGACGGCCTGGTCAACCTCGCATCCTGCGACGGTGTGATGGACGCCAAGGCCGACTTCGTCGACTGGACCTGGGGCCAGGTCAGCTTCAACGAAGACGACGCCGCCTACGCCATCCCGCAGGACTCCGGCCCCATGGCCATGTTCTACCGGGCCGACCTCTTCGAGGCCAACGGCATCGCGATCCCCACCACCTGGGAAGAGTACGCCGTGGCCGCCGAGCAGGTGCGCGCCACCGGTGCCTACATCACCAACTTCTCGCAGAGTGACATCAACCAGTTCGCCGGACTCGTCTGGCAGGCCGGCGGCACCTGGTTCGGCAACGACGGAACCGACTGGAACGTCGACCTGACCGGCGACGAGTCGATCATGGTGGCCGACTACTGGCAGGACCTGATCGACCGCGACCTCGTGTCGACGCAGCCGGCCTGGACCACCGAGTGGGACAACGCCTACAACACCGGCGCGGCCTGGACCTGGAACTCCGCAGCCTGGGGTGCGAACTCCATCGCCAGCGGCGCACCGGACACCGCGGGCAAGTGGGCCGTCGCGGCCTCCCCGCAGTGGGAAGCCGGCGATGAGGCCAGCGGCAACTGGGGTGGCTCATCCACCGCGGTCTTCACCGGCTCCAAGCACCCGTACGAAGCCGCGCAGTTCGCCCTGTGGCTGAACAGCTCGAGCGAGTCGCTCACCATGCTCAACGAATCGGCCAACCTGTACCCGGCCGCCAAGGAAGGCCTGAACCTGCCCGTGCTCAAGGAAGGCGTGGAGTTCTACGGCGACCAGCCGATCTACGACGTCTTCGCCGAGGCATCCGGCCAGGTCTCGAGCGACTTCGTCTGGGGTCCGACCATGACCCAGACGTACAACGACGTCTCGGACGGCTTCAAGGCTGCGGTGAGCGGCAACGGCACCCTCGCGGATGCCCTCAGCACCGGCCAGAGCGCCACCGTCAAGGCCCTGCAGGCGCAGTCCATTCCCGTCAAGGAGTAACTCGCCCGCTCGTTGCCCGACCGTACCGCCCGGCGCATCCGCCGGGCGGTGCGGTCGTGTCAGCACCCCCTTCACCCCGTTGACCGCATTCACCCCAGTGACCGCATTCACCCCGTTCACCGCATTCACCCCAGTGACCCCGGCCACCCCAGTCATGACTGGCCCACTTTTGCTAGTGGAGTGGGCCTCGGCACTAGCAAATCCGGGCCAGTCCAGAATTGCCCTGTTGTGACTGGCCCACTTTTGCTAGTTGAAGGCACCCGCGCACTAGCAAAAATGGGCCAGTCCAGAACTGCCCTGGAGTGACTGGCCCACTTTTGCTAGTGGAGTGGGCTCCGTCACTAGCAAATCCGGGCCAGTCCCGAATACCCGACCGTAGGAAGCAGCGCCATGATCCACCACCTCCGTGCCGCCGGCACCAGCCTCGTTCTTGACGCCTCCGGCAGCGGAGTGCCCGTGATCGTGCACTGGGGCGGCGACCTCGGCGCGCTGTCCCCGACCGATCTCGCGGCGCTGGCCGCGGCGAACGTGCCGCCCGTGGGTCCCAGTTCGGTGGATGTGCCGCTGCGGCTCTCGCTGCTGCCCACCCTGGCCGACGGCTGGAGCGGCCGGCCCGGTCTCGGCGGCTTCCGCGCAGGCGCCGGGCCGCTCGACCTGGCCCTGGGCCTGGTGGCGGTGCACGAGCGGGGTACGAACCAGCTGACCATCGAGTCGGCGGATGCCGCGGCATCCGTCTCGGTCGCCACCGAACTCGAACTCACCGTGCAGGGCGTGCTGCGGCTGCGACACACCCTCACCAACACCGGCGGCGACGCGTTCGAGCTCGGCAGCCTCGACGCCACCCTGCCGGTGCCCGACCGGGCGGGCGAACTGCTGGACTTCACCGGGCTATGGAGCCACGAACGCCGGCCGCAGCGCAGCACCCTCGGCCAGGGCGTTTGGAGCCGGGAGTCCCGGCACGGCCGGCCCGGCCATGACGACTCCTACCTCACCGTGGCGGGCACCCCCGGCTTCGGCTTCCGCCGGGGCGAGGTGTGGGCGCTGCACCTGGCCACCAGCGGCGACAAGCGCGTGTTCGCGGAGCGCAGCGCGCTCGGCTACGCCACTCTCGGCGCCGGCGAACTGCTCGCGCCCGGCGAGCTGAGCCTGGCCGTCGGCCAGAGCTACACCAGCCCGTGGACCGTGGCCGTGTACTCCGACCGGGGCCTGGACGGGCTCAGCGCCCGGCTGCACCCGTGGATTCGCGCGTGGTCGACCATCGCCGGGCCACGCCCGGTGCTGCTGAACACCTGGGAGGCCGTGTACTTCGACCACGACCTGCCCACCCTGAGCCGCCTCGTCGATGCGGCCGCGCGGGTCGGTGTGGAGCGGTTCGTGCTCGACGACGGCTGGTTCTCCGGCCGCACCGACGATCAGCGCGCGCTCGGCGACTGGTTCGTCGATGCCGCCAAGTGGCCAGAGGGCCTGCACCCCCTCATCGAACGCGTGCACGCCGCCGGACTCGACTTCGGTCTCTGGGTGGAGCCGGAGATGGTCAACCCCGACTCCGATCTGGCCCGGACGCACCCGGACTGGCTGCTCGGCGCGGCATCCGCCCCCACCTGGCGTGGCCAGCGGGTGCTCGACCTGGCCAACCCGGATGCGTACGCCTGGCTGCTCGAACGGCTCACCGCGCTGCTGGCCGAATACCCCATCGCGTACCTCAAGTGGGACCACAACCGCGACCTGCTCGGCGGCTCCGTGCACCGGCAGACCGCCGCGCTGTACAGGTTGATCGACGCCGTGCGCGCCGCGCAGCCGGGCCTGGAGATCGAGTCCTGCGCCTCGGGCGGCGGTCGGATCGACCTTGGCATCCTCGAACGGGTGGACCGGGTCTGGACCAGCGATACCAACGACCCGCTGGAACGCCAGCAGATCCAGCGCTACACCAGCGTGCTGGTGCCGCCGGAATACCTCGGCGGGCACCTCGGCGCCGCGACCGCACACACCACCGGGCGCACCTCGGCGCTGGGCTTCAGGTTGGCCACGGCGCTGTTCGGCAGCGCCGGCATCGAGTGGGACCTCACCCAGGCGTCGGAGGCCGAGCTCGACCAGATCGCGGCTTGGATCGCCGTCTTCAAGGAGCGCCGGGCGCTGCTGCACACCGGCGTCGTTGTGCACGCCGACGGCTCCGACCCGGCGCTCGAGCTGCACGGTGTGGTGGCGACGGATGGCGCCTCCGCAGTGTTCGCGCAGGTCGCGCTGGCCGCGCCGCGCGCCGCGCTGCCCGCGCCGATCCGCTTCCCGGGCCTCGACCCCGCCCGGCGGTACCGGGTGCGGCCGCTGCTCGTGGGCCCGCAGCCGCACGTCGTGCAGACCATCCCGCCGGCTTGGCTGGCCGCCGACGCGGATGAGTTGGTGCTCACCGGAGCCATGCTCGCCGAGGTGGGACTGCCGGCCCCGCTGCTCACCCCGGAGCAGGCGGCTCTGTTCACCCTGGACGCCGTCTAGGGCTTCCTGACCGCGCGACGTGTTCGCCGCCGCGCGAGGGCTGGCTTCGCGAGGTGTGATGTCTCACGAGGCGTCATGTCTCGCGAGGTGTGATGTTTCGCGAGAGCGGCCATATGGCTGCTACAGCGGATTGAGGCAGCCAGACGCCCGCTTTCGCGGATAGGAGATCTCGCGAGAGCGGCCTTATGGCTGCTTCAGCGGATTGAGGCAGCCATACGCCCGCTTTCGCGGGGACGGACCACTCGCGCGGGGGACGGACCACTCGCGCGTGGGGACGGACCATTCGCGCGGGGACGGACCATTCGCGCGGGGACGGACCATTCGCGCGGGGGACGGACCACTCGCGCGGGGGACGGACCACTCGCGCGGGGACGGACCACTCGCGCGGGGGGCATCACACCGTGCCATGTCGCTTGCCGGGAGTCACTTGCGAAGAGTCGCCTGCGGGGACCCATGTTCGGGATTGCGCGCGCGGGATCTTGTGCGGGGGATCTCGCGAGAGCGGCGATATGGCTGCTTCAGCGGATTGAGGCAGCCACATGCCCGCTCTCGTGGGTGTGCACTTCGCGAAAGCGGGCGTATGGCTACCTCAATTGCGTGAGGTAGCCATACGCCCGCTTTCGCGGAAGACGGGCGGGGTGGGCGGCACTAACGTAAGGGGCATGAACGACCAGACTTCGCCGCCCCGGCGCCCAGCGCTGACGGGCAAGATCCTGGTCACCGGGGCATCCGGCACCGTGGGGCGGGCCGTCGTGGATGCGCTGGCCGCCGCGGGTGAATCCGTGGTCGCGGGGATGCGCGACCCGCGCGCCTGGATCGCGGAGAGCGCCCGGCGGGCCAGCGGCACCGCGGCCGGGCAACAGCCCGACGGTTCCAGCGCTGCCCGAGCCGGCGCTGCCCACGACGGTACCGCGGGCCCAGGCGCCAGCCGGACCGGCGCCGTCGGTGCGGTCCCGGTGCGGCCGGGCGCCAAGCCGGTGCGGGCGCCCAACCAGAAACCCGAACGCAACCCCGCCCGTAAGCCCAACGGACTCGCCGCCGCGCCGCTCAACCGCACGGTCGGGCGCCCCGGCTCGGGCGCAGCGGGCACCCCGGCCCGGCCCGGCGCCGCATCCAGCAAAGCCGCCGCAGCCGCCGCCGGACACGCTGCCGACGGCACCGGCGCCAGCGTGCGCGCCTTCGACTTCGCCGACCGCAGCACCTGGGCCCGCGCCCTCGCCGGCGTCGACAGAGTGTTCCTGCTGGTGCCGCCCACCATCTCCGACGTGGGCCGCACCCTCATCCCGTTCATCGACCAGGCGATGGAGGTGAGCGGCGTGCAGCAGATCGTCTTCCTATCGGCACCGGGCAGCCGGTTCGACATCCGGTCGCCGCACCACCAGGTGGAGCAGTATCTCAAGCGCACCCGCACACCGCACACGATCCTGCGGCCCAACGTGCTCATGCAGACCCTGTCCACGCTGTATCGGGACGACATCCGCCTGCGCAGCGAGATCGTGCTGCCTGCGGGCGGGGCCAGGGTGGCGTTCGTGGATGCGGCCGACGTGGGCCGGGCCGCCGCCCGGGTGCTGACCGAACGCGGCCACCTGGGCAAGGCGTACGCCCTGGCCGGGGAGCAGTCACACAGCTACGCGCAGCTGGCCGAGCTCCTCACCGAGGTGCTCGGCCGGCCCGTGCGTTACACCATCACGACCGAGGCCGAGTTCTCGGGCCTCGCCGCGAAACAGGGTGCCAGTGCCCCGGACATCGCCGCGCAGGCGGGCTGGTACCGCGCGGTGCGCCGGCGCCTCACCGCGCTGCCGAACCGCAGCATCCGCCGGCTGACCGGCCGGCCGGCGACCACGCTGCGCAGTTTCGTCGAGGAGCACCGCCAGACCTGGGTCTGAGGTGGTGGCTGCTTCTCGTCGTTACGCGGCGGGCACGTCGTCGACCTTGACCACGGCGAAGCTCGCGTCGAGCTCCACATCGATGTCCTGGCCGTTCTCGAGGGTGACCTCTACCTCGTACGCGTGGTCGAAGTCGTCGCTGCGCTCGACCTCGGAGACGGTGCCGACGGTTCCGGCGGGCAGAGCCGCGAGGGCAGCGGCCGAGGCGGAGTCGCGGTCAGAGTCGGTGAGCGGCGCCAGGGCCGAGTCGTCGGTGCCGGTGGAGTCGTCGGAACCAGTGGCGTCGTCGGAGCCGGCGGTCCCGGTGGCCGGAGCCGAGCCGGCGGAATCCGCGGGCAGGCCGTCGACCCAGAGCACGCCGAACGTCTTGTCCAGCGCCACCTCCACGTCGGAGCCGTTGGCGAGGGTCACCTCCACCTCGTAGGCGTGCGCGTCCTCGCTGTCGGAGGCCTGGCTGTCGGTGACGGTGCCGCTGCCCACGGCGTCGAGGGCAGCCGCGCTGGCCTTGTCGAGGGTGCTGCCGGTGAGGGGGCCGTCAGTCCCGAACGGACCGTCGAACGGGTCGGCGATGGCCAGGCCCGCGCCGCCCGCCACGAGAACGGCGGCAACGGCTGCGCTGGTGATCCAGATGGTCTTCTTCTTCACGGTGTGTCCCTTGTCTCGTGCGGTGCCACGGTTGCCGTGGCTGATGTTCCTACTGTGCCAAGGCACCGCTGAAGCCAGGCTGAAGCCCGCTGAACGCCGCTTCAGAAACGCGCGTGACGAGCGCTCAGGCCTCGTCGGCGGTGTCGGCCTGGGCGGGCAGGCGCACCTCGAAGCGTGCGCCGCCGAGGGCGCTATCGGAGACCCGCACGCTGCCGCCGTGCGCGTGCACGCTCTCCCGCACGATCGCCAGCCCCAGCCCGGTGCCGCCGGATGCCCGTGCCCGGGACTCGTCGAGCCGCACGAACCGCTCGAACACCCGCTCGCGCTCGCCCGGCGGCACCCCATGGCCGTCGTCCTCCACGACCAGCAGCGCCTGGCCGTCGACCACGCCGAGCGACAGGCTCACCCGGCCGGAGGCGTGCTGGGCGGCGTTGTCGACGAGGTTGCGCACCACCTGGCCGAGCAGGTTCTGGTCGCCGTGCACCCGGGCGGGGCCCACCCCGGTGCTGTCGATGGCGAGCGCCATGGTGTCGCGCAACCGGCGGGCCTCGGCGAGCACCAGGTCGTCCACGTCCACGGCGGTGCCGGTCGCCGCGGGCGACAGCTCGGTCACCCTGGCCAGCAGCAGCATGCCCGCCACGAGCCGCTCCAGCCGGGCGCCCTCGTCGAGCACCGCCTCGGACAGGTCGTCGAGGTTGACCCGGTCCGGATGCGCCTGGGCCACCTCGGCGTACTGGCGGAGCGACGCGAGCGGCGAGCGCAACTCGTGCGAGGCATCCGAGACGAACTGCCGTTGGGCCTGCTGGGAGCGCTCGAGCCGATCGAGCATGCCGTTCATGGTGAGCGCCAGCCGGCCGATCTCGTCGGCGCCTCCCGGGGTGACGATGCGGCGGTCGAGGCTGGTGGCGGTGACGGCGTCGACCTGGCGGCGCATCCGTTCGACCGGGGCCAGCGCCCGGCCCACCACGATCCAGGTGAGCAGCGCCACGACACCGATCAGCAGCGGCACCGCGCCGGCGAGCAGACCGGCGACGGTGGTGACGGACTCGTCCACGTCGTCGAGCGACCGGCCGGCCAGCACGGTGGTGTCGTCGTCGAGGGTCTCGGCGGCGACGAGGAACGCGGCGTCCTCGCCGGGGACCCCGACCGGGCGGGCGCCGTCGTCGTCCGCGAAGTCTGCGGTGTCGAGGGTGTGGCCGTCGAGCCAGTCGCTGACGGCCAACGTGGCGCCGGAGCCGTCGGTGACCTGCACCAGCACCTCGTCGTCGTCGGTGTCGACGCCGGTGAGGCCGCCGGTGTCTTCCAGCTCGGTCTCGATCAGCGCCAGGTCGCGGTCGACGGCGGCGTCGACCCCGTCAAGCAGCAGGCTGCGCAGCACCAGCACGAACAGGAGCGCGCCCACCACCAGGGTGACGGCCACGATCGCGGTTGATACCAGGGTGATGCGGCCCCGCAACGACCGGGCGCGCGGGCCGCGCTTCTTATCGGTCGGCTCAGCCACCGTCGGCCGCCAACCTGTAGCCGGCGCCGCGCAGCGTCTCGATCGCGGCCCGGTCGAACGGCCGGTCCACCTTGTTGCGCAGGTGCCGCACGTACACCTCCACGATGTTCGGGTCGCCCTCGAAGTCGAAATCCCAGACGTTGTCGAGCACGTCACGTTTGCTCACCACGGTGCCGCGGTTGCGCATCAGGTACTCCAGCACCGCGAACTCCCGAGCGGTGACGTCAACGGATGCGGCGCCCCGGGTGACCAGGCGGGTGGCGGGGTCGAGGGGCAGGTCGCCGGCCCGCAACACGGTGGGTCTGGCGCTGGTGCCGCGGCGGATGAGGGCACGCATGCGGGCCAGCAGCACGGCGGAGGAGAACGGCTTGGTGAGGTAGTCGTCGGCGCCGGTGTCGAGCGCCTCGATCTGGTCCCATTCGCCGTCCTTGGCGGTGAGCATCAGGATCGGGGTCCAGTTCTCCTCGGCGCGCAGGGTCTCGCAGACCCGGTACCCGCTGAGGCCGGGCAGCATGATGTCGAGCAGGATGACCGCGTATTCGTTCTCGCGGGCCAGCCACAGGCCGTCCGGGCCGGTGCCGGCCACATCGACCGCGAAGCCCTCGGCCTCGAGGCCGCGCTTGAGCCCGGTCGCCAGCCGCACCTCGTCTTCCACCACCAGCACCCGCATCCGGCCCCCATCGTCGTCTGTTGGCCAAGCGGCCGCCGAGGCCAAGTCTGACGGATGCCGCTGAAGGCAAGCTGAAACCGCCGTGACCAGCCCGGATGTCGGTCGGAACGCGCACCGTGCCCCGCTGCCGTGCCCCGCCCGCGGCGCCGGGCAGTTCTGCAAAAGAGTGGGTGCCGGCAGGTTGGGGCCGAGGCGGGGCCGAGTGGGCCCGGCGGCTCAGCGGCGACGCAGCAACAGCCGGGCGAGGGACACGTTGGCCAGCAGGAGGAGGCCCACGACCACCAGGACCGCAGGCCACAGGCCGTTGGCGTCGTAAACGGCCAGCGCCAGGAGCGGCCCCGCGACGGCGCCGAGGTCGCCGGCGGTGCGGGTGATGCCCACCACGAGGCCGCTCTGCCGGGCGGGCACGGCCTCGCTCATGAGCACCGTCGGTACGATGGCGGCCACGCTGGTCGCCAGGCCGTAGAGCACGATCCCGAGGGCGAACAGCCACGGACCGTTCGCCACCGGGAAGATCAGCAGGGCCGCCGCCGAGGCGAGTGTGCCGGGCACGAGCACGGCGAAGCGGTAACCACGGTCGATGAGCGAGCCGACCACGGGCAGTGCTGCCAGCGACAACAGGGTCGACACGGCCAGCGCCACGCCGAGGGTGAGCGGGGTGAGTCCGCCGGTGTCGTAGGCGGCGACCGGAACGAGGCCCTGCTCGCCGCCGAACCTGGCGAAGAAGGTGGCGAATGAGCTGAGCGCGAGAGCGATCACGATCGCGGTGACGCCGACGCCGGCGTAGGTGGGCGAGCTCGAGCGCTGAGCGGATGCAGCGGTGGGCGGGGTCTCGACAAGTTCGACCAGTGGGCGGGCCTCGACCATTTCGATGGCCGAGCCTGTCGAGACCCGGTGGCAGTCTTCCGGCGTGGCCGGCGCGGCGGGCGCGGCGGGCGCGACGGGCGCGGCG
>NZ_JBGQOH010000012.1:0-103874 GCF_052113745.1 Cryobacterium sp. W22_MBD10_FK3
CCCCCCCCCCCCCCCCCCCCTCCCCCCCCCCCCCCCCCCCCCCCCCCCCCCCCCCCCCCCCCCCCCCCCCCCCCCCCGCTACTCTGTGGGCATGAGTGAGACTCCCCGGGACTGGTCAGACACGCTTTTCGCCTTCGACACCGCCACGAGATGGTTCGTGGCCGTGACCGCCGGCATCGCCGAGCGCGCCGCCGGCGATGCCGCGGTCTGGGCGCAGCCGGGCCTGGGCGAGTGGACCGTGCGCGACCTCGTCGGGCACACCAGTCGGGCGCTGAGCACCATCGAGGCCTACCTCGACCTCGCGGCGGAGGAGGATGCCGCCGGAGTGGCCGCGCCCATCGAGGTGACCTCTCCTGCCGCTTACTACGAGCGGGCGCTCGCCGCGGGCACCCCCGAGGTGATCGCCCAGCGCGGCAGGGAGACCGCGTTGACCCTCGGCGCCGAGCCCGCGGCGGCGGTGGCGGCGCTCGCCGCCAGGGTGCTGGCGAGAGTGGCCACCCTCGATGGCTCCGAGCCGGCCGATACGCCGGCCGGGCGCATCCGCATCGCCGAGTACCTGCCGTCGCGCACGGTGGAACTCACGGTGCACACCAGCGACCTGCTGCAGAGTCAGGGGGTGCCGGCCGCCGAGCAGACCGTGCCCGAGCCCGCCGCCGCCGCGACCCTGCACGTGCTCGCCGACCTGGCCGCCCAGAAGGGCGTGGCCGCGCCCCTGCTGCGCGCCGCGACCGGCCGGGCGCCCCTGGCCGCCGGCTTCACGGTGCTCTAGGCCGGGCGCCGCTGGCCGCCGGCTTCACTGTGCTCTAAGCCGGGGCAGCCCCCGCCCCAACCCCAGGCTTGCCGTCAGACGACATGACTCGCCCGATTTTGCTAGTGGAGGGGCGTTCCGCACTAGCAAAAGTGGGCCACTCTCGTTGCGCCCTGCGATGACTGGCCGAATTTGCTAGTGCGAGGGGTGCCTTCACTAGCAAAAGTGGGCCAGTCTCGGGTGCGGGTGCGGGTGCGGGTGCGGGTGCGGGTGCGGGTGCGGGCGCGGTCTGCGGCCTCCGATGACTGGCCCGAATTTGCTAGTGCGAGGGGTGCCTGCACTAGCAAAAGTGGGCCACTCTCGTTGCGCCCTGCGATGACTGGCCCGAATTTGCTAGTGCGAGGGGTGCCTGGACTAGCAAAAGTGGGCCAGTCTCGGTGGGGTGGTCAGGGGAGGGCGGCCGCCTCGTGCGCCTGACGGGCGGCGTCGAGGGCGTCGAGCCTCTCGGCGAGGCGGTCGAGCACCGCATCGCGGTCGCCGAGCCACTCGGGCATCCACACCCGCTCCACTGCAGGCCAGCCCATCAGCCTGGACAGCACCTCGACGGGCAAGCCGTCCCGGTCCGACACCGTGCGGCGCGCGGCCCAGGTGGGGCCGTCGAGCAGTACCGCCATCACCGGATGCCCGGGCGCCCCGTTCGTGGCCACGCTGAGGTCGACCCTGAAGTCGGAGAGTCCCACGTCGGCCTGCACCGCGAAGCCGCGCTCGCGCAAAGCCTCGGCGATCTCCTCCCGGTGCCGGTCCAGCGCCGCCGACTGGCGCAGCGGGCTGGCGAGCCCGGCCGAGCCTCCGGCGGCCAGGTCCAGGTAGGCGCGCAGGTCCTTCACCCCGGCGGAGATGGTCTCCTCGGCGCGCAGGTCGGCGGGCGCGAAGCTGCTGAACACGATCACCTGGCGCCTGGCCCTGGTGATCGCCACGTTGAGGCGGCGCTCGCCGCCGGGCAGGTTGAGCGGACCGAAGTTCAGCGGCAGCCGGCCGGAGGCATCCGCGCTGAACGCCGTGGAGAACAGGATGGTGTCACGCTCGTCGCCCTGCACGTTCTCGAGGTTCTTCACGAACAGGCCGTCGGTATCGGTGTCGAGCGCGTGCACGATGCGCTCATCGCCGCTGTCGCGGAGGCTGCCCTCGATGAGGGCCCGCTGCTGCACATTGAAGGTGATCACGCCGATCGACGGGGTCTCCTCGGGGTCGCTCGCGAACCGGGCCAGGATCTCGGCCACGATGGCCTGGGCCTCGACCGGGTTCGTGCGCAGGGACTTGCCCGTGCCGCTCCGCAGGAAGGCACCGTCGACCCGGCGGAGGCTGACGCCGTACCCGGCCACGCCGACCGTCGACTCGGCGGCCGGCCCGGCGCCGAGCTCGGGGGCACCGTGGTGCGGCGCCGGGAACGACGACAGCCGGTCCCGGTAGTAGGCGCGGTTGCTGAACGCGATCAGCGACTCGTCCTGGCTGCGGTAGTGCCAGGAGAGCCACTTGCTCGGCACCTGGGCCTGCACGCACTCCGACAGGATCGACTCCTCGTCGCGCACGAACTCGAGGGTGTCTGCCTCGCCGTCGCCGGCGCCGATGGTCGACTCAGCGAACGAGGTGGGCGGCATCTGCTTGCTGTCGCCCACAACCACCACCGAGCGGGCCCGCCCCATGGCGCCCACGGCATCCGACACCCGCACCTGGGACGCCTCGTCGAAGACCACGATGTCGAACAGGCCGGCCTGGGCCGGGAAGAACCGGGCCACAGACTCCGGGCTCATCAGCATGCACGGCAGGATGTCGGTGATCAGGTCGCCGAACTCGTGCATGAGTTCCCGCACCCCCATGCCGCCGCGCTGCCGGTCCAGCTGGCGTTTGAGCAGGCCGAGCCGGGCGGCCGGGTCGGCCGTCGACGGGTCGGGTGCAGCGGTGGCCGGCTCGGCCGCCCCGATGGACCGCCGCCGCAGCACGCTGTAGGGGATGAAGGTGGGCAGGTGCCTGCGCACCGCGCCCGACGACGTGGTGAAGCGGGTGATCGAGCGGTTCTGGGCGGCGGCGTCGAACTGGTCCAGGGTGGTGGCCGTGCCGCGCTCGGCGACGGATGCGTTGGCGAGCCCCTTTTCGAACGCCAGGCCGGCGTCGTCGGCGTCGACCTCGCCGCGGAGCACCGCCGTGTGCGCGGCCGTGAGCCCGAGCCGGCGCAGCGGTTCCAGGTGCTCGAGCAGGGCGATCCACCGGGTGAGCGTGGGCAGCCCGGGCGCCTGGGCGTCCCGTTCCTCGCGGCCGCGGGACCAGACGGCGACGAGGCCGCCGTCCGCGGCCCAGCCCGCGATCGCGGCCGGTCCGGCGCCGGTGGCCGTCATCACGGCCTGCAGGGCGGTCAGGGCGCGGCCCAGTGCGGTGGCGAGCGCGGCGTCCGGTGCGGTGGTGGCGTCGAGGTAGTCGCGCAGGGCGGCCACGAAGTCGTCGCCGAGGTCGCGGTGCTCCGACGAGACCACACCGCCGGCCCAGCGCAGCCAGGCGAGGCGGGCGGCGAGTTCGTCCCGGCCGGTCTGCCCCGTCGGCGCCCCGGCGACGAGGGGGTTCCAGTCGTCCGCGATGCTGACACCGTCGACGGCGCGCACCAGGTCGCGCAGCGTGAGCAACTGCGCCTGGCTGTCGGCGAGCTGGCCGGTCACCGTCGAGAGGGAGCCCAGGGGCAGCTTGCTGCCGGGCTTCAGCTCGGCGGCCAGGCGCGCGAGCACGGCCTTCCGGCGGCCGCGGCGACCGAAGAAGCCCGACGCATCCGCCGCCTGGGCGTCACGATGCAGTGACGCGGCCTCCAGCCGCAGCGCACCGGGCTCAAGCACCGTCAGTGCCGGGTGCTCCGCCTGCACGAAGGCCGTGGTGCCCTGCTCGGCGGCGGCCGCGGCCGCCACCCAGTCTGCGGAGCGGGTGTGGTCGAGGGTGGCCAGCGGAATCCGGTCTGCGGCGGCGAGGCTGCTCAGGGTGACGAACTCGGTGGGGCTCGCCGCCGCGGCCACCGCCGTCGCCGTGGCGGTGGCGGCCGGCGACTCGGCCGGCCCGGCCTGTTCGCCGACCTGGGTCAGTGCGGCCAGCGCCTCGTCGAGCTCGAGCACGGCGCGGGCCACGGTGGTCAGGTCGAGCGGGTCGGCGGGCGGTGCGGTGATGAACGCCCACGGATGCTGCGGCCGAGGCCTCGCCGGATCGGTCACGTCGGGCAGGTCCCGCAGCATCCGCCGCAGCTCGTCGAGCTCGTCGGCGGTGATGCGCGTGGGCAGGTCGGCCGGCACGGGCAGGGCCCGCACGTCGTCGTCCGCGGTGAGCTGGGCGGTGCGGGCGGAGTAGAACGACAGACCGGCGGCGTTCTGTTCGTGCAGGCGGTCGGTGTACCGGGCCAGGCTGCGCCTTGCGGTGCCGAGCACGTCGAGGTCGTTCTTCAGCCCCTGGCCGTCCACGGACACCTCGTGCTCGAGGGCCTGCCGGATCTGGGCGCGCACGGCGGCCGGCTTGCTGGCCAAGGCGTGCAGGTCGAGGGCGAACGGCCCCATGCCCACCTCGTTCAGCCGGGCCTGCACCACCTGCAGCGCGGCGCGTTTCTCGGCGACGAACAGCACCTTCTTGCCCTCGTAGACGGCACGGGTGAGCAGGTTGGTGATGGTCTGCGATTTGCCGGTGCCTGGGGGGCCCTCGAGCACGAACGTGCGCTCGGCGATGGCCTCGGCGACCGCGGCGAGCTGCGACGAGTCGCCGGGCACCGGGCACTCGGCCCCGAGCGCATCGAGGTCGGCAGGTTCGGGCAGCGGCACCGGGTCGACGTACGGCTGGGTGGGGGTGTGCACAAGATGGTTCACCAGGGAGTTCTCGGCCAGGGTCGCCCAGTTCTCGTCGAGGTCCTTCCAGAGCCGGAACTTCGCGAACTGCAGGATCGACAGGTCGAGGGTTTCCTCCACCCGGTAGGGCAGCCCCGCGGCCAACAGCGCCTCGCGGGTGGCGCGGAACGCGGCCGCCAGGTCGATGCCCGCGGCGTCGTCGGCCGGGGTCGCCAGCCCGGGAATCGTGAGGCCGTGCTGCTGGCGGAGCTTCTCGAGCAGACAGTAATTGGGCGTGGACGCCCCCGACTCGTCCAGTCGCACCCTGTAGTCGCCGCCGCGGCCGGCGGGCTCGAGCGCCACCGGCACGAGCACCAGGGGGCTGCGCAGCTCCCGGTCGTTCGCGGTCCAGACCAGACTGCCGAAGGCCAGGTAGAGGTTGTTTGCGCCGGTCTCCTGCACCACGGTGCGGGCCTTGTAGGCCAGCGCGCGCAGCTTGGTGGCGTAGGCGGCGTCGGTGACGTCGGCGAACACCGCCTTCTTGTCGGCGAGCACGGCCGCGAGCTGGTCGGCGGGCAGGTCGCGGCCGAACCGGATGCCGCGCTCCCGGTCGGTCGTGGACATCCGGTCGGCGGGCAACAGGGTCAGCCCGGCACCGTCGGTGACGAGGTCTTCGACGGCGGCCAGCTGCCGGTCGGGCACGGTGAGGGCGAGGGCGCCGCGTTCGGTGAAATTGATCAGCCGGTTGCGCAGGCTCAGGTCGAGGAGGGCGTTCTTCCACTGGCTGATGCGGGGCGGCGTGCCCGGCGCCGTGGGGTCGGTGCTCGTGGCCGGCGTGGCGGGGGTCGTCGCATCCGTCGGAGCGACCTGGCTGCCGTCGCCCGGCGCGGCCGGCCGGTACTCGGTGACGACCACGGTGCCGTCGGCGGCCACGGTGCGGGCCGGCAGCGGCAGGATGTGCGTGCGGCGCGCCTGCACCACGTCGACGACGCCGATCACGGTGGAAAGGTCGGCCAGCCACTGCAGGTGGGGGGAGCGTTGCGCCTGGGCGAAGGTGACCGGACTGTGGATGTGCTGGTCGGTGACCTGGGTGGTCTCGACGAGCCGGATCAGGTCGAGGTCGATGAGGTTGATCACCTCGGCCACGTCGGTGAGCGCCGGAGAGCCGAGGGTCTCCTCCTCGCGCCAGTAGCCGAGGAAGGCGTGCCCGGAGACCACCCAGAGCAGCGGATGCAGCCCGGCCTGCTCGAGGGCGGCGGCCATCACGACCACGGTGTCGAGGCAGGTGCCCACGCCGGTGGTGCCGCCGTCGGGCGCGCGGCCGAGCACCTCGCCGGGCGTGCGCACCTTCTGGCCGTCGTCGGCCCAGCTGGCCGGCGGGGTGGCGTAACGGATGCCGCGGGCCCGCATGGCCACGAAGACGGCCTCGACCACCTGGTCGACGCGGTCGGGGCCCGACTGGTAACCGGGCATCGCTGCCGAGCCGGTGCGGGCCTCGAGCAGGGCGGCGGCCTCGCCCAGCAGGACAGCGATCTCGGGGTGGTTGGGCAGCACGTGCGCCGAGAGCATCTCCAGGGCCAGGTCCACCGGCTGGGCGATCCACTGCTGCGCGGCGAGCAGCTGAATCGGCACCGAGGCCTCGGCCACGGCGACCCCGTCGACGAGCAGGCCGGCCCGGATCTCGGCCGGCCGCTGCTCCTCGATGAGCAGCATGGCGGCCGGGTCGACGGTGAGCGAGACATCCGTGAAGGTGGCGGTGCGCTCGGCGGCCAGGTCCACGAGGAGGTCGCGGGCGGTGCCGAGGGTGGCGCCGTCGCTCTGTACCTCGAGCCGCAGCACGGCCTCGCGCACGGCCGGCCCACGGTTGTCGACGCCCACCCGGCCGACGACGTTGATGCGGTTGTGCGCCAGGGCGTAGCTGAGCACCGGCGTCGCCGTGAGGGTGAGGGAGATCTCCGTGTTGCTGGCGGTGCCGATGGTGTTGATGGCGATGTCGCCGGCAGTGGCGGGCGCGGGGGAGTCCGGGCTGGTCGGTGCCGTCTCGGTCGATGCCATCGGGGTGCTCCTCGTGTCGTGCGGGTGTGGTGCCTACGCTGCGCGTGCTCTGGTCCCCCCACCTGGGGGTCCATTCAATCATCGGCGAGGTGAGCCCGTCCGGGCGGACCTCGCCCGCGAACCGGCCGGTGTGTCTCGCGCCACGGGCGGGAGGCACCCTCGATCCGCCGGGAGGGCCCAACTCTGCTAAGATCTTGAGGTTGCCGTTCAACGGCCGCGGACAAAGAGAGCTCAGGCATTCTGCCCCGAGCACCGCGCAGTGAGAGAAAGGGGATCCCATCTATGGCACTCGAAGCTAATGCTAAGAAGGCGATCATCGAAAAGTACGCTACCCACCCAGGCGACACGGGTTCCCCCGAAGTTCAGATTGCCATGCTCACGCAGCGCATTCTCGACCTCACGGAGCACCTCAAAGAGCACAAGCACGACCACCACTCGCGTCGTGGCCTGCTCCTCCTGGTTGGTCAGCGTCGCCGTTTGCTCGGCTACCTGTCCGATGTGGACATCAACCGTTACCGCTCGCTCATCGAGCGTCTCGGCCTGCGCCGCTAACGCACGTAGCCGAATGGTTCGCTGATAACGCGATCTTCTTCGAAACGGGCCGTCACCTTTGAGGTGGCGGCCCGTTTTGTGTACCCGGATGCGGCCGGCCGCGACGCTCAGACGGGCTCGGCCGGCAGATCGAGCTGCCGGGTGTAGTACCCCCAGGGGAATGTCGTATCGCGCACCAGGTGCCAGCCGTCGGCTTCGAGGTGCAGTCTGGCCGCGCTTCCAGGTGACCACAGCAGCCGGCGGTGCTCCCACTGCCGGTCGGACGACTCCAACACGTGAGACATCGTGCCGTAGTCGACAACGTGCCACCCGCGGCGGCCCTCGTCGGCGAGCAGGGCCATTTCGTCGAACGCCGTCACCGGACCGATCACCTTTCGACTCGGCTGGCCAGGCCCGCCCGGCCGGCCGGTTGCCGTGACGGTCGTGCTGGAGAACCGCTGCTGGGCGGCCTGCCGACTCACGCCGAGCAACCGGCCGAGCGTGTCCCAGCTGTGCCCCGCGGCGCGAGCGCCGGAGATCGACTCCCGGAGCAGCCGGCTGGTCTCCTCCGCGGCGGTGCGGCTGGCACTGACCAGCCGCAGGTACGCATCCGGGTCGCCTTCGAGGTCAGCACGGAGCCCGGCCGGCGTGCCCAGCACCGCCTCGGCGACGGCATCGCGCACCGCGGTCGCTTCCGCGGGAGTCAGCGCGTGCCGGGAGTGATCGGAGGGTTGCGCCATCATCGCTGGTCAGTGCCGTCGTCGTCGGTGGCTACCCGTAGTGGTTCGAGGTCGTCGAGTGCCGCCGCATCGCGTCGTCTGGCCATCAGCTTGCGGCCGATCTCGGTCCACAGCACGACGCACACCAGGAGCATGCAGATGGCACCGGTGAAGAAGCCGAAAACGCCGTCGGCAGCGTCGTCGTCGACCAGCACGGCCGCCCCGGAGAGCGCGGCGATGACGACGACTGCGGCCGCAATGGCGGGACCGTACCAGCGTGGGCGGGGGAAGGAAGCGGCTGAATTCATGTGTCAAGGATGCCTTGACGCTGCGACAATGTCAAGTATTTCTTGACACCTGCCACTCTGCTGTCGGTGCGTCCTCCCGCGCGATCCTCCCGCGAGAGCGGGGGTGTGGTTGCTTCGGCAGCGCGGAGGCGACCACATGGCCGCTCTCGCGGGATGCGGCGTGCCCCCGTAGCGCGAGACCGGGCAAGCGGCAACAGTGGAGGGATGAACGACTTCGTCAACTCACCCACCGGCGACCCGCGGGGCTTCGACAAGAGGCGCCACGGGGCCCCCTCGGGCTTCTTCGAGGCCGAGGCCGCCGGCCTGGTCTGGCTCGCGGTGCCCGGAGGGGTGCGCACGGCGCAGGTGATCGACCTGGAGCCCGGGCATATCGTGCTGGAGACCGTCGATGAGGTACCGCCCACCCCGGCCGCCGCCCGCACCTTCGGGGCCGAGCTCTCGGTGACCCACTCCGCCGGGGCACCGGCGTTCGGCGCCCCGCCGGATAACTGGAGCGGCCCGCTGTTCATCGGCAATCGCAGCCTCCCGGCCGCGTACGAAAGCACCTGGGGAGCGTTCTACGCCCGCTACCGGGTGCTGCCGTATCTGGACATCGCCGTCGACGTGGGCGGGATCACGGCCAGGCAGGCCGAGGCCGTGCATGCCGCCTGTGCCCGCATCGGGGCCGGCGACTTCGACGACGGCGCCCCGCCCGCCCGGGTGCACGGTGACCTCTGGACCGGCAACGTGCTCTGGTCGGCCGATGGCGTGGTGTTGATCGACCCGGCCGCGCACGGTGGCCACCGCGAGACCGATCTGGCGATGCTGGCCCTCTTCGGCTGCCCGTACCTCGAGGAGATCACCGCCGGCTACGAGTCGGCGTCTCCGCTTCGGCCGGGCTGGCGGTCGCGCACACCGCTGCACCAGCTGCATCCGCTGGCCGTGCATGCCGCCGGGCACGGTGCGGCGTACGGCCGGGCGCTCGAGCAGGCCGCCGAAGCGGTGCTCGAGCTGCCCAGTGTGGCCCGGCCCGAGTAACCGGTTCCGCCCCGCCTGGCTCACTTCGGGCCAGCCCACCCCGTGCATCCGCTCGTCGAGTTGCGGCACAAGCCCCCATGGGCGCCTCCGATGGGTGCATCCGGCGCAACTCGCGGATGTCTCTCTCCCTGAGTTGCGGCAACGTGCCCCATGAGTGCGGGCAAAGTGAAGGGGGAGTTTGCCGCAACTCGGCGACGGGCAGGGTGCCACTCACCCGGATGCGGGCGGCGGAGCCGACGTTGTGTGACTACGGGGTCTGGCCGGCGTGGGCGCCCTCGCGCGCCTCTTCGATCACCTTCGCGTTGAAGGCGGGCAGGTCGGCCGGGGTGCGACTGGAGACCAGGCCCTGATCGACCACCACCTCTTCATCGACCCAGGTGGCGCCCGCGTTTCGCAGGTCGGTCTTCAGGCTCGGGTAAGACGTGAGGGTGCGCCCCTCGATCACTCCGGCCTCGATCAGAATCCAGGCGGCATGGCAGATGGCCGACACCGGCTTGTGCTCGGCGAAAAAGTCCCTGGTGAAGGCGATCGCGTTTTCATCCAGGCGCAGGTGGTCGGCGTTCACCACCCCGCCGGGCAGCACGAGGGCGTCGAAATCCGCGGCCTTCGCATCGGCGACGGCGAGGTCGACGTACTGGGAGTGGCCCTTCTTGCCGGTGACGCTCTCGGTGGCGGGGGAGACGAGCACGGCGGTGGCGCCGGCATCCGTCACGGCCTGCCAGGGGCTGCTGAGCTCGCTGTCTTCGTAGCCGTCCGTGAGTAGGAAGGCGATGCGCTTGCCGGACAGTTCGGTGGTCGTCATGAGGTTCTCCTTGTCATCGGTGGGTACGGCATGAGTCGATTCCACGCTAGCCACGACCGCGGGGCCGACCGAGAATACTCACGAAACGTGAAGGTTTCGCCCAGCCGGCCCCAGGCCGCAGGCGGTCCTGTGCAAGGCATCGCACATCGCGGCGGTGCCCGCTAGGGACTTTTGGTCTGCCGCTCGGGAACCCGTCGCCCTAAACTTGAGCTTTACACGGAACGGAACCCCTCATGAGTCTCTGGCGTACGAAGAGCATCGAGTCATCGATAGCGGATTCCCTGGAAAAGGGGCACAGCCTCAAACGCACCCTGGGCACCTGGGACCTGATGGTCATGGGCGTGGCCGTGGCGGTGGGCGCAGGCATCTTCTCGGTGGGCGCCAAGGCGGCAGGCAGCTACGCCGGCCCATCCGTGACGCTGGCCTTCGTGCTCGCCGCGGTCACCTGCGCTCTCGCGATCATGTGTTACGCCGAGTTCGCCTCCGCGGTGCCGGTCGCCGGCTCCGCCTACACCTTCACCTACGCCACCCTCGGCGAACTGCTGGCCTGGATCATCGGCTGGGACCTGATCCTGGAGATGCTCACCGCCGCCGCCGTGATCGCCAAGTACTGGGGCATCTACCTCAGCAACGTCTTCGAGCTCTGGAACTGGAACGTCCCCGACACCATCACCGTGCTCGGCCTCAACGTGAGCTGGGGCGCCTTCGTGATCGTCGCCATCTTCACCACCCTGCTGGTGCTGGGCACCCAGCTCTCCGCCCGGGTCGCCAGCGTGTTCACCATCATCAAGGTGGCGATCGTGCTGTTCGTCATCGTGGTCGGCGCCTTCTTCATCAACCCGGCCAACTACTCGCCGTTCATCCCCGAGTCCGTGCCCACCACGGATGGCGTCGGCAGCGACGTCTGGACCCAGTCGCTGTTCTCCTTCATGACCGGCGCCGCGCCCGCGCAGTACGGCATCTTCGGCCTGCTCGCCGGCGCCTCGCTGGTGTTCTTCGCCTTCATCGGCTTCGACGTGGTTGCCACCAGCGCCGAAGAGGTCAAGAACCCGCAGAAGACCCTGCCGCGCGGCATCTTCGCGGGCCTGGCCATCGTCACCGTTCTCTACGTGGGCGTCAGCCTGGTGCTCACCGGCATGGTGCCGTACACCGTGCTCGCAGACGACCCCAACGCCTCGCTGGCCACGGCCTTCGTCGCGGTCGGTGCCGGATGGGCCGCTCAGGTCATTTCC
The DNA here is from genome assembly GCF_052113745.1 of Cryobacterium sp. W22_MBD10_FK3. Lineage (NCBI taxonomy): Bacteria > Bacillati > Actinomycetota > Actinomycetes > Micrococcales > Microbacteriaceae > Cryobacterium > Cryobacterium sp. W22_MBD10_FK3. Next base: position 11,255 of record NZ_JBGQOH010000012.1, read on the forward strand.
ATCGGCATCCTGGCCGGCCTCACCACGGTGATCATGGTGCTGCTGCTCGGGCTGAGCCGGGTGCTGTTCGCCATGAGCCGCGACGGCCTGCTGCCGCGCTGGCTGAGCGTCACCTCGGAGAAGCGCCGCACACCGGTGCGCATCCAGATCATCACCGGAGCCGCAGTGGCGCTGATCGCCGGGCTCACCGACGTGGGTGTGCTCGAAGAGATGATCAACATCGGCACGCTCTCGGCATTCGTGCTCGTGAGCATCGCCGTCGTGGTGCTGCGCAAGAAGCGCCCCGACCTCAAGCGGTCGTTCCAGGTGCCGTGGTCGCCGTTCCTGCCGATCCTCTCGGCCGTGCTCTGCTTCTGGCTGATGCTCAACCTCACTACCCTCACCTGGGCGCGATTCGGTGTCTGGCTGCTGCTCGGTTTCATCGTGTACTTCGCCTACGGCCGCCGGCACTCGCTGGTGGGCATCAACGCCAAGCTTCTCGTCGACGCCACCGAACGCGAAGAGCTCCAAGCCGAGAAGCGGGCGATCAAGGGCGAGTAGCTCCGTAACTGTTCCCGAAACGGACCTGTGCACCCGGCGCACCGGACGCAAATGTCCGCTTCGGCAACAGAAACCCGTCGGTTGCCGTGATGGGGAGCGGGGCCTCGCGCTGCCGCTTGGGGCGGAGTAGCGTTTTTTGCGGATCGCCCGTTCGAACCGGACGGGCGTGCGAGCCGCAGCCCGGAGGAAGATCCCATGCACCGGCACTCGGAGTGATCAGCCGTGACGGCGTCGCTGCTGCTCGCCCTCGACCTCGTTGCGGCCATCGTCACCGCCGGGGCGTGGATCGGCGCCGCGGTTCTGGCGGCTGGGCTGGGCGCGCGCGGGTCGCCCGCGGCTGACCCCCGCCCGCCGGATGCCGCCCGCCCGCCGAGTGACGCGCACTCGCCGCACCCGCACCCGCCGCCGACGACCCGTCAGCGCCGGGTCGCCTGGCTCGTGATCGCCCTGTTCGGCGTCGGCGCCCTGGGTCTTCTCGCCCAGGTGTTCTGCACCGCCCTGCTCGCCGGTCACGGTTGGTGGTTCGTTCAGGAGAAGGTGGTGTTCGCGCTGCCGGTGGCCGTCGCCGCGTCGGTCGCCGTCGGCGTGCTCGCCGTCCCCGAGCTGGTGGCCGTGGCCCGCGGCATCCGCCCCGCTCCCGGCGCGCACGGCCGAGCGGCTCTTGTCGGTGCTGCCGCGGCCGGCGCCGCCGGGATCATCGCCCGGCTGGTGATCGGCTATCCGTTGGAGCTCATTCCGGCGCTGGTGCTGCTGGCGCTCGTGCTCCTGAGCGCCGCGCTGGCCTGGGCTGTGGGCGCGGGGCGGCCGACGCGGGTGGTCACCGGGCTCGCAGCATTCTGCGTGCTCGTCGTCGCGGCATCCCTCGGAGTGGTGTGGCTCGGCAGCGTCGCAGCGCCGGGGGCGTTGTCGGCGACCCACGAACACGGCGCCGCCGACCCGGCGACGGCACCGCCGGGCGGCGTGTCGGTGACCGACCTGCGCACACCCGCCGACACGCCGGGCACCCTACGATCCTTCGACCTCACGGCGCAGCAGCAGCGGGTGACGCTTGCTTCGGGCAAGAGCGTGGCGGCGTGGACCTACGGGTCGCTGCCCGGCCCGGAACTGCGGGTCACCCAGGGCGACCTGGTCGAGGTGACTCTGCACAACGCCGACATCGAGGAGGGCGTCACCATCCACTGGCACGGCTACGACGTGCCGGCCGGCGAGGACGGCGTCGCCGGGGTCACCCAGGACGCCGTGCTGCCCGGCGACTCGTTCACCTACAGGTTCGCGGCCACCGACACCGGCACCTACTGGTATCACACCCACCAGGTGTCGGCCGATGGTGTGCGGCGCGGACTGTTCGGCACCCTGGTGGTGCTGCCGCCGGCCGGGGTCGCCGAATCGGTCGACCTCACGGTGCCGCTGCACACGCTGAGCACCGCGGTGATCCTCGGCGATTCCGATGTGGCGTCGGCCCGGGATGTCGCCGCCGGGCAATCCGTGCGGCTGCGGCTGGTCAACACCGACCAGGTGCCGCACCGCTTCACCCTCGACGGAGCCCCGTTCACCGTGGTCGCCGCAGACGGCCGCGACCTGGCCGGCGGCACGCCGGTCGCCGGCCAGGCGCTCCGGGTCCCCGCGGGCGGGCGACTGGATGTCTCGGTGACGGTGCCGGAGACCGGTGTGCGCCTCAGCAGCAACGCTTCGACGACGGCCATCCTCACGCTCGGGCCGGCCGAAACGGCGGCGCCCCCGGCGGCCCCCGCATCCGGCGACCTCGACCTGCTGCGCTACGGCACGCCCACCGACCAGGCGCTGCCGGCCGGAGCCGGCCGGGTGGAGGCGACCATGGTCCTGGACCGCAACCCCCGGTTCCTGGCCGGCCGGCCCGCCTACGGGTACACCGTCAACGGTCAGGTGTTCCCGCACATTCCGAGCATCGAGGTGAGCGAGGGGAACACGGTGCGGCTCACGGTGGTCAACCGTGGGCTGGAGACGCATCCGATGCACGTGCACGGCCATCATGTGCGGGTGCTGTCGCGGGACGGCCGCCCGTCGACCGGGGCGCCGCTCTGGCTGGACACCTTCGACGTGCAGCCAGGCGAGGTGTGGGTGGTCGAAACCACCGCCGACAACCCGGGCATCTGGATGGACCACTGCCACAACCTCGACCACGCTGCCGAGGGGATGATGATGGCGCTGACCTACCGGGGCGTGACGAGCCCGTTCGAGCAGGGCGGCCCGCACGGCAACCGGTCCGAGTGACCGGGCGCGGCATGGCCGGCCCGGTTCGGTCAGGCCGAGTCGTCCAGCGCGGTGCGCTCAGCTGCCGGCGTGCGTACGCTCTTCGCGCCGCTCGGCTGCGTCCCGACCATCCTGGCACCCGTCTCGGCCAGGCCGAGGATGACGAAGGCGTTGATGCCGTGCAACAGGCCGAGGCCGGGAACGTCGAACGAGGTGTAGCCGAGGAACAACTGCACCAGGACGGCCACCAGCAGCCAGACCGCCCAGCTGATGCCGATGCGAGCGATCAGCGCGATCACGAGCACGGTGAGCACCAGCAGCGGGATGACCAGCTGGCCCACGGCGCTGTGCACAATGAAGCCGGTGACGCCCGACTCCACCGAGACGGTACCGCCCTCGTCGGAGGCATTGAGGATTGCGAACGTTGACCACGCGATCACGGCGGCCTGCACAACGACGCAGACAGCGATGATGTGGCACACGATCTGATAGGCCCTGCGCATGGCAGGCCTCCTTCCGGTCGACCGGAACCCAGATCGAAGCCGATCCAGGCTTCGCGGGCAGCGTACGCCCGGACGCCGGGGCCGGTCAACGGGGCCGACCGGCCCCCTCCTAGAGCCTGTAGAGCCGGGCCTCCCAGGGGCGGAGCGCCGCGGAACCGTCACCGGGGTAGTTGCCCAGCAGCAGCTCGGCGCCCGAGATGTCGTCGGGCAGCCAGTCGCCCTGCACGGTCAACGGGGCATCCGAGACGTTGGCCAGCACCAGCAGCGTCTGGCCGTTCAGGATGCGCGTGAACGCGTAGAGCCGGTCGTGGTCGGGGGCGATCAGTGTGAAGGCACCGAGCGCGACCACGGGATCGGAGTGGCGCAGTTCGATCAGCCGCTGGTAGAAACCGAAAACGCTGCGGGCAGCCGCGCGGTCGGCCGCCACGTTGATGGTGCGGTAGTTCGGGTTCGCCGCCAGCCACGGGGTGCCGGTGCTGAACCCGGCGTGCTCGGAGTCATCCCACTGCATCGGTGTGCGGGCGTTGTCGCGGCCCATGGCGTGCACCCCGGCCAGCACACTCGCCGGAGACTGGTCGAACTGCTCCACGGCCTCCCGGTAGTGGTTGAGCGATTCGATGTCGCGGTAGTGCTCGATGCCGTCGAACCGCACGTTCGTCATGCCGATCTCTTCGCCCTGATAGATATAGGGCGTGCCACGGTGCAGGTGCAGTACCAGCGCCCACAGCGTGGCCGACTCGTAGCGGAAATCGGTGTCATTGCCGAACCGTGACACCAGCCGGGGCTGGTCGTGGTTGTTCAGGTACAGGCTGTTCCAGCCGGTCTCGGCCAGGCCGTCCTGCCACCGGGCCAGGCTCTTCTTCAGCGGCACCAGGTCGCGGGGCAGCGGGTCGAACTTGTGGCTGCCCTGGTCGAGCGAGACGTGCTCGAACTGGAAGATCATGTCGACCTCGGCGCGTGCGGCATCCGTGAACAGCACGGCATCGTCGATGCTCACCCCGGGCATCTCGCCCACGGTGAGGTGCTCGCCGGTGCGGCCGGCGAACACGGCTCGGTGCATCTCCTGCAGGTAGTCGTGGATCTGCGCGCCCATCGGGGAGCCGCCGCCCGTCGACGCTGCCGGTCCGCTGACCAGCTCCACCTGCTTGGCGATGAAGTTGATCACGTCCATCCTGAACCCGTCGACGCCGCGGTCCAGCCACCAGTTCATCATGTCGTAGACCGCGCTCCGCACCTCAGGGTTCTCCCAGTTGAGGTCGGGCTGCTGGGTGGCGAACAGGTGCAGGTAGTACTCACCCGTCGTCTCGTCGAGGGTCCAGGCCGGGCCGGAGAACGCGCTGCCCCAACCGTTGGGCTCGGCGCCGTCGGCGCCGGGCTGCCGCCACCAGTACCAGTCGCGCTTGGGGTTGTCCAGTGACGAGCGCGACTCGACGAACCACGGATGCTCGTCGCTGGTGTGGTTGACCACCAGGTCCATCACGATCTTGAGGCCGCGCTCGTGGGCCTCGGCCAACAGCAGGTCGAACTCGGCCAGGCTGCCGAACACCGGGTCGATGTCCTGGTAGTCGCGAATGTCGTAGCCGTTGTCGTGCTGCGGCGACGGGTACACCGGGGAGAGCCAGATCGCGTCGACGCCGAGCTCGGCGAGATAGTCCAGCTTGCCGCGCACACCGCCGAGGTCGCCGATACCGTCGCCGTTGGAGTCGGCGAAGCTGCGCGGATAGACCTGATAGACCACGGCGGTGGTCCACCACGGGGCCGCGGCGGACGGGGCGTCGCTGGGCGCGGGGGCGGAGCGCGCGGGCACGGTGCGGTTGTCGAGACTGGTCACGGGGTCCTCCCAAGCCGGGAGGTCCAGCGCGGGCGAGCCCGGGCCATCCGGCGTCACACGAATTGGTTGCCTGCAGAAATAATCGTCCGTCCAATGTAGCGTCCGGGGCTCGGCTGGCACCACTCTGGGGAGACGCGGCCGCCGAGGGGGAGCGCGGGACACCCCGGTCAGCCGGCGCCGAGCCGTTTCGGTCTGCTGCCGCGATAATGGGTCGGGAATAGGATCGGGTCATCCGCCGTTGACACCCACATACATGCAAACGCATTGAGTCTTGGAGGCTGGAAATGCAGTTCGGAATCTTCACTGTCGGCGATCTCACCACCGATCCCACCAACGGGAGCACCCCCACCGAGCACGAGCGCATCAAGGCCATGCTCACCATCGCCCAGAAGGTGGAAGAGGTCGGCCTCGACGTCTTCGCCACCGGCGAGCACCACAACCCGCCGTTCGTGCCGTCGAGCCCGACGACCATGCTCGGCTACATCGCGGCCAAGACGGAGCGGATCATCCTCTCCACCGCCACGACGCTGATCACCACGAGTGACCCCGTGAAGATCGCCGAGGACTTCGCGATGCTGCAGCACGTGGCCGACGGCCGGGTCGACCTCACCCTGGGCCGCGGCAACACCGGCCCGGTCTACCCCTGGTTCGGCCAGGACATCCGCCAGGGCATCCCGCTGGCGCTGGAGAACTACGCGCTGCTCCGCCGCCTGTGGCGGGAGGACTACGTCGACTGGGAAGGCCAGTTCCGCACCCCGCTGCAGGGCTTCCAATCCACCCCGCGCCCGCTCGACGGCGTGGCTCCGTTCGTCTGGCACGGCAGCATCCGCAGCCCCGAAATCGCCGAACAGGCCGCGTACTACGGCGACGGCTTCTTCTCCAACCACATCTTCTGGCCCGCCTCGCACACCGCGAAGATGGTGAAGTACTACCGCAACCGCTTCGAGCACTACGGTCACGGCACCGCCGCGCAGGCGATCGTCGGCCTTGGCGGCCAGGTCTTCATGAGCAAGAACTCGCAGGACGCCAAGCGCAAATTCCGCCCGTACTTCGACAACGCGCCGGTCTACGGCAACGGCCCGAGCATGGAGGACTTCACCGAGCAGACCCCGCTCACCGTGGGCAGCCCGCAGGAAGTCATCGACCGCACCCTGGGCTTCCGGGACTACGTGGGCGACTACCAGCGCCAGCTCTGGCTGATGGACCACGCCGGCCTGCCGCTGAAGACCGTGCTCGAGCAGCTCGACATCCTCGGCGAGGAGGTCGTGCCCGTGCTCCGCAAGGAGTTCGCGAAGAACCGTCCCGCCGATGTGCCCGAGGGTCCCACCCACGAGTCCCTGGTGCTTGCCGCCGGCGCCGCCCCCGCGACGGATGCCGTCGCATCCGCTGCGCGCGACGACCTCGACACCGCCGGCGCCATCGCGCCGCACCGCCGTGCCAACGGAGCCGCATTCGGCCTCGCCGGTGCGACCAAGACAGGAGCCTAGGATGACCGAGCGCACCCTCGCGGTTGTCTCGGCCGGCCTCAGCCAGCCGTCGTCGACCCGGTTGCTCGCCGACAAGCTCGCCACGGCCACCGTGGCGCGGCTGGCCGACGAGGGCATCACGACGAAGGTGGTGACCTACGAGCTGCGCGACTATGCGCAGGACATCATGAACAACATGCTCACCGGGTTCGCCAACCCGCGGCTGGAAGAGATGATCGAGGCCGTCACCTCGGCCGACGGCCTCATCGCCGTCACCCCGATCTTCACGACCAGCTACAGCGGCCTGTTCAAGACCTTCTTCGACGTGATCGACAACCGGTCGCTCACCGATCAGCCGGTGCTGATCGGTGCGACCGCGGGAACTCCGCGGCACTCGCTGGCGCTGGACTACGCCTTGCGGCCGATGTTCACCTACCTGCACGCCGTGGTGGTGCCCACCTCGGTGTTCGCCGCCTCGGAAGACTGGGGCACAGGTGACGGCGGCCGCGTCGACAGCCGGGTGCAGACCCTGCCGGCCCGCATCGAGCGCGCGGCGGGGGAGCTCTCGGCCCTGGTCGCCCGCTCCGACCGGTCCGCCCGGGTGCGCGACCCGTTCGAACTGCCCGCGGACTTCAACCCCGCCGGGATGTTCCCGCCCCGCTAGTTCCGCTCCACGAAAGCGGTCGTGTGGTCACGTGCGTCCCACGAAAGCGGTCGTGTGGTCGCCTCAGCTCGCTGAGGTGACCCCACGACCGCTTTCGCGTGCTCACCGGGTGTGCCGGGACTTTCGGCTCTGATGGAGCCGCGCGGCAGGCGGCAGACTGAAACGCGGTGCGCCGGAGAGAGTGCTTCCGCGAGACGGAACCCGTGACAACCGCGCAGACAGGTCGTCGCATGGTCCCCGTTCTCGACGGCACCGCGGCCCCGGATGCCCGCGCCGCGGCCCCGCAAGCCGGCACCGCAGTCCCGGATGCCCGCGCCGTGGCCCCGGATGCCCGCGCCGCGTTTTTCGCCGCTGCCCCCGACCCGCTCGACCCGGCCGGCGCCCCGGCGGTCGACCTCTCCGTGCGCATCGGCACCCTCACGCTGCACACCCCGGTGATGCCGGCATCCGGCTGCTTCGGCCCTGAGCTCGGCGCGCTCATCCCGGTCGCCGAGCTGGGCGCGACCGTCACCAAGACCGTCTTCGGTTCCGCCCGCGGCGGCAACCCGGTGCACAGGCTCACCGAGATCCCCGCCGGCATGGTCAACAGTGTCGGCATCCCCAGCCACGGCCCGGCCGGCTACCTGGCCACGCTGCATCCCCGGTATGCGGCGCTGGACGCACCCACCATCATCAGCGTCGGCGGGCACCGGCCGGGCGAATACGCGCCGGTCGTGGCGGCGCTCGGCGAGCACGGCGCGGCCTACGAGCTCAATGTGTCCTGCCCCAACCTCGATCGTGACGGCACCGACATCGGCTCGGATCCGGCCGCGATCCGCGAGGTCGTCGCCGCCGTGCGCCTGGTCACCGACAAGCCCATCATCGTGAAGCTGCCCGTGCTGGTCGCCTCCATCGCCGCCTGCGCGCGGGCCGCCGAGGAGGCCGGCGCCGACGCGGTCTGTGTGGCCAATTCGATACCGGCGATGCCGCTGGATGCGCTCACCCGCCGACCCATTCTCGGCAACGTCATCGGCGGGCTGTCCGGCCCGTCGATCAAGCCGATCGTGCTGCGGCTGGTCTGGCTGGCGTCGCGGGCGGTGCAGATTCCCGTGATCGCCTGCGGTGGGGTCGGCTCTGTCGACGACGCCCTGGACTACTTCTCGGTGGGGGCCAGAGCAGTGCAGGTGGGCACGGCCAGCTTCGCGCGGCCGTTCGCGGCGGTGGAGATCGCGCGCGGGTTGCGGCAACGGTGCATGGATGCCGGGGTGGGCAGTATTCGCGAGTTGCTTGAGCTGGAGGCTGCGCTGTGAACCCGAACCTGTCCTCCGAACGCAACCATGCGTTGGTCGAGCCTGTCGACACCCCGCAGGTCGGGTCACGGGGTCTCGACACGCTCGACCAGCGAGGTGGGGACGGACGCAGGCGGGCGACAGCCGAGTACACGGCAGGTCGCGAGGCCGCCGCGCGGGCACGCGCGTTTGCCGAGGCTGATGAACGCGCCCTGGAGGGGCTCATCTCGGTGCGACCGCGCTCGGCCGTGTCACGGCCGCAACCGGTGTGGGACGACGCCCTGGTGCTCGTGCACGAACCGGTGGGGGAGCGCTACCGCCGCCTGGTCCTGGCCAGCGACACCATCGCCGCCACGGCCCAGGCCGGCCAATTCCTCATGATCACGGTGCCCCCGCACGACGGCGCCACGATTCTGCTGCCCCGGCCGATGGCCATCCATCGCCGCCGCCCGGCCACGCCGGCTCGCCCCGCCAGCACCCACCAGCCGGCGACCGCTGCCGCGCCCGGCACGATCGAGCTGATCTACGGCGTCGTCGGCCGCGGCACCCGTGCCCTGGCCGCCGTGCCCGTCGGCGGCACCCTGCAGCTCACCGGCCCGCTCGGCCGTGGCTTCGAGTTCCCCGCCGGCACCCGCACCGTCCTGCTCATCGGTCGCGGCGTCGGCATCTGCGGCGTGATGGGCGCCGCCGAGGATGCCGCGGCGGCGGGCATCCGCACCACCATGGTGCTCAGCGGTCGCAGCGCCGACCAACTGCTCGGTCGCACCGACTGCGCCGAACTGGGCGTACGCGTGCTCGAAGCCACCGACGACGACGGCACCAGCGACCTGACGGCACTGAGCGCCCGGCTGCGCGGCCACTTCGACGGCACGACGACGGAGAAGACCCCGCCCGACGTGGTCATGGTCTGCGGCGCCGGCGTGCTCGCCCGGCTCGCCGCCGAGCTCGGCGCGCACTGGGAAGTGCCGGTGCAGGCCTCGCTCGAAGCGCACATGGCTTGCGGCCTGGGCTACTGCCACGGCTGCGCCGCCCCGGTGCGCACCGACCCCAGTGTGGAGGGGCCGCTGGTCTGCGCAGACGGCCCGGTCTTCGACGCCGTCATCCCTATCGTTTAACCCCTGTTCTGCTAGGCTTGGTCAGGTAGTTCTTCGGATCTACCGGTAATACCCGGAGCAGACTGGCAGGACGCTGGTCCTCGGTGGTGGTTTCCCAACGCGACAGTGTCAAAAAACACGGTGCCAGGCACAGCGCCGTTGGTGAATTTCTACTGGTGGCCAGCAACGTCAGCGCCCAACACATGTTCGGCAGCTTGTTCTGCTGCGTTCCTGCTCCGATGTCCCACTCGCGCGCCACACGGGCAAACGAGTCTAAACAAAGGAGAGAACCCCCATATGGAGGGTCCAGAAATCACGTTCGCCGAGACCGTTATCGACAACGGCAAGTACGGCAAGCGCACCATCCGTTTCGAAACCGGGCGTCTCGCCCAGCAGGCGCAGGGCTCTGCCGCCGCCTACATCGACGAAGAGACCATGCTTCTCTCCGCCACGAGCGCCAGCAAGCAGCCGAAGGACAACTTCGACTTCTTCCCGCTGACGATCGACGTTGAAGAGCGCATGTACGCCGCTGGCCGCATCCCGGGCAGCTTCTTCCGCCGCGAAGGTCGCCCGTCGACCGAAGCGATCCTCACCTGCCGCCTGATCGACCGGCCGCTGCGCCCGTCGTTCGTCGACGGCCTGCGCAACGAGATCCAGGTTGTCGTCACCGTTCTGGCCATCGCGCCCGACGAGTACTACGACGTGCTGGCCATCAACGCCGCGTCCATGTCGACCCAGATCGCCGGCCTGCCGTTCTCCGGTCCGATCGGTGGCGTTCGCGTCGCCCTCATCCCCGACGACAACGGCTCCGGCCAGTGGGTCGCCTTCCCGAAGCACTCGCAGGTTGAAGAGGCAGTGTTCAGCATGGTCGTCGCCGGCCGCGTTGTGACGGATGCCGATGGCAGCGAAGACGTCGCGATCATGATGATCGAGGCCGAAGCCACCGACAACGCCTGGACCTTGATCCAGGGCGGCGCCATCAAGCCGAACGAAGAGGTCATCGCCGAGGGTATCGAGGCGTCCAAGCCGTTCATCAAGCAGCTCATCGTCGCCCAGCAGCAGGTCGCGTCCGCCGCGTCCAAGCCCACCGGCAACTACCCGCTGTTCCCGCCGTACACCACCGAGGTCTACGACGCCGTCGCAGCCCTCGCGTACGACGGCCTCAAGGACGTCTACGTGATCGCCGACAAGATCGCGCGTCAGGATGCCGACGACGTGCTCAAGGCATCCGTCAAGACCGCCGTCGCGGCCAAGGTCGAAGCGGGCGAACTGCCCGCAACCGCCAACAACCAGGTCGGCGCGGCGTACAAGTCCGTCACCAAGCTCGTCGTGCGCTCACGCGTGCTCAACGAGGGTGTCCGTATGGACGGACGCGGCCTGGCCGACATCCGCCCGCTCGACGCCGAGGTTGCGGTCATCCCGCGCGTGCACGGTTCCGCTATCTTCCAGCGCGGCGAAACCCAGATCCTGGGTGTCACCACGCTGAACATGCTCAAGCTCGAGCAGACGATCGACTCCCTGAGCCCGGTCACCAAGAAGCGTTACATGCACAACTACAACTTCCCGCCCTACTCCACCGGTGAAACCGGTCGGGTCGGCACGCCCAAGCGTCGCGAGATCGGCCACGGAGCGCTCGCTGAGCGTGCCCTGGTTCCCGTGCTGCCCACGCGTGAGGAATTCCCGTACGCCATCCGTCAGGTCTCCGAGGCGCTCAGCTCCAACGGTTCCACCTCGATGGGTTCCGTTTGCGCTTCCACCCTGTCGCTGCTGAACGCCGGAGTGCCGCTGCGCGCCCCGGTCGCCGGCATCGCCATGGGCCTCATCTCCGACACCGTCGACGGCAAGACCCGCTACGCGGCTCTGACCGACATCCTCGGCGCCGAAGACGCCCTCGGCGACATGGACTTCAAGGTTGCCGGCACCAGCGAATTCGTCACAGCGATCCAGCTCGACACCAAGCTCGACGGCATTCCCGCGTCGGTCCTGGCCGGTGCGCTGACGCAGGCGAAGGATGCTCGCACGACGATCCTCGCCGTGCTGAACGCCGCGATCGACAAGCCCGACGAGATGGCACCGACCGCGCCCCGCGTGATCAGCGTGCAGATCCCCGTCGACAAGATCGGCGAGCTCATCGGCCCGAAGGGCAAGATGATCAACTCGATCCAGGACGAGACCGGAGCCGACATCTCGATCGAGGAAGACGGCACCGTGTACATCGGTGCTGTCGATGGTCCCTCGGCCGAGGCCGCTCGCGCCATGGTCAACTCCGTCGCGAACCCCACCAACCCCGAGGTTGGCGAGCAGTTCCTCGGAACTGTCGTGAAGATCGCCGCTTTCGGCGCCTTCGTCTCGCTCCTCCCGGGCAAGGACGGCCTGCTGCACATCTCTGAGGTGCGCAAGCTCGCCGGCGGCAAGCGCGTGGAGAACGTCGAAGACGTCCTCGGCGTGGGCCAGAAGGTCCTCGTTGAGATCACCAAGATTGACGACCGTGGCAAGCTTTCGCTCGCCCCGGTCCTCGCCGATGAAGCCGACACGCACGGTCGTGACGCTGCATCCGAGGGACCCGAAGCTCCGGCCGAAGGTTAGTCACTAGTTCTGCCGGCCACCTCTCGCCAGGTGTGCCGGTCAGACGGAAGGCCCGTCCTGCTTCGGCAGGGCGGGCCTTTTCGCGTCTGGGGGGCCGGGCGCTAGGCGGGGCGGGGCCGTACGCCGCGCTCGAGCAGCGGCACGATCCGGAACGGGATGAGCTCGCCCATCGCCAGGGCGGTCTCGGTGCGCTCGACACCCTCGCAGGCGAGGATGGTGCGGTCGATCCGGAACAGGTCTTCGGCGTCCGAGCAGGCGACCTGCACCAGAAGATCGGCCGCCCCGCTCATGCCGTGCGCCTGCACGACCTCAGGGATCGTGCTGAGTTGGGCGATGATCTCGGCGGCGCGCTTTTGCACGATGAACACCTCGATGAACGCCGTCAACGGATAGCCGAGCACGGCCGGGCTGATCCGACGATCGAACGCGAGGAAAACCTTGGACTCCGCCAGTCGACTCATCCGGGCCTGCACCGTGTTGCGGGAGAGGCCGAGGGTTTGCGCCAGCCCCACGAACGTGCTGTCCGGGTCGGCGCACAGCGCACGGAGCAATTCAAGGTCGACTTTGTCCACGTGGTGCATACTGCCTGACCGTAGCACGCAGAGTGACCCCTGAACAGGGCACAGTGCACACCGAGACCGGCATCGGCTGCGCGGATGGTCAAGTACTTGCCCGCTCGTAGAGGAAGCACGGCGCTCCGACGAGGGTTGACCGGGTCGGCGCCGCACGGAAGAGTGGTCGGATGAACGACACGGCGAACACCCTGACTCCCGCCCAAACCCGCTCGGTGCTCGCCGGGGGTGACTTCCTGCATCTGGAGGGAACGCTGTACGCGACCTACCGCACCCCGGATTTCGCCACGGCCGTTCGTCTGGTGGATGCCGTGGCCGCCGACGCCGAGGCGCTGGACCACCACCCGGACGTGAAGCTCGGCTACGGAACCGTGGAGTTCGAACTACAGAGCCACGATGTGGGCGGCGTCACCGAACGGGATCTGCGGCTCGCCCTGCGCATCCAGGAGCTCGCGGCCGAGCAGCACGCCGAAGCCACCCGTCTCGTGCCCAGCCGTGCCGATGTGGCAATCGACTGCAGCGATGCCGAAGCGGTGCGCCCGTTCTGGCGGGTGGGCCTGGGCTACCGGGAGTTCGGACCGGCCGACGACCTCGAACTGCGCGATCCCCGCGGCGTCGGCCCCAAGGTGTGGTTCCAACACATGGAGATTCCGCGCACCGAGCGCAACCGCATCCACCTGGACGTGTACGTGCCCGTGGCCGACTGTGAGGAGCGGGTGGCCGACATTATCGACGTCGGGGGAGTGCTGCTCACCGACGAGCACGCCCCGGACTGGTGGGTGCTCGCCGACCCGGAGGGCAACGAGCTCTGCGTGTGCAGCTGGGACGCCTGACCGGCGTAGTGCGGTCGAGCGTGCCGAGATCAGGCGGTCGCGCGCGCCAGGGCCTTCTCGATCGCGCCCACGAGCTGGGCCGATTCGGGCTCGACCGTCGACGCGAACCTGTCCACGATCACGCCGTCCGCGTTCACCAGGAACTTCTCGAAGTTCCACTTGATCAGGCCGGGCAGCACGCCCTTCTTGAACGCGGTGAGCTGGGCGTAGAGCGGATGCTGATGCTTGCCGCGCACGTCCACCTTGGCGGTGAGCGGGAAGGTGACGCCGAAGTTGAGCTCGCAGAACTGCTGGATGTCCTCTTCGCTGCCGGGTTCCTCGCCCATGAACTGGTTGCACGGCAACCCGAGCACGACCAGGCCGTCGTCGGCGAACCGGCGATAGAGCGCCTCGAGCCCCGCGTACTGCGGGGTGAAGCCGCACTTCGACGCCACGTTGACGACCAGCACGGTCTTGCCGGCGAAGCGGCCGAACGTGGTGGGCGTGCCGTCGATCAGGGTGAGCGGGATGTCGTAGAGCGGGGAGTCGGACATGCCGAAAAGACTACTCCTCGACGGTGGGGAGCGGCTCCGAAGGCACATTGCCCAGCCGATCGGGGGTTAAGGCACACGTTTCGGTAACGCTTGCCGCGCGCCCCCAGCGGATCTGGCGGATCGGGTTATTGTCGGCTTTACACGGGTTTGCGTGGAGCCGCGCTCACCCGTTCGAGGGGTGGTGGAAGCGTGAAGAACGGCATGGTGACTGGTGGAGTCGCGGGGGTTGGCGTGCAAAACGGCGACAGGACAGCCACGAGTACCACCGAGCCGGACCCGCGCCTGGACGTCCTGCCCCTCGAACAGAGGGCGGCGGCAGAGGCCCTCGCCCTGCAGACCCGCCCGGTGCAGGTGCAGCACACGGCACCCGTGCGGCTGCCGAAACGCGCCGCCGGCATCCGCCGCACCATCGGCGACACCGACCTCACCGTGCATCCGCTCGCCCTGGGCTGCAGCGTCTTCGGCTGGACCACCGACGGTGACACCGCGATGGCGATCCTGGACCGGCACTGGGAGCTCGGCGGCAATTTCCTCGACACCGCCGACAGCTACGCGGCGGGCCGCAGTGAGGTGCTGATCGGGTCGTGGATGCGAACCAGGGGCGTCCGGGACGACGTCGTCATCTCCACCAAGATCGGCCGCAACCGCGACAACCCCGGACTCTCGCCGCGCAGCATCGTCGGGGCCGTGCACGCGTCCCTGGAGCGGCTCGGCACCGATCACATCGACCTGCTGCACTTCCACTTCGACGACCTCGACGTTCCGCTGGAGGAGAGTCTCGGTGCCATGGAAATGCTCATCGCCGACGGCACCGTCGGCCACCTGGCGGCATCGAACTTCACGGCAGAACGCCTGATGGAAGCCCGGGTTCTGGCCGCCAACGGCCTGCCGAGGTTCGTGGCCGTCGAGACTCCGTACAACCTGATGAACCGGGTCTCCTACGAATCGTCCCTGGCCCTGGTCACCCGCGCGCAGGGGCTGGCCGTGATGCCGTATTTCGCTCTCGCGCACGGTTTCCTCACCGGCAAATACCACTCCAAGGCCGACCTCACCGACAGCATCCGCGCCGGCCGGGCGTCGGCGTACCTCAACCGCACCGGCCTGAAGGTGCTGGCCGTGCTCGAACGCATCGCGGAGGACCACGGTGTGGCACCGTCGACGATCGCGTTGGCCTGGCTGTTGGCCAGGGAGGGCGTGGTGGCGCCGGTGGCCAGCGCGAGCCGGCCGGACCAGGTGGATGCCCTCGTGGCCGCGGCCGCCGTGCGGCTGGGCCGGGCGGACATGGTCGACCTCGACAAGGTCTCCGCCTGACCCCCGGCCCGCCAACCCGACCGGCAGGCCCCGCACAGCGTGGTGTCGTAAGGTTGACCTGATATGAACGGCGCCGTTGAATTTCCCCTTGACCTGACCGAACTCTCGTTTCGGGCCGCCGGTGACTCCCTCGTGCGGCGCAGCGTGCTGCCCAGCGGGGTGCGCATCGTCACCGAACAGGTTCCGGGCAGCCGTAGCCTCACCATCGGTTACTGGGTGGCCGTGGGTTCCCGCGACGAGCAGGTCGGCCACTTCGGGTCCACCCACTTTCTCGAGCACCTGCTGTTCAAGGGCACCAAGCAGCGCACCGCGCTCGACATCGCGATAGCGTTCGACGCCGTCGGCGGCGAGCACAACGCCATGACGGCCAAGGAATACACCTGCTACTACGCCAAGGTGCAGGACCGGGACCTCACCATGGCCGTCGAGGTTCTCACCGACATGATCACCTCGTCGCTGCTGGATCCCGCCGAATTCGAAACCGAACGCGGCGTCATCCTCGAGGAACTCGCGATGGCCGACGACGACCCGGCCGACGTCGCCAACGAACGGTTCTTCCAGGCCGTCATGGGCACGCATCCGCTGGGCCGGCCGATCGGCGGCAGCCCGGACACCATCCGCGCCGCAAGCCGTGACGCGGTCTGGGAGCACTATCGTGCCAACTACCGGCCGCAGGACCTGGTCGTGACCGTCGCCGGCGCCGTGGACCACGACGTGCTCGTGGCCGCCGTGACCCGGTCGCTGCTGCAGGCCGGCTGGGACCTGGGCGAGTGCGCCGCACCGGTGGGACGCCGCTCCGGCACCGCAGCGGTGATCAACCAGGGCCAACCCGTCAGCGTCGTGCACCGGCCGCTGGAACAGGCCAACCTGCTGATCGGCGTGCCGGGCCTGGTGGCCGCCGACGACCGCCGGGTGGCCATGAACGTGCTCACCTCCATCTTCGGCGGCGGCATGTCGTCGCGGCTGTTCCAGGAGGTACGCGAAAAGCGCGGCCTGGCCTACTCCGTCTATTCGTTCGCGCCAGGCTACTCGGATGCGGGCATCTTCGGCATGTACGCCGGCTGCACCCCCGCCAAGGCCGGGCAGGTCACCGAGATCATGCTCGACGAGCTGCACCGCCTCGCCGACCACGGCGTGACCGCCGACGAGATGAAGCGGGCCTCCGGCCAACTCTCCGGCGCATCCGCCCTGGCCCTCGAAGACTCCGACACGCGGATGTCCAGGCTCGGCCGCTCCGAGATCACCCTGGGCGAGTTCGTGGACCTCGACGAGGCCCTGCGGCGCCTCGCGCTGGTCAGCGCGGACGACGTGCAGCAGCTGGCCGCGGACATGGTGGCCCGGCCGTTCTCGATCGCCGCCGTCGGCGCGCTCGAGGAAGACGTTTTCGACACCGTGCTGTCCCGCAGAACCGTGCCGCGCCCGCCGAGCTGACCAGTTCTTCCCGGCGAGCCCCGGATCCGGTTCGACATGTCCCGACATCAACCGAAAGGGCGATGATGCCCCAGTACCTCTACCTTGTGCGACACGGCGAACAGCAGGACGCCGAGTACGGCCTGCCGGACGGCCCGCTGTCGCCGCGCGGCAAGCGTCAGGCGCACCTCATCGCCGAGCGCCTCGGCGGGGTGCCGTTCACCGGTGCCTGGCATTCGCCGCTGCAGCGCGCCGCGGAGACTGCCGCGATCATCGCGGACCGGTTGCCGTCGCTCACCCCGGAGCCGTCGCCGTTGCTGTTCGACTGTGTGCCGTCCGGCCGGTCCCCGGAGATGCCCAAGTCGTACGGGGCGTTCTTCAACTCCGTCAGCGAAGAATCGATCGAGGCCGGGCGCGCCCAGATGGAAGACGCGGTCGCCGAGTTCCTGCATCCGCACCGTGGCCCCCGGCACGACCTGCTGATCACACACAACTTCGTGATCGCCTGGTTCGTGCGTGAGGTGCTCGGGGCGCCGGACTGGCGGTGGATCAGCATCAACCAGGCCAACTGCGGCCTCACCGTGCTGCAGCAGAAGCCCGGGCGGCCGTGGTCACTGGTCACCCATAACGACCTCGGCCACCTGCCGGTGGAGTTGCGCACCGGCCTGCCGGACCCGCTGCTGTTCTAGCCGCTCAGGTCTGACCAGCTCAGCCGAGGCTCTTGCGGTACCAATTGGTGGCGTTCGGGTTGTCGTTGTACGGCGGTACGTCCACGTACCCGGAGCGCTGGTAGAGCCGGCCCGCCGCCTCCAGGCTCGAGTTGGTGTCGAGCACCAGCTCCGTGGCCCCGAACTGCCTGGCCCGCTTCTCCAGCTCGGCGAGCAGCAGGCTGCCCCAGCCGCGGCCGCGCACCTGCGGTTGCAGCCAGAGGTGTTTGGCCTCGAATCGCACAGCGCCATCCGCTCCGTCATCGATGCGCCGGATGCCGCCGCAACCCACGAATGTTCGCGGTTGGGACTCCTCGCTCACCAGCAGGAACAGGCCGCGCGGGGGCACAAACTGTTCAGGCGGCGGAAACGTGGTGCGGTAGCCTCCCGAGCTCGGGAAGGTGGAGGCGCGATCACTGAAATACTGCGTGAGCAAGGCGATGGATCCAGCATCCGTCACCGGCACATCCGTGAACTGGGGCATGCCTCAAGGGTACGTGGCGGCGGGGCGGAAGACGATGTCCCCAGCCTCGGTGCTGCGGTCGGGCACGGTGGTCGGCGCTTCGAGGTGCACGGCGCCGCTGGGCAGGATGCCCGCACCGCCGAAGCGTTCCATCACCCGCCACTGCGCCACCACGTCTTCGCCCACATGACTGGACGGCAGCGTGCTCCAGAAGTCGAATCCGCCGCACTCGACCAGGAGCTGCCGGCGGAACAGCACACAGCCGCCCACCCAGGCGATCTTGTAGGCCAGCCAACTGCCCCTGTCGATGGTGAGCTCACCGGCCACGTGGGTGAGATTGGCCGCGTTGTGCAGGGTCATCCGGTCCACCTGCGGGGAGTCGCTGCGCAGCACCTCCGGACGCACGGCGTCGTCCCACAGCTCGAAAGGTTCCCGCTGGGCCGGCCGGCTGTCGTGCAGGTAGGACAGCCCCTGCACCGCCGCCCCGACGAAACCGCACCGCAGGGTATCCAGGGCATCGGACAGGCGGGCCAGCATGCCAGGTTCCAGCCACACGTCGTCGTCGAGGAAGAGCACAGCGTCGGCCACCGACTGGTCGAGCAGGAATTGCCGGTGTTCGGCGAGTCCGCGCCGCGGCCGGTGCACGAGGTAACGCACCTCGCGGCCCTGGGCACGCAGTACCCGCAGCATCGCGGCCACCGCCGGCCTGGATTCGGAACTGGTCTCGGACTGCTCGCTCACGGTGACGCTGAACGGCGGGTCGTCCTGACCGGCCAGACCTGCCAGCGTCACGGCGAGCTCCGCCGCCCGGTCCACGGTGGGAATGAGTACCTCGAGGCGCGCCGCCGACTGCTCCGGCGGCAACGCCCAGGCACCGGACCAACGCCGGGAGGTCACGAGTCGGCCGCCGTCGCTCGCGGGGAGGCCGACCCGAGGATGCGGTTGACGATGGCTGTCGTGGAGTGCGCGGGAACGTAGTCCACAATCCGCACCTCCCCGCCGTAGGACGTGACCACCGGGGCCTCGTCGAGCATGTCGGGGGAGTAGTCGCCGCCCTTGGCGTACACTTCCGGGCGCAGGGCCTCGAGCAGCGGAATCGGTGTGTCGGTGTCGAACACGACGACGTAGTCGACGCAATCCAATGCCGCCAGGACGGCGGCCCTATCGGCGACGGGGTTCACCGGCCGGCCCGGTCCCTTCAACCGCCGGGTGGAGTCGTCGCCGTTGACCGCGACGACGAGCACGTCGCCAAGCCTGCGGGCCTGGCGAAGGTACGCGACATGGCCGCGATGCAGCACATCGAAACAGCCGTTGGTGAACACGACGCGCCTGGCGGCTTGCCGTTCCGCCCGCATCCGCTCGGCCAGGGCCTCGGCCGTCAGCACCGGGTCGGTGCTGCCGCCGAGAGCGTAGACCAGGTCGGCGGTTGAGCAGACCGCGGTGCCCGGCCGGCGCACCACGACGTCGGCCGCCACCTGGGCCAGCTCTGCGCTGACCGGCCAGGACAGGCCGGCGCCGCGCGCCACGGCGAGCGCGGCAACGTAGGTGTCACCGGCGCCGGCGGCGTTCTGCTCGGGGGCGGGCGATGTGCGGGTGCGGTACCGGAAGGTGTCCGGACCGAGCAGCAGGCTGCCCTCCACGTCGAGGGTCACGGCGACCATGCCGGCGCCGGTGCGGGCGCGCAGCTCGTCAGCATGCTCGAGGAAGAAGTCGGCTCGATGGTCGGCCGGAGGACCAGGGCGGCCCAGCGCCCTGGCCGCCTCAGCGGCGTTGGGGGTCACCAGCTGGGGTGCGAGCACTGCCCAACGCACGGCGTCGTGCGCGTCGACCACGATCAGCGGCGCCGAATGGTTCTGGGCGGCCAGTTCGCGGATGCCGTCGGCGTCGAACAGGCCCAGACCGTAGTCGGCGAAAACATCCGCCGCCGACCCCACCCGGGCGCGCCGGGCGGCGTCGAGTACCGACCGGCGGGCGTCGCCGGGCAGAGCACCCCGGTGCGAGTCGTCGACTCTCACCAGGGTCTGGCCGCCGCTCACGATGCGGGTCTTGGTGGCCGTGCTGACGCCGGGGTGCACGATCAGGCCCGCCACGTCGATGCCGGCGTCGCCGAGAGCCCGGCGCAGATCGCGTCCGGCGTCGTCGGCGCCGACCAACCCGACCACGCGCACCCTGGCGCCGAGGGCCGCGAGATTCATGGCGGTGTTGGCCGCCCCGCCCGGCCGCAGAACCCGGGCACGCAGGTCGACCACCGGCGCCGGTGCCTCCCGGCAGAGCCGGTCGCTGGTACCGCTCCACCACATGTCGAGCAGGAAGTCCCCGATCACGGTGATCGCGGGCGCGGCCACCCGCAGGTCGGCGGGCAGGTCAGGCCAGAGCGGCACGGAGCCGCGCTCGGCGGACCGCTGCTTGGGCGAGGAATCGTTCGTCACCCTGTCCTCCCGGCTTGGGGTCTCGCTGGTGCACGGTGGCTTTTCTGTCGGAGCCTGCAGATCCCATACCCACATCCGCTGACCGGCACACCCGGGTTTCAATTTCTGCCGTCGGGGGCACAACCAAGGAAAGGACCTCGCAGCCTGGACCGGTGGAGCCCGAGCGGGCCGAAACGAAGGAGCCACCATGGCCGACCGGCAGGACACCCCCGCAGGCTCGCCGGTGGTCTTCGGAGACGTGCTGGCACCATTCGCCGATGTGCAGCGCATCGCCGTACTGCGGGCGGGCGGGCTGGGCGACCTGCTGGTCGTCGAACCCGCGCTCGCCGCCCTGGCCGCGGCCTACCCGGCGGCCGAGCTGACCCTGCTCGGAACCGGCGCGCAGCACCGGCTCCTCGAGGGACGACCGGGACCAATCAACAAGGTGGAGGAACTGCCCGCCGGGCGTGGCCTGCGAGCCGGGGCAGAGGACCCAGCCGAGTACCAACGATTCGTGCGGCGGATGCGCCGGCGGAGGTTCGATCTGGCTGTGCAACTGCACGGCGGCGGCCGGAATTCCAACCCGTTCCTGCTCGACATCGGAGCACGCCACACCGTGGGCATGCGAACGCCGGATGCGCCGGCGCTGGAACGAACCCTGCCGTACGGGCACACCCAGCACGAGCTGTTGCGTGCCCTCGAGGTGGTGGGCTTGGCCGGGGCGGCACCGGTCACGCTCGGGCCGGCCCTCGCGGTCACGGCAGCGGAGCGCCGCCGAGGCGTGCAGCTGGTGCCGGCCGGGTCAGGGCCGGTGGTGGCCATCCACCCCGGCTCGACCGACCCGCGTCGACGCTGGCCGACCGAGAGGTTCGGCCAGGTGGCCAAGGCGGCGCTGTCCGACGGTGCGAGGGTGGTGGTGCTCGGCGACGAGTCGGAGCGCGGCATCGCCCGCGACGTGGTGGAGGCCGCCGGCCGGCCGGCCGAGGGAGTGGCCCCCACGCTGTCGCTCGCCGGAAGCATCGACCTGCCGGGCCTCGTCGGCGTGCTCGCCGAAACCGACATCCTGGTCGCCAATGACAGCGGTCCGCGTCACCTGGCCCAGGCGGTCGGAGCGGCAACGGTGAGCCTGTACTGGATCGGCAACCTGCTCACCGCCGGCCCGCTGCTGCGCGCACGGCACCGGGTGCACGTGTCCTGGGCGATGGCCTGCGGCCGGTGTGGTGCGGACTTCAGCAGCCCGGTGCGGTGTGAGCACGATGACTCCGTCGTCGCCGGACTGCCGGTGCGGCCGGTGATCGACGACGTACGCGAGCTCATGGCCAGGAGTCGTCCTCCTCGTGGGTGATCACCAGCTCACGCACTTCGCATCCCGTCGGCTGGCCCAGCGCAAAGGTCACCGCCGCCGCGACCCTGGCGGGGTCGTTCAGCCTGGAGTCGTCCTGGGGCCGGTATTTCTCGTCGCGGTCGTCGAAGAACCTGGTGGCCATGCCGGCCGGGATCAACGTCGTCACACCGATCTGTCCGCGCGTCTCGGCCGCCAGCGCCCGGGTGAAGCCGATCACGCCGAACTTCGACGCGCAGTACGCCGTGGCGTCCGAGACAGCCTTCAGTCCGAGGGAGGACGCGACGGTGACGACACGACCGTGGGTTTTCAGCAGGTGCGGCAGGGCGGCCCGCACGACGTTCGCGGTGCCCAGCAGGTTGACCATGATCACCCGCTCCCACTCCGCGGCCTCCACCTCGTCCAGGCGCCCGCACCTGTCGATGCCGGCGGCCGTGACCACGGCATCCAGCCCGCCCAGCGCCTCCGCCGCCTCGAGCACGGCGGCCGCGACCGCAGTCCGGTCCGACACGTCGACAGCGTAGGAGAGGACCCCGTCGCCGGGCACCTGGTCCCGGTCGAGCACGACGGGTTGGCCGCCGGCCGAGCGCACCGCCGCCACGACGGCGGCGCCGAGCCCGGAAGCACCGCCAGTGACGAGAACGCGGCCGGGACGGGGGAATGAGTCATTCATGTATAGCTCCTCGGGTCGGGATGGTCGGGATGGTCGGGGTGGTCGGGTGTGCGGTTCACGAGCGGAAGGGAGCGGAGGGCACTAGCCGACCCTGGCGAGGGCGCCGGCGAGAAGGGTGGTCGACCTGGCCGCGATGTAGGGAACCGTCACGCTCTGCCCGCCCCAGCTCTGCACCAGGGCCGCCTCCGGCAGGGTCGCTCCGGCATAGTCGCCGCCCTTCACCCACAGATGGGGCCGGATGCTGCCCAGCGCTGTTTCGGGTGTGTCCTCGTCGAACACCAGCACGGCATCCACGCACTCCAGGGCCAGCAAGAGGTCGACCCGGTCCTGCTGGCCCAGAATCGGCCGGTGATCGCCCTTGAGCCGGCGCACCGAATCGTCGGAGTTGAGGCAGACGATCAGGCAGTCGCCCAGGCGCCGGGCCGCCGCCAGGGTGCGGGCATGGCCGGCGTGCAGCAGGTCGAAGCAACCGCCTGTCGCCACGACGGTGCCGCCGGCAGAGCGCACGGCCCCGGCCAGCTCAACGGCGCCGAGGGCAGCATCCGGAGCGGGGCCGGCCGGCCGGCCGAGAGCGGACACCCCGCCTGCGGTGAGGAACACGCCCGCCGCCTGCACCGCCGCAGCCACGGCGTCGGCCAGGCCGGCACCGCCCGCCAGCGCCAGAGTCAGCGACGCGGCGAACCTGTCGCCGGCACCGCAGACATCAGCGGCTCCCACCGCAACTGCCGGCACCAGCAACGGGAGCGCCGGCCCGCCGGCCGGTCGACCGGTGGCCGGCTGCGTGAGCAGCAGAGCGCCGAGGGCGCCCAGCGTGACGACGACCGAGCCGCATCCCCAGGATGCAGCCAACGCTCCGGCGGCGTCGGCGGCGCCGGTCACCCCCTGCGCGGCGTGGCCGGTGAAGGCCGCCGCCTCGGCGAGGTTCGGGGTGACGACGGTGGCCGACGCCACCGGGCGGGCGCCACGCGGGTGCGGGTCCCACACCAGGGGAACACCGGAACGTCGCCGCTCGAGGGCTGTGCGCAGAGCCGGATCGGCGGCCAATCCGCGCCCGTAGTCGGACACGATGATCGCATCCGCCCCGGCGACGGACTCGAGCATCGCGGCGGTGACCCGCGGCGCGGCAACGGCACCGCATCCCTCGTCGAGGCGGGTCACGGCGTGGTCGTTGGTGCGCACTCGGGTCTTCACTGGCGTGGGCCCGGAGGAGTGCCCGGCGATGGTGCGCACGCCGGCGAGGGCCCGGCGCATGTCGTGAGAGCGGGCGTCGTCGGACAGCGCGGTGACCAACTCGACCTCGGCGCCGTCCGCGGCGAGCAGAACCGCGACCAGTCCGGCGCCACCGGCCCGCACCGACGAGCCGGTGACGTCGACGACGGGCACGGGCGCGTCCGGGCTGAGCCGTTCACTGGTGCCGCTGATATCCACGTCCAGGAGCACGTCGCCGACCACGACGATCCTCATGGTGTCGACTCCGTGCCGCTCCGGCTGCGATCCAGCTGCGCCTCGAAGGCCAGGCAGAGCGCGTGCACGGCAACGAGCTGCACCTCCTGCACGGTGGCGGCCGGCCCGGGCAGCAGAATCCGGTCGTCGGCGGCGTCGGCCAGCGGGTTCGGACCCGCCCCGGTGATCGCCCAGACCACGGTGCCGGCGGCCCGGCCCGCCTGCGCCGCGCGCACCAGGTTGGGGCTTCGACCACTGGTGGACAACAGGATCAGAACGTCCCCGGTGCGGGCGTGCGCGCTCACCTGCCGGGCGAAGACCTCCTCGAAACCGTAGTCGTTGCCTATCGCCGTCAGGCTCGACGTGTCGGCGTGCAGGGCTATCGCCGAGAACGGTGCTCGCTCGCCCTGGTAGCGCCCGACCAGTTCGGCGGTGAGGTGTTGGGCCTCGGCCGCCGAACCGCCGTTGCCCGCGGCCAGCAGCCGGTGCCCGCCGAGCAACCGCCGGCAGAGCTCCCTGCCCCACCCGTC
Source organism: Cryobacterium sp. W22_MBD10_FK3 (assembly GCF_052113745.1). Lineage (NCBI taxonomy): Bacteria > Bacillati > Actinomycetota > Actinomycetes > Micrococcales > Microbacteriaceae > Cryobacterium > Cryobacterium sp. W22_MBD10_FK3. The sequence continues at coordinate 35,661 of NZ_JBGQOH010000012.1, forward strand.
CAGGCGGTCGGCCTGGGCGGCGAGGCCGGCGGCCACGGCGGCGAGCTCGTCGATGTGCGCGGTGACGACGGCACCGGGCGCCGGTGCCAGCCGCGGCCGCGGGCGGGTGGCGGGGCCGGGGCTCATGGGCGGTGCCCCCGTCGGCCGACGACGGTGACCGGTGGAGCCGCGAACGCCGCCGCCGTTCTGCTGAAAGTGTCTTCGGGCACGGCGGGCGCGCCGCGGGGCACGGGATCGGCGAGAACCCTGCGGTAGACGTCGACGGTGGCGGCCGCGATCCGGTCCCAGGAGTAACCGTCGGAGACCCTGGCACGGCCCGAGGAGCCCAGGGCGGCGGCCGTCTCGGGATCATCGAGCAGCCGGCCCACGGCGCGGGCGATGGCCGGCGCATCCTGGGGTGGCACGTGAATGCCGGTCACACCGTCGACGACGCTGTCGCCGAGCCCGCCGACCCTCGCCGCGACGACGGGCACCGCGCAGGCCATCGCCTCCAGCGGCGTGATCCCGAACGGCTCGTACCAGGGCGCGCAGACGACGACGGCCACCGAGCGCAGGATGGCCGGCAACTCGGCCTGCGGAATCTGGCCGCGCAGGATCACCTGACCGCTCACCCCGTGCGCTGCGGCGACGCCGAGCAGCCGGGCACCGTCGGGATCCTCGTGCATATCGTTCTGGGAACGCCCGCCGCCCACGATGACGAGGTCGACGTCATCCCGGCCGGCGTCCCTGAGTAGCGCCAAGGCCGCGATCACCAGGTCGACGCCCTTCCGAGGCACCAGCCGGCCGACCACGGCGATTCTGGTGCGGTTCTCCGGCACCGGCTCGCGGGGGCCGTCCGGCCTGAACAGGGACAGGTCCACCCCGCAGGGCACCACGGACACCGTGGCGGGGTCAACGCCCATCGCGGTCAGTTCAGTGACCTCGTCCGTGCAGGTGGCGATGATCGCAGCAACGCTCTGCCCCACCCAGGGTTCCAGGGTGCGTCGTTCCCGTGGGCTGGTGTCGTCACGACCCTGGTATCGCCGCTTGACGGTGCCGAGGGCGTGAAAGGTCTGCACCACGGGGATCCGGTCGTGGCCGGCGGCGCCGAGAGTCTCCACCGCGGCGAGGGAGACCAGCCCGGACATCCAGAAGTGGGCGTGCACAAGGTCGGGAGGAGTGTCGGCCCAGTCCGCGGCGAGCCCGGCGGCCAGCTCGGGCAGGTAGGGGAGCAGGTCGTCCTTGGGCACGGCAACCGGCGGGCCGGCGAGCAGATGCACCACCTCGACACCGGGCGCGGCGTGGACCCGGTCGGGCAGGGTGGCGTCGTCCCTGCGGGTGTAGACCGTCACGGTGTGGCCGAGTTCGGCCAGGGCGCAAGCGAGCGCGGCGACGTGCACGTTCTGCCCGCCGGCATCCACGCCGCCGAGCGCGGCAAGGGGACTCGCGTGTTCGGATACCAGGGCGATTCTCATCGTCTACTCCCGTCTCTGCTGATGACCGCGGTCTCTGCCGATGTCACCGTGTCGTCTCGAGGGCCGCCGGGATGGTTGCCGGCCGTGCCCGGCGCTCGCCGGGTCAGGTCGCCCAACACCTCATCCCACCGGGTGAGGAAAGCTGCCAGGCCGTACCGCTCCAGCGCCGCAGCCCTGGCCAGCCGGCCGCGGCGCCTGGCCTCATCCGGCTCCTCGAGGAGCAGGCGGGCGGTGGCCAGGAGGTCGTCCACACTGGTGGAGAGGGCACCGGCTTCGGCGGGCACGGCCCTGACCGCCTCCGTGCTGGCCAACACGATGACGGGAATGGCCAGGTGCATGGCCTCGATCAGCGAGAGGCCGAGCGACGTCCAGCGGGCCGGGTGCAGGTAGAGCCGGTGCCTGGCGAGTTCGGCGTGCAGTCGCCCGGTGGGGAGGTCACCGCAGTGCTCGACCCGGCCGGGCGGAAGCGCACCGTCGGGGATTCCGAAGACGTCCACAGGACCTGCCGCACCGAACCGGGGGAGCAGGTCGGTTCCGGTGACCCGCCAGCGGCGCATGGGCTCGTTGATCACGGCGGCCATCCGGGGCAGTTCGCCGGTGTACAGCGCGCCGGGGTCGACGATGCCGTGTTCGATGACAGTGCTCGGCGCCCGGCCGCAGTCCCAGAACAGGTCGTTGAAGTGGCTCACGTGCACGACCGGGATGTCGCTCCGGTCGGCGAGCACATGCCTGCTGTTGGGCACGTCGGCCCGGGGGGTGTTGTGCTCCACGAACACGGCGGGCAGGTCCCGGCCGGGGCGGCGGCCGAGCCACTCGGCGCACAAGTCGATCTCCCGGGGGCGCTGCAGCACCACAACGTCGACGTCGGTGGTGCGGAGATCCCGCACGGGCACCTCGCGGGCCCGCTCCGGCCAGTCGCGGCCCGAGCGGCCGAGGCCCCACGGGTCGCCGGGAACGGTGACCGGCAGCAGGTAGTCGTGCGCGCCCCGGACGAAGGCATCCGCCCACGCCCCGTGCACGTGCCAGAGCAGAATCCTCATGCCGCCCCCTCGTCGCCGGTCGGCCCTGCCGACGCCGCCGGGCCGGCCTGCCGGCCCGTACGGGAGAGCAGGCGCAGCGTCGCCCGCGCGGCATCCTCGGCGGTCACTCCGGTGAGGCACGGATGTCCGGGCAGCGGGCAGATGCGGGCGCGGCTACCCCGGCAGGGGGCATCCTGGTCGCCCAGAATCTCGCTGTCGACCCCGTACGGCGCCCACCGCACCGCGGGGACGACCGGGGCGAACAGGCTGACCACGGGCGTGCCTACCGCGGCGGCGAGATGGGCGGGGCCGGTATTGCCGGTGATCACGGCGGCAGCCCCGGCCAGGAGCGCGGCCAGGCCGGCGGCGTCGGTGCGCCCGCCCAGGTCGACGCCATCGGTTCCGGCCACGAACCGGGTCAGCTCCCTCTCGCGCGGGCCGCCCGTGACGGCGACCCTGAAACCGCAATCGGCCAGCATCGCCACCAGCGACCGAAAATGCGTGGCCGGCCAGCTCCGGGCCGGGGCGTCAGTGCCCGGGTGCACGACCAGGTAGGCCAAGCCGGAGGAGCCTGGTCGAAGTGGCATCAGTCCGGGCTGCGTGGCGCCGCCCCGGATGTCGGCGGACACGGCGGGCAGCAGGCGCAGGCGGCCGTCATCACCGGCGGGCAGCGTATACCCGGCGGCGGCGGCGATCCGCAGTGCCCGCAACGCCTCCGGCTGGTCCTCCGGAAAGTCCTCGCCGGGCCGGAGCCGCACATCCAGGAGACTGCCCGCGTAGTCCACCGAGGCGCCGACGATGGTGGCAACCCCGGCCAGGCGTAGCAGCAGGGCCAGGGGGAGGGGGGACTGGTGGAAGGAGGTGAGGATCACAGCCTCGTCGGGAGCGCAGGTGCGCACCAGCTCACGTAGCTCGGTGATGTGCTCGTCGGTCGGTGCCGGGGCGGGGTCCGCGATCCACGGGCAGGACCAGGTGAGAACCCTGTGCACTCCGGGCAGGAGCCGGCCCGCCGGGGCGCCCTGGGGACCGCACAGCAGCCACACCTCGCTGGCCTCGCCCAGCCGGCCCGACGCGACGGCCCGCACCGCGGGCCCGGCCAAGACGACATCGCCCAGGCTGTCCAGCCTGGCCACGAGCACCCGGCGGGTCACTTCAGCCTCCCACAGGGCAGGTCGGCCAGGAGCTCATCGACGGCGGCGAAGAGGTCGGGTGCGACGACGGGGGCTCCCAGGATCTCGCCGAAGCGGGTGTGCGGGGTGGGCACCAGGATGGAGCGGGCGCCGGCGGCGGTGGCGGCGTCGACGTCGGAGCCGATATCGCCGATCACAACCACCTGAGCGGTGCTGAGCCCGAGCCGGTCGGCCGCGCGCAGGATCAGGCCGGGCTTGGGCTTGCGGCAGGAGCAGTCGTCCTCCGGGGCGTGCGGGCAGACACACCACACGTCGAAGCCGCCGAAGATCTCGTCGACGCGCCGGTTCACCCTGTCGGAATCCTCGGGGCTCACCAACCCACGGGCCAAGCCGGACTGGTTGGTGACGATGCCCGCCAGCAGCCCGCAGCTGCGCAACAGCTTCAGCGCCGGTATCGCCGTCGGCATCGGCTCGACCCGGCCCGGATCGTCGTTGTACGGCACGTCGACCACCAGGGTGCCGTCCCTGTCGAAGAGCACGGCCCGGGTGCCTGCGAAGCCTGCCTCGGTCATGGTGAACCTGTTCCCCCGGCGGGGCCGGACTAAACGTCGGCCGAAGAGCACTGGCGCGGCGGAGAAACGCTGCCATGGTGGGGGCATGTCAGATCTGTCCGTCGGACCGGCCCCGGATTCCGACCGGCCCGTGCTGGTGGTGCTGCGCGCCTTGGGGCTCGGCGACCTCCTGACCGCGGTGCCGGCGTTGCGCGCCCTGTCCAGGAGCTGCCCCGAACACCGGCTGGTGCTCGCGACGCCGAGCTGGCTCGAGCCCGTGGTGAGCCTGGTCGGCGGCATTCACACTGTGCTGCCCACATCCGGCGTGCAGGCGCCGATCGGGATGCGCGCGGGCGTCGCCGACATCGCGGTGAACCTGCACGGTCGTGGCCCGGTCAGCACGCGCTTGCTCGACGCTCTCGCCGCGCGGCGCAAGATCGGGCATCGCGAGCCCGGCTGGCCGGGGCCGGCCTGGCAGGACGGCCTGCACGAGCGGGTGCGCTGGTCCCGGTTGATGGAGGCACACGGCATGCCGGCGGACCCCGGCGACATCAGCATCGCCCGGCCGGTCCTGCCCGGTGCTCTGCCCGGTTCTCTGCCCGGTTCTCTGTCGGGCGCCGCCGTGGTGCACGTGGGCGCGGCCTATGCCTCACGGCGCTGGCCGGCCGATCGTTTCGCGGCCGTGGCCCGCTCCCTCAGCGATAATGGGCGACTGGTGCTGGTCAGCGGTGGCGCCGCGGACCATAGTCGGGCCGCTGCGGTCGTGCGAGCCGCCGGGCTGCCCGGAGGTGCCAACCTGGCGGGACGGCTCGGCCTGGCCGAGTTCGCGTCACTCATCGCGGACGCGGGCGTGCTGGTGTCCGCAGACACCGGCGCTGCGCACCTGGCCAGCGCCTACCGAACACCCTCCGTGGTGCTGTTCGGGCCGGTGCCGCCGGCCCTGTGGGGGCCGCCGGCCGACGGACCGCACATCGCCCTCACCGGCGACCCGCACCGGGCCGGTGACCCGTTCGCCGATCACCCGGACCCGGCGCTGCTGGCCGTGACGCCGGCCGACGTCATCGCCGCCGTCGATTCCCTCGGCCGGGCGGGCTGACCGCGCCCGGACACATCCGGCGTTGACGTCGGGTTCATCTCCAGGCGCAACTTGGCCAGGATGCCGCCGAGCAGGCGGGACACCTGCATCTGGGTGACCTGCAACTCCATGGCGATCTCGGCCTGGGTCCAGTCCTCGAAGTACCTCCGGTAGACGATGTGCCGTTCCCGATCGGTGAGCCCACGGCAGGCCTGCACCACGAGCACCCGCATTTCGGCTCGCGCGAGCAGGGCATCGTCACTGGCGAGCACCTCCAGCAACGAGCGCGGGTGGGCGGGATCGTCGCTATCGGCATCCTGTCCGACATCGAGCGACGCCGGCCGCAGACTGCCCTCGCTCTGCAGCGCCTCGGTCACCTGGCCGAGCCCCACCGAGAGCGCGGTGGCGAGGTCGCGGGCAGACGGCTCGCGGCCGAGGGTCTGGATCAACCACTGGGTCTCCACGGCGATCCGGGCCCGCAGGTCCTGTACGGTGCGGGGTGGTCGAACGAACCAGCCGTGATCGCGCAGGTGACGCTTGACCTCCCCGGCGATGGTGGGCACGCAGTAGGCCACAAAGTCGCTGCCCTTGTCGAGGTCGAAACCCTTGACGGCCTTGATCAGGCCCAGACTGGCTACCTGTTTCAGGTCGCTCCAGTCCGAACGCGGGCCCGCGTAGCGCCGCGCGACGACCTCGGCGATCTCCAGGTGGTCCAGAACGATGCGCTGGTGGATGCCGAGCCTGGCGTGAGCCGGGCAGTCGGCTGCGGCTGCGAACAGGGCAGCGGTGCGCTGACGCCTGAGTTCATCGGCTTCCCTGCGGCGGGAGACCGAGCGTTGTGGTGACTGGGCCGGGACGTCTCCGGCGGATGGATCGGCCACGCTGACACCTCTTCCGGCTCGGTGCGGAAGCGCTCTCGTACTCCCGCATTGGGACAAAGGGCATTGCAGTCTTTCCCGACAGATAGAAGCACTGCTTCTCCGCCTTCTCAACCTGCCGGCCTGCACGCTGGCCCGGCTTCGGTCGGGCCTTCTGTGCCGATGCCGGCTGTTCGGCGCCCTGACTGCGCGCCGTCGCCGACGTTGCGGCGGCAGGCACGCTCCGAAAACCGGCTCAGGCGCTTGGTAGATTGGCAGCATGACAACACGGGTGGCCGTCATCGGCGCAACGGGCAAGATGGGTCGCCTGGTCTGCGCCCTGGTGGAGAACGACGCGGAGTACGACCTGGTGGCCCGGCTCGACTCGACCAGCGCATTGTCGGAGATGCTCGGTGCGGATGTGGCGATCGATCTCACCGCACCGGCCGTCAGCCAGAGCGTCGTCGACTTCGCCGTGTCCAACGGCATCCGGGTGCTCGTGGGCACCTCGGGCTGGTCGCAGCCCCGCATCGACGCGCTCGGCCACAAGCTCAAGGGCCGCACAGACGTCGGCGCCGTGATCATCCCCAACTTCTCGCTCGGCTCGGTGCTCGGCACCGCCTTCGCCGCCCTCGCCGCCCGTTTCTTCGACTCCATCGAGATCGTCGAAGCGCACCAGGCCGGCAAGGTCGACTCCCCGTCGGGTACGGCCGTGCGCACCGCCGAGCTGATGGCCGTTGCCAGGGCCGGCCTCGGCCCCGTCGCCGCCCCGCACATCGACCAGCGCGCCCGCGGCCAGCAGGTCGCCACGGTCCCGGTGCACAGCCTGCGCCTGGCCGGTGTACTCGCCCGCCAGGACGTGATCTTCGGTGGTTCGGGGGAGACCCTCACGATCACCCACAACACCCTCTCCGCCGACGCCTACGAGCGTGGCATCCTGGTGGCCCTGGCCGCCACGCGCGACTGTGTGGGAGTGACCGTGGGACTTGACCAGCTCATCGACCTGGGTCTCTCCGGCGAGGTGGTCGAGCCCGCTGCGGCGCCCGCGGGGCCGCCCGCCGGGCCCGAGAACGCTGAAATGGAGCCCGGCGAATGAAGGGTCGCATCGCCGTCATCGTGATGGCCGCCCTCCTGGTCTTCTATCTGGTGCTCGTCGGCTGGCGCGCGGTGCTCTTCGTGCAGAGCGGCGACCCCGTTGGCATCCTCATCGGCGTGGCTCTGATCGTGCTGCCGCTCATCGGAGCCTGGGCGCTGGTGCGGGAGATCAACTTCGGCGTGCGCTGCGAACGCCTGGTGAAACAGCTCGACGCCGAGGGCGCCCTGCCGGTCAACGACCTGCCCACCCGCCCGAGCGGACGGCCATACCGCGAGGCGGCCGACGCCCAATTCCCGCAGTACCAGGAGGCCGTGGATGCCGCGCCCAAGGACTGGCGGGCCTGGTTCCGGCTCGGCCTGGCCTACGACGCGTCCGGCGACCGCCGCCGCGCCCGGTCGGCGCTCCGCACCGCGATGAGCCTGGAGAAGTCCGCGGCCTAACCCGACCGCGCCGGCCTCTGGCTGTATCACGGGGGCTGCACCGCTATGCGGGGGCTGCACCGTTATGCGGGGGCTGCGCCGCTATGCGGGTGCGGCGCCCCGGACGTCGGGCCGCGGCGGGGTCGCTCCAGCCGATATGCGGGTGCCGCGCCGCTCTGCGGGTGGCGCGCCTGCCGCTTAACGGCGCCTGCCCCGCATACCTCGAGTTGACGCATCCGAGGGCCGCTGCCCCGCTCAACGTCGGCGAAATCAGTGCTCGGCCAGCCGAGGGCGGCCCGGGGTCAAGCCCAGGTGTGCCAGCCGCGCGGTCAACCGCGGCACGCTCATCCCGGTCGCGTGGTCCCAGCGCACGAAACCGCGAACTTGTAGCCGAATGGCATCCTCACGGAGTTTCTCTTCGTACACCACCTCGGCCGGAGTGCGCCCGTCGAGCATCGCTGGATCGAAGTACTTCACCCGGCCGTCGCTCTCGCCGACTCCGCGCAGGTAAAGCCAGAAGAAGTCGGAGAAGACAGTGCGGTCCTCGATCACGAACGGATGCTGCAACTCCGGCTCCGGCAAACCGGCCAACGCGATCGTCACTCGGCTGCCCGACTCGTCGGGTGACCCAGACAGGGGCGTGGCGAAGTCGATCACCGTGCGCGCCCGCACCGAACCCCGAAACGGCAGCATCCGGTGCCAGGTTTCGAGCAGGGTGGCCCGGTCGGTGAGCGGGGGTGTCCGGCCCGTCCGGTCCACGGCCAGAGCGCGGTCGGCCGCGGCGACTGCCGACCGGAGATCCACCGCGGTCGCGAGTTCGATCACCGTGCGGGCGACCGACGTGACAAGAACGCCATCCCGAACGTCCACATCTCGGGCGTCGAAGCCCACAGTGTGGCGACGGATGCCCGGCTCCGAGCGACCCCCGGTTGACCGTTGGCCGAGGAAATGCACCTCATCGGGCCACGGCGCCAGGATCGGCAGCTGCCACAGCGCCGCCGCCGACTGGTGCGACAGCGGTAGCGCGCTGCCGCGGGCCAGCGACGCGGCGCGGACCCTCAGCGCGTACCGTTGATCCCGGTCGAGACCGGCCCAGACCGCCGCGGGGCAATACTGGCCCCAGCCGATGCGGTGCAGGTAGCCGCGCTCGGCGGCGCGACGCAGGCGCAGGTCTGCGCCAAGCGCTCGCCGATATTCGGCGGCCAGGATGACCTCGGGCGGGTCAGACGGTTGTTCTCGGCGATTAGTCATCGGGCGAGTGTGGGCGCGGGGCACAAGGGCCGGCGCCACCCGGGGCGGTCGGTCTGAAACGACGGCCAGACGCCCCTGTGGAGGAGCGCCCGTCTGCACCGCGGAGAGTCGACGTGCGCGGCCCCGTACGGTTTCACGCCGAGCGAGCTGGCGCCATGGAGCGGGCCACTCGAGCTATGCGGGGTAGGCGCCGTTGGGCGCACGGCGCGCCACCCGCCTCACGGCGCCTACCCCGCACGACGAGATCAGGTGCGGCGCGAGGCAGCCCCGTGGCGCGAGGCAGCCCCGCGGCGCGAGGCAACCGCGCGGCGCGAGGCAGCCCCGCGGCGCGAGGACGCCGCGGGGTGTGCCCGAGGCCTAACGCAGCATCCAGGTGACCGCTTCGGCGGCGGTGTGGTGCGTGAAGCGGAACCCGTCGGCGACCAGCTTCGCCGAGCTGACCCGCTGGTCGGCCAGCAACAGCTGCCTGGCGGCATCCTGCAGCGCAAGCGTCAACGCGATCTCGGGTACCGGAACGAAGAACGGCCGGCGGAGCGCCGTCGCGACGGCCCGGATCACGTCGTTGGCGGTCGCCGGGGTGGGACCGGTGAGGTTCACCGGGCCGCTCAGCTGCGACGTGAGCAGGTGCACGATCGCGGCGGCCTCGTCGTGCAGGCTCACCCACGGCCAGACCTGGTTGCCACGACCGAGCGGACCGCCCAGGCCGAGCCGCACGATCGGCATGAGGGGCTTGAGCGCCCCGCCCTTGGCGAGCACCAGCCCGGTGCGGAGCATCACCACCCGGGTGCCCTCGGGGGCCAGCCGGGCCTCCGCCTCCCAGGCCGAGACCACGGTGGCGAGAAAATCGAAGCCGGGTGCAGACTCCTCGGTGAGCTCCTCCCCGGGCCGGTTGCCGTAGATGCCCACGGCGGATGCGTTCAGCAGCACGGTGGGCGGGGTGTCGGCCCGGCGCATGGCGTCGGTGATGGTGCGTGTGGCCTGCACGCGCGACTCCATGATCTGACGACGGTAGGACTTCGTCCAGGGCAGCCGCCCGATCGAGGCACCGGACAGGTTGATCACCGCGTCCACGTCGTTGAGCACGGCGGGGTCAAGCGTCAGCGACGCCGGATCCCAGCGGAACTCCGACCTGGAGCGCGGCGGGCGCCGCACGAGGCTCAGCACGGTGTGCCCGGCGGCTTCCAGTTGACGGGTCAATTCGGTGCCGACCAGCCCGGAGGCCCCGGAAACAAGTACTCGCATGAGGTTGCCGACCGCCGCTCAGGCCAGTTCGGCTTCGATGGTGATCGGGATGCCCGCCAACGCCTGCGAGATCGGGCAGTTCACCTTCGCGTCCTGGGCGAACGCCTCGAACTCCTCCTCGGAAAGGCCGGGCACGGTCGCGCTCACCAACAGGTGGCTGCCGGTGACGCCGGTTCCGGCGACGAAGGTGACGGCGGCGGTGGTCTGGATGTTGGTCGGCGTGTGACCGGCGGAGGCCAGAGTGTTGGCCAGCGCCATGGAGAAGCAGGAGGCGTGCGCGGCGCCGAGCAGCTCCTCGGGGTTGGTCGTGTTCGCGGTGCCCTCGGCGCGCGCCTTCCAGTTCACCGGGAACGACCCGCCGTGCGAGGAATCGAGCGTGACGGTGCCGGACCCGGTCATCAGGTCGCCGGTCCATACGGTGGTTGCTTCGCTGGTCAGGGCCATGGTGTTACCTCCTGGAAGTGGACCACCAGCCTAACCACCGGGCCTGGGTCGTTCACAGGAAATTCACGGTGCACAGGCAGGTTCATCGTCCCCGCGGTCAGGAGGCCGGGCTGCGCCCGATGACCCTGGCGCGCACCAGCAGGAGGTAGAGCTGGCAGCCCAGGCAGTAGTCGAATACCGCGTTCAGGAACGCGGCGACGAACGCGGCGGCCGCAGCGACGGGAACGGCGGCCGTCACCCCGGCCAAGCCGAGCACCACGCCGATCAGGGCGACCAGCAGGCCCACTCCCTGGGCGAAGGTGGGCGGCGCCGGGTCCTCGAGCGCGGCGGGCGGGCCGAGCCGCGGGCGCACCACGACCTTGAAGAGCAACCCGTATGGATGCCGGGCGACGCCGGCGACGGCGCCCCAGGCGAACACCGCGGTCTGGAGGGCCAACAGGGTCAGGGCGGCGACGGATGCGCCCACGAGCGCCAGAAAGATCACCGTGAGCAGCACGACGGCGGTGATGCCGGCGCCGAACCGGGGGCCGCGCGGGTCAATGCCGGCGCGGCTGCCCGGGACCGGGGCTGTGCGGGTCATCGGGCGTCCCCGTTCGTGCGCACCAGATCGTCCAGGTGGGCGTGCAGGGCGGACCGGGTGGGAACGCCGCCCACCCGGGCGCGCACCCGGCCGGCCCCGTCGAGCACGAGGGTGGTGGGCGTCTGCAGAACGTTGAACCGCCGAGCCAGGTCGGCGCGATGGGTGAGGTCCACGTCCACATGCCGCACACCGGTGCGGGCATCCGCCACCTGGCCGAGCAGGACGCTGGTGCCGGGGCAGCGTGCGCAGAATTCGGTGGAGAACTGCAGCAGGGTGGCCTCCCGGCCGAAGTCCTGCGGCGCCTCGGACGCCGGCAGGCCCAGCTGCGCGGCCGTGACGGTGTCTGCGCTGTCGAAGACCGTGGTGACCCGGCCCTGCCGGCGACGCCAGGCCAGTCCGAGCACGGTGGTCAGCGCGACCAGCAGCACCAGAACGAGCAGGGCGGCGGCGGGATTCATGCAGGCGAGGCTACGCCGCGACGGGCCGCCGAAGCGGCTTGTGACGGCAGATGACGCGCGCGGGCCCTGGCGCGAAGGCGCGAGACGGCGCGCTAGACGATAACCTGTAAAACGTGTCTACTCCTTACAACCCTTTCGGGCAGGTCCTCGTCGCCCTGGTGACACCATTCACGGCTGACGGCGAGGTCAACTGGGCCGATGTCGAGAAGCACATCGACGACGTCATCACCGCCGGCGCCGACGGCATCGTCGTCACCGGAACCACCGGAGAGACCTCCACCCTCACCGACCCCGAGAAGATCCGGCTCGTCGAGGTCGGCAAGGACGTCGCGGCCGGCCGCGCGAAGATCATCACCGGCGGCGGCTCCAACGAGACCGCGCACGCCATGCAACTCGCCAAGCAGAGCGAGAAGGCCGGCGCCGACGGCAACATGATCGTCACGCCGTACTACAACAAGCCCACCCAGGCGGGGGTGCTCACGCACTTCCGCATGATCGCGGATGCCACCGACCTGCCGGTGATCCTGTACGACATCCCCGGCCGCACGGGCATCCCGATCACCTACGAGACCATCCTGCGCGCCGCGAAGCACCCGAACATCCTCGCGGTCAAGGACGCCAAGGGCGACCTCGCCCAGGTCAGCCGGGTGCTCAACCAAACCGACCTGCTCTACTTCTCCGGCGACGACCCGAACGTGCTGCCGCACCTATCGATCGGCGCCACCGGCCTCATCGGCGTCACCGCCAACATCGCGGCCAAGCCGTACCGCCAGATGGTGGATGCCGTCAACGCCGGCGACCTCAAGGCCGCCACGCTGGCGCACCAGCAGCTCGAGCCGCTCGTGCGCGCCGTGATGACCCACGTGCCCGGCACCGTAGCGGCCAAGTACATCCTGCACGGGCTCGGCCGCATCTCCAGCCCCCGGGTGCGCCTGCCCCTCGTCGGCCCCGAAGAGTCCGAGGCCGCCATGATCGAGGACGAGATCGACCTCGTCCGGAACATCCCGGGCGTCGACTTCACCAACTTCCGCCCCGACCGCAACGCCGCCGCCGGTGGCGCCCTGCCCAAGGTCGCCGGAACCACCCGCTAGACGCTGAACGCAGCACCACCTCGCACCACCACGAACTCCAAGCACCACAAACTCCAGAACCACCAATTTCACAATAGGAGGGCTTATGCCCAACGACGTATACGCACCGCCCGCTCTCCCCAAGGGAACGCTTCGCGTCACGCCCATCGGCGGACTCGGCGAAATCGGCCGGAACATGACCACCTTCGAGATCAACGGCAAAATCCTGATCGTCGACTGCGGCGTGCTGTTCCCCGAAGAGCACCAGCCCGGTGTCGACCTGATCCTGCCGGACTTCACCCCGATCAAGGACCGCCTGAAGGACATCGTCGGTGTCGTGCTCACGCACGGCCACGAAGACCACATCGGCGCGGTGCCCTACCTGCTCAAGCTCCGCCAGGACATCCCGCTGATCGGCTCCGGCCTGACGCTGGCGTTCATCGAGGCCAAGCTCAAGGAACACCGCATCACCCCGTACACCCTGCAGGTGAAGGAGGGCCAGAAGGAGCGTCTCGGCCCGTTCAACCTCGAATTCGTCGCGGTCAACCACTCGATCCCCGACGCGCTGGCCGTGGCCATCAAGACCGAGGGTGGCAGCGTGCTGCACACCGGTGACTTCAAGATGGACCAGCTGCCGCTGGACAACCGCATCACCGACCTGCGCGACTTCGCCCGCCTGGGCGAAGAGGGCATCGACCTGTTCCTCGTCGACTCCACCAACGCCGACGTTCCCGGGTTCACCCCGAGCGAGCGCGCCATCGGCCCGGTGCTCGAAGACGTCATCGCCCGCGCCCCGCGCCGCGTGGTCATCGCCAGCTTCTCCAGCCACGTGCACCGTGTGCAGCAGGTGCTCGACGCCGCGCACGCCAACGGCCGCCGCGTGGCCCTGCTGGGACGCTCGATGGTGCGCAACATGACCATCGCCGCCGACCTCGGCTACCTCAAGGTGCCCGACGGTGTGCTCATCGACTTCAAGAAGGCCGGGAACATCCCGGACAACAAGATCGTCTACATGTCCACCGGTTCGCAGGGCGAGCCGATGGCCGTGCTCAGCCGCATCGTCAACATGGAACACCAGATCGAGGTCGGCCCCGGCGACACCGTCATCCTGGCCTCCAGCCTGATCCCCGGCAACGAGAACGCGGTCTACCGCATCATCGACGGCCTCACCAAGCTGGGCGCGAACGTCGTGCACAAGGGCAACGCCAAGGTGCACGTCTCCGGACACGCTGCCGCCGGCGAGCTGCTCTACGTGTACAACGTGCTGCGGCCCAAGAACGTTCTGCCCGTGCACGGCGAATACCGCCACCTGGTGGCCAACGCCAAGCTCGCCGTGCAGAGCGGGGTGCCCGTCGAGAAGGCGATCCTCGCCGAAGACGGTACCGTGCTCGACCTCCGCAACGGCGTGGTCACCAAGGTCGGCCAGCTCGACCTCGGCTACGTGTACGTCGACGGTTCCACCGTGGGCGAGATCACCGAAGCCGACCTCACCGACCGGCGCACCCTGTCTGAGGAAGGCTTCATCTCGATCATCGTCGTGGTGGACAAGTCCACAGGCAAGGTCATCGTCGGCCCGGAGATCCACGCCAAGGGCTTCGCCGAAGACGACTCGGTCTTCGACTCCGTGCGGCCCAAGATCGAGGCCGCCCTGGCCGAGGCAGCCCAGAACGGCACCCACGACACCTACGCGCTCACCCAGGTTGTGCGCCGTACCGTCGGCCGTTGGGTGCAGGCGTCGTTCCGCCGCCGCCCGATGATCGTTCCGATGATCATCGAGGCGTAACCAACAGCACCAGCACCATCCGTCAGCCCCCGGCCGCCTCGGCGCCGGGGGTTGACGCGTTCGCCGGCACCGCCAGATCGGGGGGTCATCCTTCAGGAGGATTTTGCCCGAAAGTCGCCCTGACCGGCGTGCTCTGCCCCTAGGCTCAAGCCAGCCGTCACCGTGCAGGTGCGGTGCGAGCATGGGGGAATCAGTGAATGTGATGCGCAAATGGGTCTTTCCGATCCTCCGTTTGCTCGTGGTCGCGGCGATTGCCGTGGCCCTGGTGAAACTGGCGTTCTTCGCCGACTCCGCCGAAGCCCAGGACCCGGCCCAGCCGACCGGCCAGGTCGTCGAACCGCAGATCCCGGTGGCTCTGGGCACGATCACCAACGACGTGACGCTGCCTGGCACGGTCTCGGCGGATGCCGCCGTTCCCGTCAAGGCCGTGGCGGCCGGCACCGTCGACGAGATCTTCTTCACCGCCGGCCAGAGCGTCGCGGCCGGCGACAAGATCTACGACATCAAGGTCGAGACCGTTGCCGACCCCGTGGAGACCACGGACCCCGCCACCGGGATGGTGGCGATCAACCAGCCCAAGCCGGCGGTCACGTTCGAGAAGGTGTTCGCCCCGGCCGACGGGGTGCTCAGCGCGCTCACGGTGATTCACGGCCAGGCGGTCACGATCGGTGACACCACCGGCCAGGTCGCCCCGCCCACCTACTCGGTGAGCGGATCGCTCAGCCCCGAGCAGCTGTACAGGCTCGTCACCGAGCCCACCGAGGCCTCCATCGCCATCACCAATGGACCGGCGCCGTTCACCTGCACGGGCCTGCGCATCAGCACCCCGCTGGCCGGGGCGGATGCCGGCGGCACCGGCGGCGCCACCGACCAGACGCCGGGCTCGGGAGGCGGCGGCACCTCGGGCACCACCGTCAGTTGCGCGATCCCGGCCGGCGTCACGGTCTTCCCCGGCCTCGCCGCCCAGATCACCATCGCCGGCGGCAAGGCCGAGAACGTTCTCGTCGTGCCCACCACGGCCGTGCAGGGCTCCGCCGAAAGCGGCGTCGTCTGGTTCGTGCTGCCCGACGGCAGCACCGAGGAACGCCCGGTGACGCTCGGCATGAACGACGGCATCTCGGTGCAGGTTCTCGAGGGCCTGGCCGAGGGCGACCTGATCAACCAGTTCGTGCCCGGCGCTGTCGCCCCCTCCGCCGACGGGTGCACGCCGATGCCCGACGGCACCACCTTCTGCGATCCCTCAGCGGTGATGGTCAGGTGACCCTGCTGCACCTGGCCGGCGTCACCCGCACCGTGCAATTGATCGATGCCCCGCCGCTGACCATCCTGTCCGGCGTCGACCTCGACGTGGAGGTGGGCGACAGGGTGTCCATCGTGGGACGCAGCGGCTCAGGCAAGTCCACCCTGCTCAACCTGCTCGGCCTGCTCGACAACCCCACCTCGGGTGAGCTGGACTTCGACAACCGTCCGGTGAAGTCGTTCTCCTCGGGGGAGCGCGACCGTGTGCGCGGCCGCGATGTGGGCTTCATCTTCCAGCAGTTCAACCTGCTGCAGGGGCGTACCGCGCTCGAGAACGTGATGACCCCGCTGCTCTACGCCCAGGGCAAGCAGTTCTGGCAGCGCGCCCGCATCGCCACCGAGATGCTCGACAGGGTGGGCCTCGGCCACCGGCTCAGTGCCATGCCAGACAAGCTCTCCGGCGGTGAACAGCAGCGGGTGGCCATTGCCAGGTCGCTGGTGCGTGGACCGCGGCTGATCCTGGCCGATGAACCCACCGGCGCCCTCGACCTGGAGACCGGCGCCGACGTGATGGCCCTGCTCGACGAGGTGGCCACGGGCTCTGGCGCCGCCCTGATCACCATCACCCACGACCCGGCCATCGCCGCGCTGGCCACCAGGCACCTGCGACTGGACCACGGTGTGCTCACAGCTGTCGGCGCGGCCGCTGAGACCGTGCCCGCCGCACCGCCCGTTCCGTACGACGACGAGTTCGAAACCGTGCCCGCGTGAACCGGCTGCTCAGCAACGTGGTCGGATCCTTCGTCGAGGCCTGGCAGGAACTGCGCATCCACAAGACCCGGGTGATGCTCTCACTGATCGGCGTGGCCGTCGCCGTCTGCGCGATCACCACAGTGGTGGGACTCGGCGCCGTGGCGCAGCAGGCCATGCTCGAACAGAGCGAGCAGCAGAGCGGCCGGTCGGCCACCCTGTCGCTTTACGTGGCCACGAACGACGGCATGCCCGTTGACGACGATGTGATGGCGGAGCTCTGGACCACCGAACTCGAGCGGTATGGCATCGACTACGCCAGCCGGGTGGTCTACTCCAGCCAGAACGTGCAGTTCACGGATGGCGTCGTGCCCGTGCGGGTCACCGGCGTCGACCAGGCCTACGGCACGATGCACCGCTTCAAACTCAGCGAAGGATCCTGGTTCGCCCCCGGCGACGAACAGCGGCTCGCACCGGCGGTCCTGGTCAACCAGGTGTTCTACGACCGGCTCGGCCGGCCGGACCTCGCCAGCCACCCGACCACCACCCTGGTGGGCGACCGACCGACCACCGCGGTCATCACCGGTGTCTACCCGGTCAGCTCCTGGGACACCGAACCGGCCATGTTCCTGCTGACCGACACGGTGCTCGCGCTCACCCCGGCGGATCAGGTCGCCGCCGGCGCCATCATGCCCAACTACGAACTCTGGGTGCCGGTCGGGGCGAGCGAGGACCTGACCGCCGCCCTGCAACGCGACATCCAGGGCGCCCTCGGTGCCGGTACCCAGGTGCAGGTGAGCCGGCAGGACTTCGCCGCGTTCAACGAGGACCCGTTCGCGTCGATCAAGCTTCTCGTCGGGGGAGTGGCCGCCCTGGTGCTGCTGCTCGGCGCCCTCGGCCTGGTGAACATCGCGCTGGTCACGCTCAAGCAGCGCATCCGTGAGATCGGGGTGCGCCGCAGCTTCGGTGCCACCGCAGGGCGGGTGTTCTTCTCGGTGATGATGGAGAGCATCGTGGCGACCCTGGTGGCCGGGGTGGTGGGCGTGATCGGGGCCGTGCTCATCGTGACCAACCCCATGCTGCAGGAGTTCATCGGTCAGGGCATGGTCACCGACTTCCCGCCGTTCCCGGTGGAGGCCGCCATCCTCGGCCTGGTCTGCGCCACCGTGGTCGGCGCTCTCGCCGGCCTGCTGCCGGCCCTGGTGGCCGTGCGGGTCAAGGTCATCGACGCCATCCGCTATTGACCGCGCCGTTGCCCACGAGGTTGACAGCCCGCGAAAGCGGCCGTGTGGTCACCACGGCCCTCCCGAAGCAGCCACAGGGCCGCTTTCGTGGGCCCGGGCAGCTGTGCCGCCCGGCAAATTGGGCGTGGGCTCACGCCGATGTCGGCACTCGGCGGTACCGTGGAACACATGGCTACGAGCACTAAGTCGACCGGGCGTGCCCGCAGCACGCCTGCGCGCGGCACCGGAACGACCGCGCGCACGAAGGCTGGCAGCACCGCGACCCAGAAGACCGTCAAATTCACCGCGACCGAGCCCAAACCGGGCATCGCCGTTCGCATGTGGATGGGCCTGGCCCACGTCACCGGAGGCGCCGCCCGTGCCCTCGGCCCCGAGCAGCTCTCCAAGGAGGAACGCCGGGACGGCCTACCCTTCTTCCTCGTGCTGCTGGCCATCGCCGGCGCGGTGATCGAATGGTTCCTGATCAACGACCCGGTGGCGCAGACCCTCGACGCCTGGACCTTCGGCGGCCTCTTCGGCCGGGTCGCCTTCGCCCTGCCGGTGATCATGCTGCTGTTCGCCATCTGGCTGTTCCGCAACCCCAGCTCGGTGCACGACAACGGCCGGATCGGCATCGGCCTGTCCCTGCTGCTGGTCACAGTCTCCGGGCTCTGCCACATCTTCGGCGGGCAGCCCGCGCCCAGCCAGGGCATGGAGGTGCTCGCCCTGTCCGGCGGTGTGATCGGCTGGATGATCGCGGCCCCCCTGATCTTCCTGATCACCACGGTGGGCGCGGCCATCGTCGTGATCCTGCTGCTCATCCTCAGCCTGTTCATCATCACCAAGACGCCGCCGAACAAGATCGGCGAACGCAGCCGCGAACTCTACGCCTGGCTGTTCGGCGCACCGCTGCCGGCCCCCGAGGAGCGCGCCGCCGCCAAGGAGATCCGCCAGGAGCGCATCCAGGCCCTCAAGACCAAGCAGATCGAACTCGACGGCCTCGACCCGGCCCACGACGACGAGACCGACGAGGGCGCCCTGCCCTGGTGGCGCCGCAACACCAGCAAACGCGAAGAAGACCCCGACTTCAGCAGCGCCATCTCCAGCGACGCCCACGAAGCCGACCCGCCGGCCGCCGACCCGCTCAGCACGCTGCTCAACCACAGCCCGGATGCCGCCAAGGGCGGCTTCGAGACGGCGCTCGAGTCACCCCAGGCCCACGTTCCCCCGATCCACAACGACCACTACGGCACCGAGGTGCTCGAGGACCTGCTCAAGGCCGAGGAAGCCATCAAGC
This sequence comes from Cryobacterium sp. W22_MBD10_FK3, assembly GCF_052113745.1. NCBI lineage: Bacteria > Bacillati > Actinomycetota > Actinomycetes > Micrococcales > Microbacteriaceae > Cryobacterium > Cryobacterium sp. W22_MBD10_FK3. Next base: position 54,599 of record NZ_JBGQOH010000012.1, read on the forward strand.
GCTTCACCGGTGAAGTGGCCGCAGTGCCGCACTCCACAGGCCTGCACGCCGACGACCCGGTCGGCCTCACCGAGGTGCTGCCGGGGCTGGACGACCTCGACGAGGCCGCGACGGCCGTCGACAGGTCGGCAACCGATCTCGCCTTCGGCGAGCAGCCGGCGCTGCCATACGTGCTGCCCTCCGCCACGACCCTCATCGCCGGCCCGCCGGCCAAGGCCAGGTCCGCCGCGAACGACGAGATCGTGAAGTCGATCACCGAGGTGCTCAGCCAGTTCTCGGTGGATGCCAGGGTCACCGGCTTCTCACGTGGCCCGACGGTCACCCAGTACGAGATCGAACTCGGCCCCGGCGTCAAGGTCGAGCGGGTCACCGCGCTGAGCAAGAACCTCTCCTACGCCGTCGCCTCCAACGAGGTGCGCATCCTCTCGCCCATCCCGGGCAAGAGCGCCATCGGCATCGAGATCCCCAACACCGACCGCGAGATCGTCACCCTCGGCGACGTGCTGCGCTCCAGCACCGCCACCAACAGCACCCACCCGATGACCATCGGCGTCGGCAAGGACGTCGGCGGCGGCTTCGTCATCGCGAACCTCGCCAAGATGCCCCACCTGCTCGTGGCCGGATCCACCGGTTCGGGTAAGTCCAGCTTCGTGAACTCGATGATCACGAGCCTGCTCATGCGGGCCAAGCCCAGCGACGTGCGGATGGTCCTGATCGACCCCAAGCGCGTCGAACTGGCCGCATACGCCGGCGTTCCGCACCTGATCACCCCCATCATCACGAACCCCAAGAAGGCCGCCGAAGCGCTGCAGTGGGTCGTGAAAGAGATGGACATGCGCTACGACGACCTGGCCAGCTTCGGCTTCAGGCACATCGACGACTTCAACAAGGCCGTGGTCAACAACGAGATCGTGCTGCCGGCCGGCAGCGCCCGCACCCTCAAGCCGTACCCGTACCTGCTGGTGGTCGTCGACGAGCTCGCCGACCTCATGATGGTCGCCCCGCGCGACGTCGAAGACTCCATCGTGCGCATCACCCAGCTCGCCCGCGCCTCCGGCATTCACCTGGTACTGGCCACCCAGCGCCCCAGCGTCGACGTCGTCACCGGTCTGATCAAGGCCAACGTGCCGTCCCGCCTCGCCTTCGCCGTCACCAGCGTCACCGACTCCAGGGTCATCCTCGACCAGCCCGGCGCCGACAAGCTGATCGGCCAGGGCGACGCCCTGTTCCTGCCGATGGGTGCCTCCAAGGCGCTGCGGGTGCAGGGCGCCTGGGTGAACGAGGCCGAGATCGAACGGGTGGTCAAGCACGTCACCCAGCAGGCCAGGCCCGACTACCGTCCCGACGTCTCGGCCGAGGCGCCGCGCAAGGAGATCGACTCCGACATCGGCGACGACCTCGAGGTGCTGCTCGCCGCCGCCGAACTCGTGGTCTCCACCCAGTTCGGTTCCACCTCGATGCTGCAGCGCAAGCTGCGCGTGGGCTTCGCCAAAGCCGGCCGCCTGATGGACCTGCTCGAATCCCGCGAGATCGTCGGCCCGTCCGAGGGTTCCAAGGCCCGCGATGTGCTCGTCACCGCCGAGCAGCTGCCGGCCGTGCTGGCCAAGCTGCGCGGCTCCGACGCCGAGCACCACGCGGCCACCGCACGCTCCCAGTTCGAGGAGTCCCAGCGGTCGCAGGCGCACGAGCAGCCCACGCCCGACCCGCGCTACGCCGACGACCCGGTGGCGAAGATGAGCGAAGGGTACGCTGAAGAGGAAGGCGACTCGGACGAGGACGCCTGGCAACTCACCGACAGGGACTGACCCATGGTTACACCGACCACCCCGGCCAAGGCGTCCAACTGGAACCTCCCGAACATCATCACCGTCGTGCGCATCCTGCTCGCACCGCTGTTCTTCTGGATGCTGTTGGTCGACAACGGCGCCGACGGGGCCCTCCGCTGGTGGGCGGCACTGCTCTTCATCGTGGCCATCGCCACCGACGGCGTCGATGGGGCCATCGCCCGCAAGTACAACCTCGTCACCGACCTCGGCAAGCTGCTCGACCCGATCGCCGACAAGATCCTCACCGGCGCCGCACTGATCGGCCTGTCCATCCTTCTCGAACTGCCCTGGTGGGTCACCATCGTCATTCTGGTGCGCGAGATCGGCATCACGGTGTTCCGCTTCGCCATGCTGCGCGACAGGGTCATCCCGGCGTCCCGCGGCGGCAAGCTCAAGACCATCGCCCAATCGGTGGCGATCTCGCTGGCCCTGTTGCCGCTCTGGCTGGTTCTGGGTGACTGGATCAACTGGGTCAACACCATCACCATGACCCTCGCCCTGCTGCTCACCGTCTACACCGGCATCGAATACCTCGTCGCCGCCCGCCGGGAGAACCAGCACGCCAAGCCGTCGAAGAATTCCTGACGTGCCCGCTGACCTGCCCGCGGATGCCGCAGCCGCGCTGGTCGCCGCCCTCACCTCCCGGCACCTCACCATCGCGGTGGCGGAGTCATTGACCGGCGGATTGCTCGTGGCCGACCTCGTGCGCATCCCCGGCGCATCCGCGGTCGTGGCCGGGGGAGTGGTGGCCTATCAGACCCCGCTCAAGCACGCCCTGCTGGGTGTGGACGAGACCCTGCTGGCCGAGCACGGCGCCGTGCACCCCGAGGTGGCCAGGCAGATGGCCACGGGCGTGCGCACCGCCCTGGCGGTGGCCGGTCGTCCGGCCGATATCGGCATCTCGACCACCGGGGTGGCCGGTCCGGAGGAGCAGGACGGCCAGCGCGTCGGCACGGTCTTCCTCGGACTGGCGTTCGGGGATAAGGTGCGGGCCATACCGGTCCACCTCACGGGCGACCGGGCACAGATCCGGGCGCAGACCGTTGCGCTCGCCATCGAAGCTGTGAGTGAGCTGATGGAATCTATAAAGCCGGAGATCGCGGAATAGTTCGTGTTACCGGCGGGTTACAGAACACATATTCACAAGAAAAGTCCAGTCATTCTCGGTAATCTCGAGGTGTCGGATGGATAGAGTACTGTTGGCCATCCGCCACACGAAACTGACCGGTTGAGTGGGCCCCAGCAGTCTAGACAGCACGAAGAAGGAGGTTCCGATGATTCTTGTTCGTCAGGAAATCGGCGATGTGCTCAGGGACTTCCGCCTGCAGAAGGGTCGCACCCTGCGTCAGGTTGCGAGCAAGGCAAGCGTGGCCCTCGGCTACCTGTCTGAAGTTGAACGCGGTCAGAAGGAAGCCTCCTCAGAGATCCTTGCTTCGGTCGCAGACGCGCTGGATACACCGATTTCGGTGATCATGCGTGAGGTCGGCGATCGCCTGGCCGTCATCGAGGGAATCGATCGTTTCCCCGACACCGTGCCCGACGAGCTGGTCGCCAAGTTCGACGCCAGCATGATGGTGCGTTGATCGGCCATCACCCCAACCCCCAGGGTAGTCAGCGGCTGAGGTTTCAGTCTCTGGCTACCACCCGAGCGTCAACCGAGTGAGCACAGCATGCGATTGAGCGAATTTCGTCAGGCCCTGAAAGACGAGTTCGGCGAAAGCTACGGTCGGGTGCTCACCCGGGACCTCGTCCTCGGTGCGCTGGGCCGCACCGCCGATCAGGCTCTGGCCGGCGGGGTCCCCGCCCGCGACGTCTGGTTGGCCCTCTGCGCTGAAACGGATGTCCCGCAGGCGCGGCGACACGGCGCCGGGCTTCCCCCGGCCCGCAGCTGAACCGGCCGATCCGGCAGCGACACAGGCAGCAAGACCATGAACCGAACACGGCCCGGCCCTCCAGCCGGGCCGTTCGGTGTTTCACGACGAGTTTCCGACACACCGCGCCAGCGTCGAATGTCTGTTCGGTTGTTGGTAGGCTCCTCCACAGTAGTAGTCGAAGACGGATTGTCCACCGTCGCCGTGCCGCCCGGCCAGTGTCGGGGGTGCTGCGTACAGTCGGCTTCGTCAACGACAACAGCGCAACTGCCTTGTCGAGGGCGATCACCGGGGTCCTCCCGCTGATCGAAACGACAGCCTATAGGCGCCACGCGCACGACCCAAAGGAGCACACCATGGCATCAGCAGCAGACCGCGAGAAGGCACTCGACACCGCCCTCGCCCAGATTGACCGCCAGTTCGGCAAGGGCTCGGTCATGCGCCTCGGCAGTGACGAGCGCGCACCCGTTGAGACCATCTCCACAGGGTCGATCGCTTTGGACGTCGCGCTCGGCATAGGCGGGCTGCCCCGCGGCCGCATCGTGGAGATCTACGGACCGGAGTCCTCGGGTAAGACCACGCTCACCCTGCACGCCATCGCGAACGCGCAGAAGAACGGCGGCATCGCCGCCTTCATCGACGCCGAGCACGCCCTCGACCCCGAATACGCCAAGAAGCTCGGCGTCGACATCGATGCTCTCCTGGTCTCGCAGCCCGACACCGGTGAGCAGGCGCTCGAAATCGCCGACATGCTGGTGCGAAGCGGCTCGATCGACCTGATCGTGATCGACTCCGTGGCCGCCCTGGTGCCGCGTGCTGAAATCGAGGGCGAGATGGGTGACTCCCACGTGGGTCTGCAGGCCCGCCTGATGTCCCAGGCCCTCCGCAAGCTCACCGGTGGTCTCAGCCAGACCAACACCACCATGATCTTCATCAACCAGCTGCGCGAAAAGATCGGCGTGATGTTCGGCAGCCCCGAGACCACCGCCGGCGGCAAGGCGCTGAAGTTCTACGCGTCGGTGCGCCTGGACATTCGTCGCATCGAGACCCTCAAGGACGGCACCGAAGCCGTCGGTAACCGCACCAGGGTCAAGGTCGTCAAGAACAAGATGGCGCCGCCCTTCAAGCAGGCCGAGTTCGACATTATCTACGGCGTGGGCATCTCCCGTGAGGGCAGCCTGATCGACTTCGGTGTCGATCAGGGCATCGTCAAGAAGTCCGGTGCCTGGTACACCTACGACGGCGATCAGCTCGGCCAGGGCAAGGAGAACTCGCGCAACTTCCTGCTGCGCAACGCCGATATGGCCAACGAGATCGAGACCAAGATCCTCAACAAGCTCGGCGTCGGCGCCGAGGGCAAGGCCGCGAAAAAGGCCTCCGACGACGCCGCCACTGCCGCAGCGGCCGCCGAGGCCGCCGCAACCGGAGCGGCCACCGGTACCGACGGTGCCAAGGTTGCCTCGATCGCGCCCAAGGGTGCCGCACGCAAGGGCGCCTAGCCGTCATGGTCCGCTTCGAAGCCTCCCCGGAACGCACGCCCGACCGTGCCGACCTGGCCCCGGTGACCTACCTGCCCGGGGCCAGCCCCGCCGAGCAGGCGGCAGACGCCGTGGACGAGGCCGCAGAGGAACGCGAGCACGCGGAGAAGCTGCTCCTGCAGCGCCTGCGGGGTCGTTCCCTCTCGGTCTCCGAGGCCGAGAAGCTGCTGCGGTCCACCGATATCGACGAGGAGGCGGTGCAGGAGATCCTCGAACGCTTCGCCGAACTGCACTACCTCGACGAAGAGAAACTCGCCGATCAGATCATGCACAGCCACCACGAGCGCAAGGGGTTGGGGCGTAGCGGCGTCGCCGCCGAAATGCGCCAGCGTGGGCTCGACGCCGAACTGATCGCGGAGAAGCTCGACGAGATGCCCGACGACGAGGCCGAACGTGCCACGGAACTGGCGCTCAAACGGGTGCAGCAGCTGGACCGGTTCGACGACGCCACGATTGATCGGCGGCTCACCGGCTTCCTGATGCGCAAGGGGTACGCCTCCTCGGTCGTGCGCGACGCCGTCAAGGCCGCGCTCGCGTCCCGTCGAGGCTCCGGTCGCACGTCAACGGTGCGCTTCCGCTGATCTGAGCGGCCCGGCGCAAGCGTAAGCTGAGGGAACTATGAGCAGCGTCACCGCACCATCCCTCGCCACCCCGTCATCCCTCGACCCGTCGCCGCACGCGACCACGGTGATCGCACCGTCGGCGGCGGCGAGGGATGACGCCGGCCGGGCCCGCACCTACGAGGTGCGCACCTTCGGCTGCCAGATGAACGTGCACGACTCCGAACGGCTCAGCGGCTCCCTCGAGGCGGCCGGCTACGTGTCGGCGGCGGGCGCCGAGGCCGACATCGTCGTGATCAACACCTGCGCGGTGCGGGAGAACGCCGACAACAAGCTCTACGGCAACCTCGGCTATCTGGCCTCGGTCAAGCGCAAGCACGCCGGCATGCAGATTGCCGTCGGCGGCTGCCTGGCCCAGAAAGACAAGGCCACGATCCTCGCCAAGGCACCCTGGGTCGATGTGGTGTTCGGCACCCACAACATGGGCTCGCTGCCCAGTCTGCTCGAGCGCGCCAGGCACAACGGCGAGGCCCAGTTGGAGATCCTCGAGTCCCTCGAGACGTTCCCGTCCACCCTGCCCACCAAACGCGACTCCAGCTACAGCGGCTGGGTCTCGATCTCGGTCGGCTGCAACAACACCTGCACGTTCTGCATCGTCCCGGCCCTCCGCGGCAAGGAGAAGGACCGCCGCCCCGGCGAGATCCTGGCCGAGATCCAGGCCCTGGTCGACGACGGCGCCATCGAGGTGACCCTGCTCGGCCAGAACGTGAACTCCTACGGCGTGGAGTTCGGCGACAGGCTCGCCTTCGGCAAGCTCCTGCGCGCGGCCGGCCAGATCCCGGGCCTCGAGCGCATCCGCTTCACCAGCCCGCACCCCGCCGCGTTCACCGACGACGTCATCGACGCCATGGCCGAGACCCCCGCCGTGATGCCCCAGCTGCACATGCCGCTGCAGTCGGGCTCCGACCGGGTGCTCAAGGCCATGCGCCGCTCGTACCGGTCCACCAAGTTCCTCGGGATCCTCGAGCGGGTACGCGCCCAGATGCCCGACGCGGCGATCAGCACCGACATCATCGTCGGGTTCCCCGGTGAGACCGAGGAGGACTTCCTCGAGACCATGCGGGTCGTCGAGGAGTCCAGGTTCGCCACGGCCTTCACCTTCCAGTACTCGATCCGGCCCGGCACGCCGGCGGCCACCATGGCCGACCAGGTGCCCAAGGCCGTCGTGCAGGACCGCTACGAGCGGCTGATCGCCCTGCAGGAACGCATCTCATGGGAGGAGAACCGCAAGGTGGTCGGCCGCGAGGTGGAGCTTCTCGTCGCCAACGGTGAGGGCCGCAAAGACGCCGACACCCACCGGCTCAGCGGGCGCGCGCCCGACAGCAGACTCGTGCACTTCGACGTGCCGGCCGGCTCTGACCTGCCCCGCCCCGGCGACGTGGTCACCGTCACGGTCACCCAGGCCGCCCCGTTCCACCTCATCGCCGATTCCCTGGACGGCACACCGCTCCGCATCCGCCGCACCGTCGCCGGGGACGCCTGGGACCGGCAAGAGGCCGAATCCTGCGGCGTGCCCACCCCGGCCGGCTCCACCGGTGGCGCCGTCTCCCTCGGTCTGCCGACCCTGCGCGTCGGCGGTCCGTCCGCGCCCAGCCTGAACCTGGCCAACCTCAACCAGCACGGCGGGGCCACCACTATTCCGATCTACCCGGTCGACGACGCGGAACGCTAGAACCCGGTGCTCGTTGTCATCGTCGGTCCCACCGGTACCGGCAAGTCCGAGTTGTCCCTGGACCTGGCCGAACGGCTGATCCGCTCCGGCCGGCCGGCCGAGATCGTGAACGCCGACGCCATGCAGCTCTACCGGGGCATGGACATCGGCACCGCCAAGCTGCCCATTCACGAGCGGCGCGGGGTGCCGCACCACCTCCTGGACGTGCTGGACGTGGCCGACGAGGCCACCGTCGCCCGCTACCAGGTGGAGGCACGAGCCGCCATCACCGGCATCGTCGAACGCGGGGCAGTGCCGATTCTGGTCGGCGGCTCCGGCCTCTACGTGTCCTCCGTCGTCTACGACTTCCAGTTCCCCGGCACCGACCCCGTGCTGCGCACCCGCCTCGAGGCGGAGCTGGTGGAGCAGGGACCCGGCCTGCTCTACGAGCGGTTGAAGGCCGTCGATCCGGAGTCGGCTGTACGTATCGGCGCGAGCAACGGGCGCCGCCTCGTGCGTGCGCTCGAGGTCGTCGAGCTGACCGGCGCACCGCACGTGGCCGTGCTGCCCGGCGACCCGGTCTATTGGATGCCCGCCGTCACGTTCGGGCTGCGTCTGCCGCGCGAGGTGCTCACCCCGCGGCTGGACGCCAGGGTCGACCGGATGTGGGCGGCCGGTCTCGTGGACGAAGTGCGCGGGCTCATCCCGGCCGGACTGGAAGGCGGTGTCACCGCCAGCCGGGCGATCGGCTACGCCCAGGCCCTCGGCCAGCTGCGCGGCACCCTGTCGCAGGCCGACGCCGTCGAGGCCACCCAACAGCTCACCCGACGGTACGCCCGCCGGCAGGTCAGTTGGTTCAAACGCGACCCGCACACGCACTGGATCGACGCCGACGACACCGACCGGGTCGACCAGGCCGACAGATACCTGCCCTGACGGTCGAGGCCCTGTCGAGTCCCTAAACTGAGGGCATGGGCATCGATCTCCACTTCACCAAGGGCCATGGCACCGGCAACGACTTCGTGCTGATTGCCGACCCCGACGGCCTTCTCGACCTCAGCCCGGAGCAGATCCAAGGCATCTGCGACCGTCGGTTCGGCGTGGGCGCCGACGGCATCATCCGCGCCGTGCGCTCGGCCAACCTCGACGCCGGTGCAGCAGCCCTGGCCGAGGACGAGCACGCCGAATGGTTCATGGACTACTGGAACGCCGACGGCACGGTGTCGGAGATGTGCGGCAACGGCATCCGTGTGTACACCCGCTTTCTGCTCGAACAGGGCCTGGTCGAACTCGGCCAGGGGGAGACCCTGCCGATCGGTACCCGCAGCGGCGTGCGCGACCTGCAGCGCAACGCCACCGGCTACCAGGTAGACCTGGGCCGCTGGCGCCTGGAACCCGGCGAAACCCTCGTGCGCGCCAAGAACCTCGCCGTAGCCAGGCCCGGCCTCGGCATCAACGTGGGCAACCCGCACGTCGTGGTGGCTCTGGCCGACGAAGACGAGCTGGAGAGCGCCGATCTCACGTTCATTCCCCAGCTGGATCCCGAGCCCGCCGAGGGCGCCAACGTGGAGTTCGTGCTTCCCCACGACCCGCTGGTCGTCGACGGTGTCGGCCGCATCCGCATGCGCGTGCACGAACGCGGCAGCGGCGAAACCCTCTCCTGCGGCACCGGTGCCGTCGCCGCAGCACTGGCGACCCGGCACTGGGCCGGCCAGGGCGCGCCGAATCAGTGGCGGGTGGAGGTGCCCGGCGGCGTTCTCGGCGTGCGGATGTTCCCCACCGAAGACGGCGAACACGTCTCCCTCTCCGGCCCGGCGGACCTCGTCTTCGACGGAACCCTCAAACTCGCCTGATCGCACCCCTGCGTTGCTCGGGCCGGATGCTGTGACTGGTCAGGCGGGTTTGTGCGCCTGCAGGATGCGGAAGCCCTTGTCGGTGGCGTAGCGGGAGACCTCGAGAGCGCCGGGCTGGCCGGCGCCGGGGAACTCCTCGGCGAGCCAGCGGTGCAACGAATCGGAGCCGAGGTTGCGCTGCACGACGAGCCAGGCATCCGTACCCGGCGCCAGACGCGGCAGCCAGCGCTCGAGCATCGAGTGCAGCTCGGACTTGCCCACCCGAATGGGCGGGTTCGACCAGATGCCCGCAAAAGTCAGCGTGTCGGGAACATCCGCCGGGAGGACGGCGTTGATGTTGGTGAGCCCCAACTTGGTGGCGTTCATCCGCACCAGTTCGAGGGCTCGCTCGTTGACGTCGACGGCCCAGACGGTGGCGGACGGGTCGGCCAGCGCCAGGTGCAGGCTGATCGGTCCCCAGCCGCAGCCGAGGTCGAGAACATCGCCGCCGCCGGAGGGCAGGGGCGCCTCACGCATGAGCACCTTGGTGCCGGTGTCGATGTGTTCGGGGGAGAAGATCGCGTTAGCGGTGGTGACCTCGCGGATCTGGCCGGCGATTTTTACGGTGATCTGCCGCAATTTCAGGTCGCTGCCCGGAGCTGACGAGAAATAGTGTTCGGAAGCCATACAACGAACTTATCGAAAGAAGAGGAACTAGAGTTAAAGCAATGACTGATATAAACGCTCCACACGATGGCGATGACGATGTAGTTGCGCGCGTGCTGGCCAGTGCCGAGAGCCGGTCGTCCGGCTACTCGTTGTTCGCGAGCGGATCCGCCCAGGCACTGCAGGCCCGCCCGGCCGGCGGCGGTTTCGACGGTAACGACCACGACGGCGAACAGACCGAGCGTGAAGACCGCAACGCCCTCCGCCGGGTCGGCGGCCTCTCCACCGAGCTTCAGGACGTCACCGAGGTTGAATACCGCCAGCTGCGCCTCGAAAACGTGGTGCTGATCGGCGTCTACTCCGCCCGCAGCCTGCTCGACGCCGAGAACTCCATGCGGGAGCTCGCCGCCCTGGCCGAAACCGCCGGAGCCACCGTGCTCGACGGCCTGCTGCAGCGCCGCGCCACCCCTGACCCCAGCACCTACCTCGGCAAGGGCAAGGCCCTCGAACTCGCGTCCATCGTGGCGGCGCTCGGCGCCGACACGGTGATCGCCGACTCCGAACTCGCGCCCAGCCAGCGCCGTGCCCTCGAAGACGTGGTCAAGGTGAAGGTCATCGACCGCACCGCCGTGATCCTGGACATCTTCAGCCAGCACGCCAAGAGCCGGGAGGGCAAGGCGCAGGTCGAACTCGCCCAGCTGGCCTACCTGCTTCCCCGCCTCCGAGGCTGGGGTGACTCGATGTCCCGCCAGGCCGGTGGCCAGGTCGGTGGCACCGGAGCCGGCATGGGTTCGCGCGGACCCGGTGAGACGAAGATCGAACTGGACCGCCGCCGCATCCACACCCGGATGTCGCGCCTGCGCAAGCAGATGCTTGAGATGAAGCCGGCCCGCGAGGCCAAGCGCGCCAACCGCAAGCGCAATGCCGTGCCGAGTGTGGCGATTGTCGGCTACACCAACGCCGGCAAGTCCAGCCTGCTCAACCGCATCACCAAGGCCGGCGTGCTGGTGGAGAACTCTCTCTTCGCCACCCTCGACGCCACCGTGCGCAAGTCCACGACGGCCGACGGCCGGCTGTACACCTTCACCGACACTGTCGGTTTCGTGCGCAACCTGCCCCACCAGTTGGTCGAGGCGTTCCGCTCCACCCTCGAGGAGGTCGCCGACTCCGACGTCATCATCCACGTCGTCGACGCGTCCCACCCCGACCCGGCCAGCCAGCTGGCGACGGTGCGCGAGGTCATCGGCGAGGTCGGGGCCAGCGACATCCCCGAGCTGGTCGTGTTCAACAAGAGCGACCTGGTCAGCGACGACGACCGTCTGGTGCTGCGGGGCCTCGCGCCCAAGGCGATCTTCGTATCGGCACGCAACGGCGAGGGCATCGACGAGGTGCTGCAGATTCTCGAAACCATGCTGCCCCGTCCGGAAATCCGTTTGGACCTGTTGATTCCCTACGACCGCGGTGACCTCATCCCGATCTTGCACGAGCAGGGCAAGGTTCTGGCGCTGGACTACTCCGAGACCGGCACCCAGGTCACGGCCCTCGTGTCGCCCGGCATCGAGGCGCAGTTCACCCCGTTCGTCGTCGCCCCGGCCATCGCCGGCTGACACCGAACCCCGCGAAGGCGGCCCCCGCATCCTGATTCAGGAGCAGGGGTCGCCTGCGGTCATTAAGGCGGCGGGCCGAGGAACGTAACAATCGGCCATGCAGAAGCGCGCGAGGAATCCGCGTTGTTAGAGTCATCTCATTCGTTGTCGGCAGGCTATTCTGCCCGGCATGGAGCGACAGCCGAGCCCGGCACCCGCCCGCGAGCAGCCGCCTGGTTTCCCTGGCGGTCCGCGGCCGCCAGGCCTTCGAAGTGAACCCACCATGCCGAATGAGGAACCATGACCGCGAGCCCAGACACAGCGCCGACGGACCCGGCCTGTCCAGAGAACACCCCGTTCTCCTTCGAGCTGTACCCGCCCAAAACTGATGCCGCCGCCACGGCGCTGCACACCACCATCGACGCCCTCGCCGCGGCCGGACCCGACTTCATCTCGGTCACCTATGGTGCCAGCGGCTCGTCACGCGTCTCGTCCCTAGACGTGCTGCGCTACATCCGCCGGACCACCCGGGTGGACCCGATGGCACACCTCACCTGCGTCGGCTCGTCGCACGCCGAGGCGAGCAGCCTGATCCGCGAGTTCCTCGACGCCGGCGTGCGCAGCTTCCTCGCCCTCCGCGGCGACCCGCCGGAGGGCCTGACCGAGAACGACGCCTTCCTCGGCGACCTGCACAGCGCCGGCGAGCTGGTGCAGCTGATCCACCGGGTGCAGGCCGAGCGGGTGCCGTACCAGGAGACCCCCATCCCGGGCCTGCCGCGGGCGCGGGCGGTGAAGACCGAGCGTGAGCACGTGCGTATCGCCGTGGCCGCCTTCCCGAACGGTCACCCGCGCTCCCGCTCCACCGCGCAGGACATCGACACGCTGCTGGCCAAACAGGCCGCGGGTGCCAACCTGGCCATCACCCAGCTGTTCTTCCATGCCGACCACTACCTCAGCTTCATCGAGCGGGCCAGGGAGGCCGGGGTCGAATTCCCGATCCTGCCCGGCATCATGCCCGTGACCAGCCCCGGCCGGCTCCGGCGCATCCTCGAGCTCTCCGGCGAGGAGCTGCCCGCCGAGCTCTCCATTCAGCTCGAGGTGGAACCCACCCCGGAGGGCCAGCGCGAGATCGGAATCGAGCACGCCACCACCCTGGCCAAGAAACTCATCGCCGGCGGGGCTCCCGGCCTGCACCTCTACGCCTTCAACCAGCACGAAACCGTGCTCGCGGTGCTCGACCGGGCCGGCGCGCTCGCACCGGCACAACCCGTCGTCTCCGCCCGCATCCCGCCGTCTACCCGCTCCGCGACCCCTCCCTCGACCAGCCCCACCAGCACCCCTGCCGGTATCTACTCCACGAAGGACTACAACTGATGACCACCACCGTCCCCGCCTTCCCCACCGGAACGATCCTCGGCTACCCCCGGATCGGCCGGCGCCGCGAGCTGAAGAAGGCCGTCGAAGCCTTCTGGGCCGGCCGCATCGACGCCGCCGAGCTCGAGACCATCGCTGCCGCCCTGCGCAGCACCACCCGGGAGCGCCTCGTGGGCCTGGGCCTCGGCCGCTCCGACTCGTCAATCCCCGAAAGCTTCTCGTTCTACGACCAGGTGCTGGATGCCGCGGTGACCGTGGGCGCCATCCCGGCCCGCTTCGCCGGCCTCGTCGACGCCGACGGCCACCTCGACCTCGCCGGCTACTTCACCCTGGCGCGCGGCGCCGGCGAGAACCTGCCCCTCGAGATGACCAAGTGGTTCGACTCCAACTACCACTACCTGGTGCCCGAAATCGGCCCGGAGACCAGGTTCCACCTGGCCAGCGACCGCATCGTGCGGGAGTTCGAGGAAGCCGTCGCCGCCGGCTTCCTCACCCGGCCGGTCATTGTCGGCCCGGTCACCTTCCTGCTGCTGGCCAAGCCGAGCGAAGCGGCCCCGGCCGGCTTCCACCCCCTGGACCGCCTCGACGACCTGCTGCCGGTCTACGCGGCCCTGATCGAACGCCTCGCCGCGGCCGGCGCGGAGTGGGTGCAGCTGGACGAACCGGGTCTCGTGAGCGAGAGCATCGACATCCCGCGGGACCGCGCCCTGGCCGCCCTGGCCCAGGCCTACGACACCCTCGGCGGGCTCGACACCCGACCGGGACTGTTCGTTGCGGCCCCCTACGGCAGCCTCGACGACGCCCTCCCGGTGCTGGCCAACACCCCGGTCGAGGCGATCGGCCTGGACCTGGTGCGCGGCACGGTGCCGGCCGGCATCCCCGGGCTGGAGGACACGACTCTGGTGGCCGGCGTCATCGACGGCCACAACATCTGGCGCGGCGACCTCGCGGCGGCATTCGACACGGTCGGCCAGCTGAGCAGGCTGAGCGAGAACGTCGCGGTTTCCACCTCCACCTCGCTGCTGCACCTGCCGCACGACGTCACCGACGAGACCAAGCTGGGAGCCGACCTCACCAGCTGGCTGGCCTTCGCCGACCAGAAGATCGGCCAGGTCGCCACCCTCGCCCGCGGCCTCTCCCACGGTCAGGCAGCCATCCAGGCCGACCTTGACGCGGCCACCGCGGCACTGGCCCAACGTCGCGTGTCGCCCGGCGTGCGTGATGGCGCCGTGCGCGCCCGGCTCAACACGCTCACCCCGGCCGACTTCAGCCGGGGGGACTACGAGAGCCGGGTCGCCGCCCAGGAAGCCGTGCTCGACCTGCCGCCGCTGCCGACCACGACCATCGGTTCGTTCCCGCAGACCACTGAGATCCGCCGCGCCCGAGCCCGCCTGGTCTCCGGTGACCTCGCGCCGGCCGACTATCGGGAGCTGATGCGCGCCGAGATCGGCCGGGTCGTGCAACTGCAGGAAGACCTCGGCCTCGACGTGCTCGTGCATGGCGAACCCGAGCGCAACGACATGGTGCAGTATTTCGCCGAGAACCTCGACGGCTTCACGGTGACCGAAAACGGTTGGGTGCAGTCCTACGGCAGCCGGTGTACCCGACCGTCCATCCTCTGGGGCGACGTGTCCAGGCCGGCGCCCATCACCGTGGAATGGTCCAGCTACACCCAGAGCCTGACCGAGAAGCCGGTCAAGGGCATGCTCACCGGGCCGGTCACCATCCTGGCCTGGTCGTTCGTGCGTGACGACCAGCCGCTGGGGGAGACCGCCCGCCAGGTGGCGCTCGCCCTCCGCGATGAGATCGGCGACCTGGAAGCCGCAGGCATCCAGGTCGTGCAGGTCGACGAGCCCGCGCTGCGGGAACTGCTGCCGCTGAAGAAGAAGGACCACGCCGACTACCTCGACTGGTCGGTCGGCTCGTTCAGGCTCGCCACGGCGGGCGTCGCGGACCAGACGCAGATCCACACCCACCTCTGCTACTCCGAATTCGGGGTGGTGATCGACGCCATCCGCAACCTCGACGCCGACGTGACCAGCATCGAGGCCGCCAGGTCGAAGATGGAGGTCGTCGCCGACCTGCAGACCAGCGGGTTCGACCACGGCATCGGGCCGGGCGTCTACGACATCCACTCACCGCGCGTGCCCGGTGTCGCCGAGGTCACCGAGCTGCTCGAGCGGGCACTCGAATCCATCCCGGCCCGCCAGATCTGGGTGAACCCGGACTGCGGCCTCAAAACCCGTGGTTATGCCGAGACCGTCGACTCGCTGCGCAACATCGTAGACGCCACCCGCGCCGTTCGGGCCGCACTGGTCTGAACCGACAGCTGACGCAGAACAGGCCCGGTCCCTTGGGGGACCGGGCCTGTTCCGTGTGTGGAACCGGGCGGGGATCAGACCGAGCGCAGCACCGCGACGACCTTGCCGAGGACCTCGGCGTAGTCGCCCAGAATCGGCTCGAAGTTGGTGTTGCGGGGGAGCAGCCAGGTGTGGCCGTCGCGCTGCCGCAGCACCTTGACCGTGGCTTCACCGTCGAGCATCGCTGCCACGATCTCGCCGTTTTCAGCTGTCTTCTGCTGACGGATGACCACCCAGTCGCCGTCGCAGATGGCGGCGTCGATCATCGACTCACCGACCACCTTGAGCATGAACAGCTCGCCCTTGCCCACCAGCTGGCGGGGGAGCGGGAAGATCTCATCGATCTGCTGGTCGGCCATGATCGGGATACCGGCGGCGATACGGCCGACGAGCGGCACCATCGCCGCGTCACCCACCTGAATGCCGGACTGGTAGTCGTCTGCGGCGCCGGGGGTGACGTCGTCACCGGACTGGGGCAGCTCGATGAGCACCTCGAGCGCGCGGGGGCGGTGCGGGTCACGACGCAGGTAACCGCTCAGCTCGAGCTGGTGCAGCTGGTGGGTCACGCTCGACAGTGAGGACAGGCCGACGGCATCACCGATCTCGCGCATGCTCGGCGGGTAGCCGCGGTCGCGGACCGAACGCTGGATGACGTCCATCACCGCGCGCTGTTTGTCGCTCAGGCTCTTGCGGCGTCGCGTGCCGCCCTTGTCCCGAGGTGTGCTCTGTTGTGCCACGTTGTCGCTCCTCTGGTTAGTCGGTCGGGGCTGGTGCTGGTGCTGGTTGAAGGTGTCACTGGCCGGCTGCGGGAAGCCCGCCGGCGGCAATGTCGGAGGTGTCTGTTTGAGTACAGCTACCCGATCGAAACTGTAGCCACTGAGCAGCGATTCGTAGACACGCATTCGAGTGTGTTGCGGAATATCTCTCCATAATATCCGGAAACAGGGTTGATTGTTCGAACACTCGAAGATATATTCGGAACATAGATTCGCATCTGGCCCTCCCGGCCGAGGGCCAGATGCGTTACCAGGAGGTTTGACATGAGCGCAGCATACGCAGTGCAGCCCGGCTCGATCACCCGCGCCACGGCCACCCGCACCCCTTCCACCGGTACCGCCGGCATCCCACCGACCACGCACCTGCGCCTGACCCGCCGCGGGCGCGCCGTGTTCACGACCCTCGCCGCGGTGCCCCTGGTGCTTGGCGCCATCGGCATCGCCATCAACGGCGGCATGGCCGCCGCGGAGGGCACCGCCGGTGTCGGCGCCGTCGCGTTCGAATACGTCACCATCGAGGCGGGCCAGTCGCTGTGGCAGCTGGCCGAGTCGATCGCCCCCGCGCAGGACCCGCGCGACGTGATCGCCGACATCGTCAACCTCAACCAGCTGCCGTCCGAGGCAGTGCAGCCCGGCCAGCGCCTCGCCCTCCCTGCCAACTACTGACCTGCCGACTACTGACCTGCCGACTACTGACCTGCCGACTACTGACCTGCCGACTGCTGATCTGCCGGCTACTGAGCCGGCAGCCGGGATTCGGCCCAGATCGGGGCGGCTCGCGGCGCAACTAAGCTTGTTCGGGTGACCAGCCTCGACGACCTGCCCCTGCGTGACAACCTCCGCGGACACATCCCCTACGGCGCCCCCCAGTTGCACGTGCCGGTGGCGCTGAACGTCAACGAGAACACCCACCCGATTCCGCCCGCTGTCGCTGCCGACATCGCGGCGGCGCTGGCCACGGCCATCCTCACCGTCAACCGGTACCCGGACCGCGAGTTCACCCAACTGCGTGACGACCTCGCCGGCTACCTCGGTCACGGCCTCACCCGCGACAACATCTGGGCGGCCAACGGTTCCAACGAGGTGCTGCAGCAGGTGCTGCAGGCCTTCGGCGGGCCGGGGCGTTCCCTGCTCGGCTTCGCGCCAACCTACTCGATGTACTCGATCCTCGCCTCCGGCACCGATACCCGGTGGATCCCGGGCGGCCGGGACGCCGCCTACGAACTCACCCCGGCGACCGCCGCCCGCTGGGTGCGGGAGACCTCGCCAGACATCGTCTTCCTCTGCTCGCCGAACAACCCCACCGGCACGCCGTTGTCGCTGGAAACCATCGCCGCCGTCTACGACGCCACCCCGGGCATCGTCGTCGTCGACGAGGCCTACGCCGAGTTCGCCCCCGACGGCACCGAGAGCGCCCTCACTCTGCTGCCCGGCCGGGAGCGGCTGCTGGTGTCGCGCACCATGAGCAAGGCCTTCGCGTTCGCCGGTGTGCGGCTCGGCTACCTGGCCGCCGACCCGGCGGTGACTGATGCCCTGCGCCTGGTGCGTCTGCCGTACCACCTGTCCGCGCTCACCCAGGCCGCCGCCGTCGCTGCGCTCGCCCACACCGGGGAGATGCTCGCCATGGTCGACGACATCCGGGTGCAACGTGACCGTCTGGTGCGTGAGCTCACCGGGCTGGGCTACCGGCCGCTGCGGAGCGGCAGCAACTTCGTGCTCTTCGGCGGGGTCGCCGACCCGCACGCCACCTTCGAGGCCCTCCTGGCCGACGGCATCCTGATCCGCGACGTCGGAATCCCCGGCCACCTGCGCGTCTCGGCCGGCACCGAGGCCGAGACGAGCGCGTTCCTGACCGCCATCGCACGGCTCGCTCCGATAGCCGAATAAACTAACGCCATGAGCAACGTCACGCCCTCGCCTCGCCGTGCCCACCTGCAGCGCGAAACAAGCGAATCGAGCATCGACCTGTCGATCGACCTCGATGGCACCGGGGTGAGCGACATCCACACCAGCGTGCCGTTCTACGACCACCTGCTCACGGCGTTCGCGAAGCACTCGCTGACCGACCTCACCGTGCACGCCAAGGGCGACACCGAGATCGACGTGCACCACACCGTTGAAGACATCGGCATCGTGCTGGGCCTGGCCATCAAGCAGGCGCTGGGTGACAAGTCCGGCATCTCCCGCTACGGCGACGCCCTGGTGCCGCTGGACGAGGCACTCGTGCAGGCCGTCGTGGACATCTCCGGCCGGCCCTACCTCGTGCACACCGGCGAGCCCGCCGGATTCGAGTTCCACCTCATCGGCGGCCACTTCACCGGTTCCATGGTGCGGCACGTCTTCGAAGCCATCGCCTTCAATGCCGCACTGACCGTGCACGTCACCGTCGTGGGCGGCCGCGACCCGCACCACATCGCGGAAGCCGAGTTCAAGGCCTTCGCCCGTGCCTTCCGCCAAGCCAAGGCCTACGACCCGCTGGTTTCCGGCATCCCCTCCACCAAGGGCGCCCTATGACCTCGGTTGTCGTTCTGGACTACGGCACCGGCAATGTGCACTCGGCCGTCAAGGCGCTCGAGCTGGCCGGGGCCGACGTCACGCTCACCGGTGACCGCAAGCTCGCGCTCGAAGCCGACGGACTCCTCGTGCCCGGCGTCGGATCGTTCAGCGCCGTCATGGCCGCGTTGAGCGACGCGCACGGCGGCGACATCATCGACAAACGCCTCTCCGGCGGGCGGGCGGTGATGGGCATCTGCGTGGGCATGCAGGTCATGTTCGAACACGGCGTCGAGCGCGGCATCAACACCGAGGGCCTCGGCGAATGGCCGGGCACCGTCACCGCCCTGCCGGCCCCAGTGCTGCCGCACATGGGCTGGAACACCGTCACTCCCGATGCCGAGTCGGTATTGTTCCGTGGGCTGGAGGAGGAACGGTTCTACTTCGTGCACTCCTACGCCGCCCAGGACTGGTCGCTCGATGTCATGCCGCCATTCCCGGTTCCACGGCTCACCTGGGCCGAACACGGCAGCCGGTTCCTGGCCGCGGTCGAGAACGGCCCGCTGACGGCCACCCAGTTCCACCCGGAGAAGAGCGGCGACGCGGGCATCCGCCTGTTGAAGAACTGGCTCGGCACGCTCCGCGACTAGACATCCCCAGCCGACCGCTCCCTTCGCGGTCGCACGAACACGAAAAAGGTCATCAGCACATCATGAGCGAGTTCAACAAGACCCCGAAGCTGGTCCTCCTGCCGGCCGTCGACGTCGCCGACGGCAAGGCCGTGCGCCTCACCCAGGGTGAGGCCGGCACCGAGACCAACTACGGCGACCCGATGGATGCCGCCCTCGACTGGGCCAACCAGGGCGCGGAGTGGATCCACCTCGTCGACCTCGACGCCGCCTTCGGCCGCGGCAACAACACCGGCGTGCTCAAGAAGGTCATCAAGCAGCTCCGCGGCGTGAACGTCGAACTCTCCGGAGGCATCCGCGACGACAAGTCGCTCGAAGCCGCGCTGAACACCGGGGTCAAGCGCATCAACCTGGGCACTGCGGCCCTGGAAAACCCCGAATGGGCCGCCAGTGTGATCGCGCAGTACGGCGACGCCATCGCCGTGGGGCTGGATGTGCGCGGTACCACGCTGGCCGCCCGTGGCTGGACCAAGGACGGCGGCGACCTGTGGCAGGTGCTCGAACGCCTGGAGGAAGCCGGCTGCACGCGCTACGTCGTGACCGACGTCACCAAGGACGGCACCCTCAAGGGACCGAACATCGAACTGCTGCGCGAGGTCATGGAGCGCACCCACCGCCCCGTCATCGCGTCGGGCGGCATCGCCAGCCTCGACGATATCGTGGCGCTCCGCGAACTGGTGCCCCTCGGCCTGGAAGGTGCGATTGTGGGCAAGGCCCTCTACGCCGGCGCCTTCACCCTCGCCGAGGCGCTGGATGTCTCCGGCGCGTAACCTCGGCTCGACAGGCCTGCCGGAGGAGTCCCGAGACTCCGCCGCCGGCGCTGCCGACGACCCGGCCGCTGATTCCGCCGGCCAGCCCTGGGCCGGCCGCGCGCTGGACGACACCGAGTACGCCGACGACGACGGCCTGGCGCCCGCCGCGCTGATGCAGGCCCTCGCCAGATTCCGGGCGCGTGAAACCGGCGAGGAAAGCGTCATCGACGCCGTGCGGGCTGCCCGCCTGCTGATCCCGCTCGTCACCGCCCTCGGCGCGGATGCGGATGCCCCGCACACCGAGGGTGCCGCCGCGGCCGGGGACCGGGGCCCGCACGGGCTGCGGGTGGACAAGACCCAGGAGCTGTCGATCATCACCGTGGCCGGCCCCGACGGCCGGGCCGTGCTCCCGGTGTTCTCGTCGGCCGCGGCCATGCGGGCCTGGAACGCGCTGGCTCGCCCGGTACCGGCGGATGCCGTGCGGGTGGCGTTGGCAGCGGCCCAGGAGAACACCGACCTGGTGGTCATCGACCCCACCGCCGACACCGAGTTCGTGGTGCGCCGGCCGGCGCTGTGGGCGATCGCCCAAGACTCGCCGTACACCCCCAGCTACGCCAGCCGGGTGGTCGCTTCGGCGTTCGACGAGTCCATCGCGAGTGAACTCTCGGTGCTCTCGGTCAGCCTCACCGCCGGCGACCCGCAATCCACGCTCGCCGGTCCCGAGCTGGTCGTGCGCCTCGAACTCGTCGACGGGCTCAGCCGGGCTGTGCTCGACGCCACCCTGGCCCGCCTCGCGGCACGTTGGGCTGCCAACGACGTGATCGCCACCGGGGTGGACTCCCTGCGGGTGCAACTCGTCGCCTCCGCCTAGGCCCGGCCCGCCCGCGCTCATTCGCCCGCAGCATCCGCCATCGGCTGGGCCAACTGTTGCCGCAACGGACAATTGCACCCGGTGTGTCGGGTGCAATTGTCCGCACGGGCAACAGCTGAGGGCGGCATCCGAGCCGATGTCGGTGGTATCGGCAAGGATGGGGAGATGACGGAGATCCTCCAGCGCCTCTCGCCGGCCACCCGCACGTGGTTCTCCGGCGCGTTCGCCGCTCCCACCGAGGCGCAGCTGGGCGCCTGGGACGCCATATCCCGCGGCTCGCACACCCTGGTGATCGCCCCCACCGGGTCGGGCAAGACCCTGGCCGCGTTCCTCTGGGCGCTCGACAAGCTGTACTCCGCGTCGACCCACGACGTGGTTGCCGCCGGCGACGAGGGCCAGGATGCCGCTGTGCCCGCGACCGCGCCGGCCGCCGGGCCCACCGGAACCCGGGTGCTCTACATCTCACCGCTCAAGGCGCTCGGCGTCGACGTTGAACGCAACCTGCGCGCCCCGCTGGTGGGGATCGGCCAGGCCGCGGAACGACTGGGACTGCCGCCGGTACACGTGAGCGTGGGCGTGCGGAGCGGTGACACGCCCGCCGCGGACCGTCGAGCGCTGGTGAAAACACCGCCGGAGATCCTCATCACCACCCCCGAATCGCTCTTCCTGATGCTCACCTCCGCCGCTCGCGAGTCGCTGCGCGGCGTGGACACCGTGATCATCGACGAGATCCACGCCGTCGCGGCCAGCAAGCGCGGCGCGCACCTGGCCGTGTCCCTGGAACGCCTCGACGCCCTGCTGGCCACGCCCGCGCAGCGCATCGGCCTGTCCGCCACTGTGCGGCCGGCCTCGGAGGTGGCCCGGTTCCTGGCCGGCGTCGCCCCGGTGGAGATCGTGGCCCCTAAGAACGAGAAACGGTTCGACCTGCGGGTTGTGGTGCCCGTCGACGACATGACCCAGCTCGGCGCCGTGGCCATGCCCGAGGGCTCCACCTCGGCCGCCCCGCAGACAGGGTCGATTTGGCCGCACGTGGAGGAGGCGATCGTGGACGCCGTGCTCGAGCACTCCTCCTCGATCGTGTTCGCCAACTCCCGCCGCCTGGCCGAGCGGCTCACCGCCCGGTTCAACGAGATCTACGGCGAGCGGCTCGCCGCCGCCGAGGAGGCGGAGCTGGTGCTCGCCGGCGCTCCCGGGGGTGTCGGCCCGGACGGCGGCGCAGCATCCGCCGGCCCGGCGGTCGCGCAGCCACCGCGCGCGCCCGCCGAGTTGATGGGCGGCAGCGGGCAGAGCGAGGGCGCGGAGCCGTTGCTCGCCCGCGCGCACCACGGCTCGGTGAGCAAGGAACAGCGCGCCATGATCGAGGACGACCTCAAATCGGGCCGGCTGCGCTGTGTCGTGGCGACCTCCAGCCTCGAGCTCGGCATCGACATGGGTGAGGTCGACCTGGTGGTGCAGGTGGAATCGCCTCCGTCGGTGGCCAGCGGCCTGCAGCGGGTGGGCCGGGCCGGCCACCAGGTGGGCGAGATCTCCCGGGGCATCATCTTTCCCAAGCACCGGGCCGACCTGATCCACGCCACCGTCGCCGCCGAGCGGATGGTGTCTGGCATGATCGAGTCCCTGCAGGTGCCCGCGAATCCCCTCGACATCCTCGCCCAACAGACCGTTGCCGCCGTGGCCCTGGAACCCGTCGACGCCGAGGAGTGGTTCGACGCCGTGCGCCGCAGCGCCCCGTTCGCCACCCTGCCGCGCTCGGCGTACGAGGCCACCCTCGACCTGCTCGCCGGCCGGTACCCGTCAGACCAGTTCGCCGAGCTGCGTCCGCGCATCATCTGGGACCGCGACAGCGGCCTCCTCACCGGCCGGCCCGGCGCGCAGCGGCTGGCCGTCACGAGCGGCGGCACGATCCCCGACCGTGGGCTGTTCGGCGTCTTCATGGTCGGCGGTGACTCGTCCACCGGCCGCCGGGTCGGCGAACTCGACGAGGAGATGGTCTACGAGTCCCGGGTCGGCGACGTGTTCGCGCTCGGGGCCACAAGCTGGCGCATCCAGGAGATCACCCACGACAGGGTGCTCGTGCTGCCCGCCTTCGGCGAGCCGGGCCGGTTGCCGTTCTGGAAGGGCGACGGCCTGGGCCGGCCCGCCGAGCTCGGCGCGGCCATCGGCGCGTTCCTCCGCGAGGTGTCCGCGCTCAGCTCGGCCAAGGCCCGCGCGCGCTGCCTGGCCGTGGGCCTGGACGAGCGGGCGGTGACCAACCTGCTGGTCTTCCTCGACGAGCAGCGGGCCGCCACCCGCTACCTGCCCACCGACCAGACCCTCGTCGTCGAGAGGTTCCGCGACGAGCTCGGCGACTGGCGGGTCATTCTGCACTCACCGTTCGGCCTCACCGTGCACGCTCCCTGGGCCCTCGCCGTGGGCGCGCGGGTGCGCGAACGCTTCGGCATCGACGGCGCCTGTGTCGCCAGCGACGACGGCATCGTGGTGCGCATTCCCGACACCGAGGCCGAACCGCCCGGCGCCGACCTGTTCGTCTTCGACCCCGACGAACTCGAACAGCTGGTCACCGACGAGGTCGGCGGCTCGGCCCTGTTCGCCTCCAGGTTCCGCGAGTGCGCCGCCCGCGCCCTGCTCTTGCCCAGATACCGGCCGGGCAGCCGGTCGCCGCTCTGGCAGCAACGCCAGAAGGCCTCCCAACTGCTGGACGTGGCGCGCGAATACCCGTCGTTCCCGATCATCCTCGAGACCATCCGCGAGTGCCTGCAGGATGTCTACGACCTGCCCGCACTCGTGGGCCTGGCCAAGCAGGTGGCCAGCCGGGCCATCAGGCTGGTGGAGACCAGCACCGACACGGCCAGCCCGTTCGCCAACGCTCTGCTCTTCGGCTACGTCGCCGCGTTCATGTACGAGGGCGACTCGCCGCTGGCCGAACGCCGCGCCACGGCCCTCTCGATCGACTCCGGCCTGCTCGCCGAACTGCTCGGCCGGGTGGAACTGCGGGAGCTGCTCGACCCCGTCGTGATGGAACGCACCGACGCCGAACTGCAGCGCCTGGCCCCCGACCGCCGCGCGCGCGGCCTGGAGGGCGTGGCCGATCTGCTCCGCGGACTCGGCCCGCTCACCGTCGCCGAGGTCGCCGCCCGGCTGCAGGCTGCCGCCGACACCGCCGCGTCAACCGCGCCGGCGCCCGCGCCCGCCGCTGCGGGTGAACCGGCATCCGCCGACGCCGATACTCCCGAACCGCCGGCCGCGGGGGAGGCCGAAGCGCGCGCCCACCTCGAGGCCCTCACCACAGCCCGCCGTGCCCTCAAGGTGGGCATCGCCGGAGAGGAACGCTGGGCGGTGATCGAGGACGCCGGCCGGCTGCGCGACGCCCTCGGCGTGCCCCTGGCCCCCGGCATCCCCGACGCCTTCACCGAAACCCTGAAAGATCCGCTCGGCGACCTGGTCAGCCGCTACGCCCGCACCCACGGGCCGTTCACCACCGCCGATGTCGCCGCCAGGTTCGGCTTCGGCACCGCCATCGCCCTGGGCGCCCTGCGCCGGCTGGCCGACGCCCGCAGGATCGTCGAGGGCGAGTTCCGCCCGCACGGCAGCGGCAGCGAATGGTGCGACGCCGAGGTGCTCCGACGGCTGCGGCGCCGGTCGCTCGCCGCCCTGCGGCACGAGGTCGAGCCCGTCGACCAGGCCACTCTGGGCCGGTTCCTGCCGGCCTGGCAGCACGTGGGCGGCAAACTGCGCGGCGTGGATGGCGTCGTGTCCGTGATCGAGCAGCTCGAGGGTGCCCGCATCCCGGCCTCGGCCTGGGAGACCCTGATCCTGCCCGCCCGGGTCGCCGACTACAGCCCGGCCATGCTCGATGAGCTCACCAACGCCGGCGAGGTGCTCTGGGCCGGCGCCGGCACTCTCGCGGGTAACGACGGCTGGGTCAGCCTGCACCTGGCCGATACCGCGCCGCTCACCCTGCCCTTGCCCACCGAGCTGGAGACCACGCCGCTGCAGCGCGAGATCCTTGCCACGCTGGGCAACGGCGGTGGCTACTTCTTCCGGCAGTTGGCCGATTCGGTGGGCAGCCAGGACGACGGCGAACTCGTCGACGCGTTGTGGGATCTGGTCTGGTCGGGGCTGGTGAGCAACGACACCTTCGCCCCGGTGCGGTCCCTGGTGTCCGGCGGCAAGACGGCGCACTCCACCCGCCGGGCGGCACCGCGCGCCCGGCTGCACCGCGGCCGGGCCATGCCCAGGGCCAGCATGCCCAGCCGGCAGGGCCCACCCACGGTCTCCGGGCGCTGGTCGATCGTGCCGGTCGCCGACACCTCGGCCACCCGCCGCGCGCACGCCCTGGGCGAGACGATGCTGGAACGCTACGGGGTGGTCACCCGCGGCGCCGTGATGGGTGAGAACGTGCTCGGCGGGTTCGCCCTGGTGTACAAGACCCTGAGCGGTTTCGAGGAGATGGGGCGCTGCCGCCGCGGCTACTTCGTGGAGGGCCTCGGGGCGTCCCAGTTCGCCACCGCCGGCACCATCGACCGGATGCGCGGTTACGTCGACCAGCGCGAGCGCGCCGAGCGCGGCGACAGGTCGGCGCCCACCGCGGTGACCCTGGCCGCCACCGACCCGGCCAACCCCTACGGGGCCGTGCTGCCGTGGCCGGCCCTGCCCGAGGGCACCGGGCATCGCCCCGGCCGCAAAGCCGGCGGCCTGGTGACGCTGATCGACGGCGAGCTGGTGCTCTACGTCGAGCGCGGCGGTAAGTCCCTGCTGGTCTTCGACCCGGCGGCCGGAGATCAGGCTGATGCCGCTGCGACCGCTCCGGACGCGGGGATAGCCACGCCGGGCGCGATGACACCGATCGTTCCGTCGGCAGCGAAAGCGGCCAAGGCGCCATCGGTGGCGTCGGCGGGCAAGGCCGCCCGGCCCGGCACCCCGCACGAGCCCGCCCCCGAAGCGGTGCTGGCCGCGGCCCGGTCGCTGGCCGCGACCGTCACCGCCGGCCGGGTCGCCAAGCTCGCCGTCGAGACCGTGAACGGTGAGTTCGTGCTGAGCACCCCGGCGGGCGACGCGCTGCGCGCCGCTGGGTTCACCGAAACGCCCCGGGGGTTGAGGCTGAATGCCTGAGGGCGACACCGTCTACCGCAGCGCCCGCAGCCTCGACGAGGCCCTGCACGGGGCGACGCTGACCCGGTGCGACATCCGGGTGCCGGCGTTCGCCACGGTCGACCTCACCGGGCAGCGTGTGCACGAGGTGCTCAGCCGTGGCAAGCACCTGGTGGCGCACGTGGGGGAGACCAGCATCCACTCGCACCTCAAGATGGAGGGCACCTGGCACCTCTACCGGCACGGCACAGCGTGGCGGCGGCCGGCCTTTCAGGCCCGCATCATTCTGGAGACCGCGGACTGGGTGGCCGTGGGCTTCGAACTAGGCACCCTGGAACTGTTCCCCACGACGGAGGACGAGCAGCACCTCGGGTACCTCGGCCCCGACCTGCTCGGGCCGACCTGGGACGCCGCGGAGGCCGTGCGCCGGCTCCGTGCCGCCGGCGAGGCCGGGGACGGTGCGGCGGGGGAGCGGCCGGTGGCGGTCGCCCTCGGCGACCAACGCAACCTGGCCGGGCTCGGCAACGTGTACGTCAACGAACTGTGCTTTCTGCGCGGGCTGCTGCCCACCCGGCCGATCAGCCAGGTGGCCGACCTCGACGGTCTGGTGGCGCTCGCTCACCGGCTGATCACCGCCAACCGGGACCGCTCGGAGCGCACCACCACCGGCAACCTGCGCCGGGGCATGCGTACCTTCGTCTACGGGCGCGAACGGCAGCCCTGCCGCCGCTGCGGCACCCGCATCCGCTCCGCGGAGCTGGGCCGCAGCGAACTCGAACAGCGGGTCACCTACTGGTGCCCGCGCTGCCAAACCTAGCCAGCCCAACCCAACTGGTCCCCGTCCGGACAATTGGTCCCGGCGCACCGGGACCAATTGTCCGAAGCGGGACCAGTTGCTCTCGTGGGGAGCTAGTTGACCGGGCCGGTGAACTTCTCGCCCGGGCCCTGGCCGATCGGGTCGGGGATGGCGGATGCCTCGCGGAACGCCAGCTGCAACGAGCGGAGGCCGTCGCGCAGGCTGCGCGCGTGCATGTCTGAGATGTCGGGGGCGGATGCCGTGATCAGGCCGGCGAGGGCGGTGATCAGCTTGCGCGCCTCATCCAGGTCGATCTGGGTGTCGGGGTCGTCGGCGAGGCCCACCTTGACCGCCGAAGCGCTCATCAGGTGCACCGCCGCGGTCGTGATGATCTCCACCGCCGCCACATCTGCGATGTCCCTCGTAGCCTGGCCGGACTGGTCCTGGTCGTAATTGTCGCTCACTGGTTTCCTCTGCTATACTTACCCGGGCTCCGAGATGAAAGTCTCGGTACGAAAGTGGATAATCTCCCACCCGCGCTTGACCGCTTCATAAAGGTTACCGGGTAGTTTGCACTCCGCCGTCGCTTGCTGGTTACCAGCTCGCACGGCAGATAGGGTGCCGCACGTGATTGATGAGTGACGGAACAAGTAAAAGTTCTGGAACTTGGGAATTGCGCGCGCGATTGTCTACTCTTCGTCTCCGGACGACATCCGTTGTCAGGCTGTAGCCACGATGCTTGAGTAGAGGAGAGACGCATCAGCGATCCCCGTACAAATGACCGTATCCGCGTCCCCGAAGTCCGTCTCGTTGGTCCCAACGGCGAACAGGTAGGGGTCGTGGCGATTGATGTCGCCCTGCGCCTGGCACAGGAGGCTGACCTCGATCTGGTCGAAGTAGCCCCCACGTCCAAGCCGCCGGTCGCGAAGATCATGGATTACGGCAAGTTCAAGTACGAAGCTGCGCAGAAGGCCAAAGAAGCCCGGCGCAACCAGGCGAACACGATCCTCAAAGAGGTTCGTTTCCGTCTCAAGATTGATAAGCACGACTACGAGACCAAGCGCAAGCGCGCCGAAGGCTTCCTGAAGGCCGGCGACAAGGTCAAGGCCATGATTCTGTTCCGTGGCCGTGAACAGTCCCGTCCCGACCAGGGTGTACGTCTGCTTCAGAGATTTGCCGAGGATGTTGCGGAGTTCGGTTCTGTGGAATCGAGCCCGACCATCGACGGTCGAAACATG
Source organism: Cryobacterium sp. W22_MBD10_FK3 (assembly GCF_052113745.1). Lineage (NCBI taxonomy): Bacteria > Bacillati > Actinomycetota > Actinomycetes > Micrococcales > Microbacteriaceae > Cryobacterium > Cryobacterium sp. W22_MBD10_FK3. Next base: position 82,629 of record NZ_JBGQOH010000012.1, read on the forward strand.
GTCATGGTGATTGGCCCGCTGAAGAACAAATCAGAGGCCAAGGCAGAGGCCAATGCACATAGAGCTGCAGATAAAGCAGCCAAACAGGAGGAAAAGAATGCCTAAGCAGAAGACCCACTCTGGGACAAAGAAGCGTTTCAAGGTCACTGGCTCCGGCAAGATCATGAAGCAGCAGGCCGGACTTCGACACAACCTCGAGGTCAAGAGCACGCAGCGCAAGTCACGCCTGAACCAGGACCAGGTTCTCGCCAAGGCCGACGTCAAGGCCATCAAGAAGCTTCTCGGCCACTAGGCCCCGTACCCCTAAAGGAATTAGAAAATGGCAAGAGTAAAGAGGGCCGTCAACGCCCACAAGAAGCGTCGCGTCATCCTCGAGCGCGCTGCCGGTTACCGCGGTCAGCGTTCGCGCCTGTACCGCAAGGCCAAGGAGCAGGTCACTCACTCCCTCGTCTACAGCTACCGTGACCGTCGTGCACGCAAGGGTGACTTCCGTCGCCTGTGGATCCAGCGCATCAACGCTGCGTCCCGCGCGAACGGCCTGACCTACAACCGCCTCATCCAGGGCCTCGCCCTGGCCGGCATCCAGGTTGACCGTCGCATCCTCGCCGACCTCGCCGTCACCGAGCCCGCCACCTTCGCGGCCATCGTTGAGAGCGCCAAGGCGGCACTGCCCGCTGACACCTCCGCACCCAAGGTTGCGAAGTAGTCACACCCTGCTTGTAAACGGGAGCGATCGCCAGTGGCGGCCGCTCCCGTTTTGCATGCCCGGCGGGGCATTCTCTGGCCGGGGTGTGCGGCACCTAAACTGGGAGCATGCTAGATAACCCCCGATCTCCTCGCGTGCGTGCCGTCGCGAAACTTGCGAACCGAGCCGCCCGCTCCGAGACGGGACTGTTCCTCCTCGAGGGTCCGCAGGCCGTCTCCGAAGCCCTCACCTTCCGCCCCGAACTCGTCGTGGAGCTGTACGCCACCCCGACGGCCCTGGAGCGCTACACCGAAATCGGCGACGCCGCCGTGGCCGCCGGGGTCGACGTCGAGTTCGTCACCGAGCAGGTGCTCGAGACCATGGCCGACACCGTCACCCCGCAGGGATTCGTCGCGGTGTGCCACCAGTTCCCCACCTCGATCAAGAAGATCTTCGCCAACGAGCCCAAGCTCATCGCGATCCTCGAAGAGGTGCGCGACCCGGGCAACGCCGGCACCATCATCCGGGCAGCGGATGCCGCCGGCGCGGACGCCGTGATCTTCACCGGCCGCAGCGTGGACCTGTACAACCCCAAGGTGGTGCGGTCGTCCACCGGGTCGATCTTCCACCTGCCGGTCGCCGTGGGCGTCACCCTGGCCGATGTGCGTGAGCGTGCGAAGTTCGCCGATATGCAGATCCTCGCCGCTGACATCAAGGGCGACGACCTGCTCGAGGCCCGCAACAGCGGCCTGCTCGCCGCCCCCACCGCCTGGCTCTTCGGCAACGAGGCGCGCGGTCTCACCGAAGAAGACCTGGCTATGGCCGACAAGGCGATCAGCGTTCCGATCTACGGACACGCGGAATCGATGAACCTCGCGACGGCCGCTTCTGTGTGCCTGTATGAAAGCGCGTTCTCGCAGCGGGCATAGCATCTTTCCCGGTCGGGCGTCTATTACGTTTGGGTTACCGACCGGGTTAAAGCCCCCGCAAGGGTGGTCCGTCAGGCCCTCGCGGGCCTAAGTTGGTGGGTATGGAGCCAACAGACGCATCACCGGCGACGTCCAACATCACAGTGCGCCGGGGGGAACCTCTGGTCGTCATGACGGACGTCAACAAGCACTACGGGGACTTGCACGTTCTGAAGAACATCAACGCCACGGTCACCAGGGGTGAAGTGGTGGTGGTCATCGGCCCCAGCGGGTCGGGCAAGTCCACGCTGTGCCGGGCCATCAACCGGCTCGAGACCATCGACTCCGGCTCGATCACCATCGACGGCAACGAACTGCCCGCGGAGGGCAAGGCCCTCGCCCACTTGCGAGCCGATGTGGGCATGGTGTTCCAGGCGTTCAACCTCTTCGCCCACAAGACGGTTCTCGAGAACGTGACGCTCGGGCCGATCAAGGTGCGTGGCATGAGCAAGGCCGACGCCGAGAAGAAGGCCATGGGGCTGCTCGAACGGGTCGGCGTGGCCAACCAGGCCAAGAAGATGCCCTCCCAGCTCTCCGGCGGCCAGCAGCAGCGCGTGGCCATCGCCCGGGCCCTCGCCATGGACCCGAAGGTGATCCTCCTCGACGAGCCTACGAGCGCGCTCGACCCCGAGATGATCAACGAGGTGCTCGACGTGATGGTGAACCTGGCCAACGAGGGCATGACCATGATCGTGGTCACCCACGAGATGGGCTTCGCCCGCAAGGCCGCGGACCGGGTCATCTTCATGGCCGAGGGCGACATCGTCGAGGAAACCACTCCGGAGAAGTTCTTCACCAACCCCCAGAGCACGAGAGCGAAAGACTTCCTCTCCAAAATACTTGCCCACTAATCGGTCGGCGAGACACACAGCACACAGGAGGAAACCATGAGACGCAACAAGGGTCTAATGATCTCTGCCATCGCCCTGGTCGGCGCGTTCGCGCTGACCGGCTGCACCGACTCCGGTGCGGGCGCGCCGACGGCGGCACCCGTTGAGGAAGATGTCACGTTCGAAGAGGGCACCACCATGGCCGCCCTCAACGAGGCCGGCGAGATCACCATCGGCACCAAGTTCGACCAGCCCCTGTTCGGTCTCAAGGGCCCGGATGGCGACCCGGTCGGCTTCGACGTCGAAATCGGCAAGCTCATCGCCGCGAAGCTCGGCATTGAGGCGTCGGGCATCACCTGGACCGAGACCGTCTCCGCCAACCGCGAGCCGTTCATCCAGAACGGTGACGTCGACCTTGTCGTCGCCACCTACACGATCAACGACGCGCGCAAGGAAGTTGTCTCCTTCGCCGGCCCGTACTACGAAGCCGGACAGGACCTGCTCGTCCTGGCCGGAAACGAGTCGAAGATCACCGGTCCGGAAGACCTCGCTGACAAGAGCGTCTGCACCGTGAGCGGCTCGACGTCGGAGAAGAACATCGCCGCGTACACGACCAACATCATCGCGACCGACACCTACTCCAACTGCCTCGGCCCGCTGCGCAGCGGCGAAGTTGACGCTGTCACCACCGACAACGTGATCCTGGCCGGCCTCGCCGACCAGAACGCCGGTGAGTTCGAGGTCGTCGGAAACCCGTTCACCCAGGAGCCCTACGGCATCGGCCTGGCCAAGGACGACACCGAGTTCCGCAACTTCATCAACGACGTCCTCGAAGAGGCGTACGAAGACGGTTCCTGGGCTGAGGCCTGGGAGGCCACCGCTGGTTCCGTGCTCGAGACGCCGGAACCCCCGGCCGTCGACCGCTACTAACCACCGCACCATCCGATCGGGGCGGCCGCACCGGCCGCCCCGATCGGCAGTTTCAGCCGAAATACAACGACCTCAACGGTCTCGAACACACACAGAGGAGGTGAGTCTTGGACGCTGTCATCGAAAACCTGCCGCTCTTTCTGGAAGGCTTCAGAAACACACTTGGCTTGCTGATTTTCTCCGGCATCGGCGCGCTCATCCTGGGTATCGTCGTTGCCTCGCTGCGCATCTCGCCGGTCGCGTCCTTCCGATCGTTCGCGACCGTGTACACGGAGCTCGTGCGCAACACCCCGCTCACCCTCGTTCTGTTCTTCTGCGCGTTCATCCTGCCGTACCTGCAGTTTTCCCCTGGGTACTTCCAGCTCGCCCTGATCGGTCTCACCGTCTACACCTCGCCGTTCGTGGCCGAGGCTCTGCGTTCGGGTATCAACGGCGTTCCCGTCGGCCAGGCTGAGGCGGCCCGCAGCGTCGGCCTCACTTTCGGCCAGTCGCTCAGCTATGTGATCATGCCCCAGGCCGTGCGGATGGTGATTCCCCCGCTGATCAACGTCTTCATCGCCCTCACCAAGAACACTTCGGTCGCTGGAGCGTTCTTCGTCTTCGAACTCTTCGGCGTCGGCCGCCGGGTCACCAACGACCGCGGCGACGAGGTCATCGCGATTCTGCTCGCGGTCGCGTTCTTCTACCTGATCATCACGGTCACCCTCGGTCAGATCGCTGCCCGGGTGGAAAAGAAAGTGGCGGTGCTGCGATGAGCTCAGTTCTCTACGATGCGCCGGGGCCCAAGGCACGCGCACGGTCGCGAGCGATTTCAGTAGTCGGCGTCGTACTGGTTCTTGCCCTGCTGGCCTGGTTGATCTGGGCGCTCGGAACGCCGAAGGCCAGCGCGAACGGTGCGATCCAGCCGGGCATGTGGGACGCCACGAGGTGGGACGTGTTCTCTGACCGGCAGGTCTGGCTTGCGCTGGGCCGCGGTGTGCTGGCCACCCTGCAGATGGCCGGCGTCGCCGCGGTCATCGCCCTGGTCCTCGGAGTCGTGTTCTCCTTCGGTCGGTCCGCCGACCACAAGGCCATTCGCATCCCGACCACGATCATCCTCGAATTCGTGCGTGGTCTGCCCGTCCTGTTGATGATGCTGTTCATCCTTCTCGTCTTCGCCACGGGCGCCTACTGGGCCGGTGTTGCCGCGCTGGGACTCTATAACGGTGCGATCATCGGTGAGGCGCTGCGGGCGGGTATCCAGTCCCTGCCTCGCGGTCAACGCGAGGCCGGCCTGGCAATCGGACTCACGCCGTTGTCGACCCGGTTCCGCATCGAGTTTCCCCAGGCGTTCCGCCAGATGCTGCCGATTATCATCGCCCAGTTGGTGGTGCTGCTCAAGGACACCTCGCTGGCTTTCATCGTCGGCTACAGCGAACTGCTGCGCGAGGGCGTGCGCAACCTGCCGAACTACTTCGGCGAGCGGTACCAGTTCTCCTTCTTCCTCGTGGTCCTCGTCATCTACCTCGCGATGAACATGTCGCTGTCGTGGGTCGCTCGGATCATCGCCCGCCGTTCGGGGCCGAAGGCCGGCAAACTCATCGACCCGTTGCTGCCCGAGCCGATGCCTGACACCTCCCTGAGCGCCGCAGCCGGCGGCGGCGCCACCGGCGGAGGCGACTCCGGGCGCTGAGCCGACTGGCCACCCACCCGCCGCCCGCCCGCCACAGCGGGTGGGCGGCCGGGCACTAAACTTGGGTCTCGTGTCTGCCCCCACTGAAATAACCGAACCCGTCGTCACCGCGGCCGTCGATGCCGCCCTCGCGGCCATCGAAGCCGCGACTGACTCCGCCGCCCTCAAGGCCGTGCGCTCAGCGCACGTCGGCGAGGCCTCGCCGTTGGCCGCGCTGAACGCCCTCATGCGCAGCGTGCCCGGCGACCAGAAGGCCGCCGCCGGCAAGCTCGTGGGCCAGGCCCGCGCCCGGGTGAACCAGGCCCTGGGCGCCCGCGAAGCCCAGATCGTCGAAGCCGAGGCCACCGCCCAGCTCGCCGCCGAAGCCGTGGATGTCACCGCCGCGGCCTCCACCTGGCGTGCCGGCGCCCGTCATCCGCTCACCCTGCTGCAGGAGCGCGTCTCCGACGTGTTCGTGGGCATGGGCTGGGAGGTCGCCGAAGGCCCCGAGCTCGAGAGCGAATGGTTCAACTTCGACGCGCTGAACTTCGACGAGGACCACCCGGCCCGTGCGATGCAGGACACCTTCTTCATCGACCCGCCCGAGGCGCACCTGGTGCTGCGCACCCACACCTCGCCGGTGCAGATGCGCGCCCTGCTGGGCAACGAGCCGCCCGTCTACCGGATCTCGCCCGGCCGCGTCTACCGCACCGACGAGCTCGACGCCACGCACACCCCGGTGTTCCACCAGATCGAGGGCATTGCCGTAGACAAGGGCCTCACCATGGCTCACCTCCGTGGCACGCTCGATCACTTCGTCAAGGCACTCTTCGGCGAGGAGGCCAAGGTGCGCCTGCGCCCCAACTACTTCCCGTTCACCGAACCCAGCGCCGAGCTCGACCTGTGGCACCCCACCTTCAAGGACGGCGCCCGTTGGATCGAATGGGGCGGCTGCGGCATGGTCAACGCCAACGTGCTCCGCTCCGCGGGCCTGGACCCTGAGGTCTACTCCGGATTCGCGTTCGGCGTCGGCGTCGAACGAGCACTGATGTTCCGCAACGATGTGAAGGATATGCACGACATGGTCGAAGGCGACATTCGGTTCAGCCAGCAGTACGGGATGACCGTCTGATGCGCGTTCCCCTGAGCTGGCTCGGCGAATTCGTCGACCTCGAACCCGGCACCACCCCCGAAGCCGTGCACGCCGCCCTGGTGAGCGTGGGCCTGGAAGAAGAAGAGATCCACCGCTTCGAGCTGACCGGACCCATCGTGGTGGGCCAGGTTCTCGAGTTCGTCGGTGAGGTGCAGACCAACGGCAAGACCATCAACTGGTGCCAGGTGCGCGTCGCCGCGGATGGCGAACTCGCCGCGGACGGCGGCCCCGCCATCCACGGCATCGTCTGCGGTGCGCACAACTTCGTCGTCGGCGACAAGGTCGTCGTGACCCTGCCCGGCGCCGTGCTGCCCGGCCCGTTCCCGATCGCGCCGCGCAAGACCTACGGGCACGTCTCCGACGGCATGATCGCGTCGGCCCGTGAGCTGGGCCTCGGCGACGAACACGCCGGCATCCTGGTGCTCGGCGACCTCGGCCTCGACCCCGAAATCGGCGCGGATGCGATCAGCCTGCTGGGCCTGGACGACTCCGCCGTGGAGATCAACGTCACCCCCGACCGTGGCTACGCGTTCTCGATCCGCGGGGTGGCCCGCGAGTACTCGCACGCCACCGGCGCCGCTTTCCGCGACCCCGCCCTCGCCGTGACCGCGACACCGTCCACCGAGGTCTTCCCGGTCACGATCGAGGATGCCGCGCCCATCCGCGACCGCGTCGGCGCGAGCGTGTTCGTCACCCGTGTCGTGCGTGGCGTCGACCCCACCAAGCCGTCGCCGGCCTGGCTGATCGCCCGGCTCAAGCTGGCCGGCATCCGCTCGATCTCGCTGGTCGTGGACATCACCAACTACGTGATGATCGAACTCGGCCAGCCCATCCACGGGTACGACCTCGACCTGCTCACCGGCGGTCTTACCGTGCGCCGCGCGCAGCCCGGCGAGAAGCTCGTCACTCTCGACGACGTCACTCGCACGCTGAACGCCGAAGACCTGCTGATCACCGACGAATCCGGCCCGATCGGCCTGGCCGGCGTGATGGGCGGAGCCACCACAGAGATCGGTGCCGGCACCACCAACGTGCTGATCGAAGCCGCGAACTTCGACCCGGTCTCGATCGCGCGCACCGCCCGCCGGCACAAGCTGCCCAGCGAGGCATCCCGCCGGTTCGAACGCGGGGTCGACCCCGAGGTCGCCGCCGTGGCCGCCGCCCGCGTGGTGCAGCTGCTCGTCGAACTCGCCGGGGGAGTGGCCGACGGACTCGGCTCGCTGCACGACGCCACCCCGGAGCGCACCCCGATCGACCTGCCCACCGGCTTCGTCTCCGGCCTGATCGGGTTGGAGTACACCCGCGAGGAGGTGCGCACCTCGCTCGCCGAGATCGGCGCCTCCATGACCGAGACCGAAACCGGTCTGGCCGTGCTCGCGCCGAGTTGGCGCCCGGACCTCACCGACAAGTGGACCCTCGCCGAGGAAGTCGCCCGCATCGTCGGGTACGACCGCATCCCCTCGGTGCTGCCCGTCGCGCCGCCCGGCCGCGGCCTCACCCGCACCCAGCAGCTCAAGCGGTCGGTCGCCACGGTGCTTGCCGCCACCGGCCACACCGAGGTGCTCGCCTACCCGTTCGTCGCCGAGAAGGCCAACAACCTGTTCGGCGACCCCGTCAGCACGACGGTCGCGCAGATCAAGGTGGCCAACCCGCTCGACGGTGAGGCGCCGTTCATGCGCACCTCGATGCTGCCCGGGCTGCTGCAGATCGCGCACCGCAACCTGTCGCGCGGCTCGACCGACCTGGCGATCTTCGAGCTCGGCTCGGTCTTCCGCCCGGTCGCCGGCGTCAGCTACGGCAGCGCCATCGTGCCGCCGGCCGCGGTTCGGCCCAGCGCCGACCTCGAGGCCAAACTGAACGCGGGCATCCCGCCGCAGCCGTTCACCGCCGGAATCGTGCTGCTCGGCAACACCGTGCGGCACCAGCCCGGCCAAACGCCCATCGCCGCGTCGTGGCGGGACGCCCTCACCGCCGTCGCGCAGATCGGCCTGGCCGTCGGCCTGCCGATCCTCGTACGTCAGGGCACACACCAGGCCATGCACCCCGGCCGCACCGCCGAGCTGTTCGTGGCGACGGATGCCGGCGAGCAGCCGGTGGGCTTCGCGGGAGAACTGCTCCCAGCGGTGGCCAAGGACGCCGACCTGCCCGCCGTGGTCGCGGTGGTCGAACTCGACCTCTCCGCGGTCTTCGCGCAGGTGACCGGGGAACTGCAGGCCACCATCATCGGCACCAAGCCCGCCGCCACCCAGGACCTCTCGCTCGTCGTAGACGCCCAGGTCGCGGCCAGCGCCGTGCTCGAAGCCGTGCGCGAGGGCAGCGGAGCGCTGCTGGAGCGCATCGACCTGGTCGACGACTACCGCGGAACGGGCATCCAGGCCGGGCAGAAGTCGCTCACCTTCGCCCTGCGGTTCCGGGCTCCGGACCGCACGCTCACCGCAGCAGAGGCCAGCGACGCGAAGCTGGCCGGCGTGCAGCTCGCCGCCGCGCGCTTCGGTGCGCAGCTGCGCGAATAGCCCGCAGTATCCGCTCGCCGAGTTGCCCCGTTTCGGTCGAATCGTCCCCGCACAGCGGGGCGGCTCGGCCGCAGCGGGGCAATTCGCGATTGTAGAGCTTCGCGGGCACCCGGGTAGGTTTGATCCATGGTCTTTTCGGTAGCTGTTGCGGGCGCGAGCGGGTATGCGGGCGGTGAGCTGCTGCGGCTCCTGGCCGCGCACCCTGATTTCGAGGTGCGCACGGTCACCGCGCACAGCAACTCCGGGCAGCGCCTGGTCGATGTGCAACCGCACCTGCGCTCGCTGTCCCACCTCGTGCTCGGCGACACGGATGCCGCCACCCTGGCCGGCCACGACGTCGTCTTCCTCGCCCTCCCGCACGGCGCCTCCGGGGCACTGACCGCCCAGCTCAGCCCCGACACCCTCGTGGTGGACTGCGGCGCCGACCACCGGCTGGAGAGCGAGGCCGACTGGGCCGCGTTCTACGGCGGCGACTACTTCGGCGCCTGGGCCTACGGCGTGCCCGAGCTCCCCGTCGCCGGCGGCCGGCAGCGCGAGCGCCTGGTCGGTGCGCGCCGCATCGCCGCTCCCGGCTGCAACGCCAGCACCGTGGCCCTCGCCCTGGCCCCCGGCATCCTCGCCGGCGTGATCGAACCGGCCGACATCGTCGCCGTGCTCGCCGTGGGCCCGTCCGGCGCCGGCAAGAGCCTCAAGGTGCCCAACCTCGCCGCCGAGATCCTCGGCTCCGCCAATCCCTACGCCGTCGGCGGCAGCCACCGGCACATCCCCGAGATCCAGCAGAGCCTGCGCTGGGCCGGCGCGCACGGCCCCACGGTGTCGTTCACCCCGATCATCGTGCCGATGTCCCGCGGCATCCTCGCCACCGCAACGGCCCGGCTGGTGCCGGGCACCAGCGCCGCGGCTGTGCGCCACGCCTGGGAATCGTTGTACGCCGAGGAACCGTTCGTGCACGTGTTGCCCACCGGCCAGTTCCCGCGCACCGCCGACGTGCTCGGCGCCAACACCGCCCTGATCGGCCTCGCGGTCGACGAGGCCGCGGGCCGGGTGGTCACGGTCACCGCCGTCGACAACCTGGTCAAGGGCACCGCCGGTGCCGCCATCCAGTCCGCCAACATTGCCCTGGGGCTCCCCGAAACCACGGGCCTCAGCACGAATGGAGTTGCCCCGTGAGCGTCACCGCCCCCGCCGGATTCGCCGCCGCCGGCGTCACCGCCGGCCTCAAGAAGTCCGGTGGCCTCGACCTGGCCATCGTGGCCAACCTCGGCCCGCTCGCCAACGCCGCCACGGTGTTCACCAGCAACCGCTGCAAGGCCAACCCGATCATCTGGAGTCAGCAGGTCATGCGGGACGGCCGGGTCAGCGCCATCGTGCTCAACTCCGGCGGCGCCAACTGTTACACAGGCACCATCGGCTTCCAGACCACCCACGCCACCGCCGAAGCCGTCGCCGAGCAGCTCGCGGTCTCCGCGGGCGACGTGCTGGTCTGTTCCACCGGCCTGATCGGCGAGCAGCTCGATCTCGGTAAGGTCACCGCTGGTGTCTTCGACGCTGCCCTCGCCCTCAAAGACGCCGCCGCATCCACCGCCGACGCCGGCCTCGCCGCCGCGCAGGCCATCATGACCACCGACACCCGCCCCAAGCAGGCCACGCAGGTGTCGCCCGCCGGGTGGACCATCGGCGGCATGGCCAAGGGCGCCGGCATGCTCGCACCCGGCCTGGCCACCATGCTCGTGGTGATCACCACCGACGCCGTCCTCTCCTCCGCCCAGCTGGATGCCGCGCTGCGGGAAGCCACCAGGGTCACCTTCGACAGGCTCGACTCCGACGGCTGTATGTCCACCAACGACACCGTGAGCCTGCTGGCCTCCGGCGCCAGCGGCGTCGACGCTGACCCCGACGAATTCGCTCGCGCGCTCACCGAGCTGTGCCGCGACCTCACCCTGCAGCTGCAGGGCGACGCCGAGGGCGCCTCGCACGACGTGGCCATCACTGTGCGCAACTCGGCATCCGAGACCGAGGCCGTCACGGTGGCCCGCGCGGTGTCGCGCAGCAACCTGTTCAAGGCCGCGATCTACGGCAACGACCCCAACTGGGGCCGCGTGCTGGCCGCTGTCGGCACCATCTCCGAAGCGGATGCGGCGTTCGACCCGTACGGCATCGACGTGGCCATCAACGGCATCCAGGTCTGCACGGCGGGGGAGCCGGACGAGCCGCGCGAGCTCGTCGACCTCACCCCGCGCGCCGTCTCGGTGGTCATCGACCTGCACGCCGGCACCGCTGGCGCCACGATCTGGACCAACGACCTCACCCACGACTACGTCGAAGAGAACAGCGCGTACTCCAGCTGATGAGCACCGAGACCCCCGGCACGCCCGCCATCCCCACCCTCGACGATGTCGACAACACCCCCGCGGAAGCCAGCGTCAAGGCCGCGACCCTCATCGAGGCGTTGCCGTGGCTGAAGAAGTTCCACGACCAGATCATCGTGGTGAAGTTCGGCGGCAACGCCATGGTCAGCGAGACACTGCAGCGCGCGTTCGCCGAAGACATGGTGTACCTGCGCTACGCGGGCATCCGCCCGGTCGTCGTGCACGGTGGCGGTCCGCAGATCTCGGCCATGCTCGCCCGCCTCGGCATCGAGAGCGAGTTCCGCGGCGGCTACCGGGTGACCACCCCCGAAGCCATGGATGTGGTGCGTATGGTCCTCACCGGCCAGATCAACCGTGACCTGGTCAGCCACATCAACGAACACGGCCCCCTGGCTGCCGGACTCAGCGGCGAAGACGCCGGCCTGTTCCGCGGCCGCCGCCGCGGCGTCGTCATCGACGGCGAGGAGGTGGACCTGGGCCTGGTCGGCGACGTGATCGGTGTCGACCCCGAGGCCGTGCACGCGCAGCTGAACGCTGGCCGCATCCCGGTCGTCTCGTCGATCGCGCCCGACGTCGATGTGCCCGGCCAGTCCCTCAACGTGAACGCTGATGCCGCGGCCGCCGCCCTCGCCGTGGCGCTGGGCGCCGCCAAGCTGGTGATCCTCACCGACGTCGCCGGCCTCTACAGCGACTGGCCCAACCGGGACTCACTGGTCTCGATCATCGACGTCGACGCCCTCCGCAGCCTGCTGCCCGATCTCGAATCGGGCATGATCCCCAAGATGACCGCCTGCCTGAACGCCGTCGAGGGCGGCGTCGCGAAAGCGGCGATCATCGATGGTCGAGTGCCGCACTCGATCCTTCTCGAAGTTTTCACCGGCAGCGGCATCGGTACAGAGGTGGTTCCCGCATGACCTGGCACGAACGCTACGCCGCAGCAATGATGAAGACACTGTCACGCCCGTTGGCGGTGCTCGTGCGCGGCGAGGGCTGCTACGTCTGGGACGAGAACGGCACCAAGTACCTCGACTTCCTGGCCGGCATCGCGGTCAACTCGCTCGGCCACGCGCACCCCGACATGGTCGCCGCCGCCCAGCAGCAGATCGGCACCCTCGCGCACATCTCCAACTACTTCGCGTCGCCGTCGCAGATCGAACTGGCGGAGCGCCTCAAACGCCTCACCGGTGCCGGCGACGCCGGCCGGGTCTACTTCTGCAACTCCGGCGCCGAGGCCAACGAGGCCGCGTTCAAACTCGCCAGGCTCAACACCGCCGGCGGTCGCCGCACGCGTATCCTCGCCCTGAACGACTCGTTCCACGGCCGCACCATGGGCGCGCTGGCCCTCACCGGCAAGCCGCTCATGCGTGCCCCCTTCGAGCCCGTGCCCGGTGGCGTGCAGCACATCGAGACCAGCATCGCTGCCCTCGAACGTGAACTCGACGACACCGTCGCCGCCCTGTTCCTCGAACCTGTCAAGGGTGAGGCCGGCGTCATCGACCTGCCGGAGGGCTACCTGCAGCGCGCCCGCGAACTGTGCACCAAGCACGGCATCCTGCTCATCCTCGACGAGGTGCAGACCGGCGCCGGCCGCACCGGCAAGTGGTTCGCCTACGAGCACTCGAACGTGGTACCGGATGCCGTCACCATCGCCAAGGGCATCGGCGGGGGAGTGCCGATCGGTGCCCTGGTCACCTTCGGGGCCACCTCCGATCTGTTCCAGCGCGGTCAGCACGGCTCCACCTTCGGCGGAAACCCGTTCGTGACGGCCACCTCCAACGCGGTGCTTGGCGTCATCGAACGTGACGACCTCGTCGGCAACGCCGCCCGCCGGGGAGAGCAGATCCGGGAGATCATCGCCCGGATCGACTCGCCCCTGGTCGAGGAGGTCCGCGGCCTGGGCCTGCTCCTCGGCATCGGCCTGACCGAACCGGTGGCCCTGCAACTCGCCGCCGCCGCCCACGAGGCCGGCTTGATCGTGAACGCCGCGAACGAATCCAGCATCCGGATTGCACCCCCGCTGATCGTCGGCGACGCCGAGCTGGTCGACTTCGAAGAACGCTTCCGGGTCGCCCTGGCCGCCGTGACCAGTTCGGGGCTGCTCGCCGCCACCAGATAAGGTGGAGGAATCCCGCATAGCACCGAAGAAACCAGCGAAAGTGACCCCGTGACCCGCCATTTCCTGCGCGACGACGACATCTCACCGGCCGAACAGGCCGAGATCCTCGATCTGGCCCTGGAACTGAAGCGAGACCGATTCGCGGTCCAGCCCCTGGCCGGACCGAAAACCGTCGCCGTGATCTTCGACAAGTCGTCCACCCGCACCCGGGTCTCTTTCGCGGTCGGTATTGCCGACCTCGGCGGCAGCCCGTTGATCATCAGCACCGCGAGCAGCCAGCTCGGCGGCAAGGAAACCGCCGCGGACACCGCCCGGGTGCTCGAACGTCAGGTCGCCGCGATCGTGTGGCGCACCTACGGCCAGGCGGGCCTCGAAGAGATGGCGCTGAACACCACGGTGCCCGTGGTCAACGCGCTCTCCGACGACTTCCACCCGTGCCAGCTGCTCGCCGACCTGCTCACCATCCGTGAGCACCGCGGCGACCTCGCCGGGCAGACCCTCACCTTCCTCGGCGACGGCGCCTGCAACATGGCCCAGTCCTACCTGCTCGCCGGCGCGACCGCAGGCATGCACGTGCGCATCGCCTCGCCGGCCGGCTACACGCCCTCCGCGCAAGTCGTCGCGGACGCCGAGGCGATCGCCGCCCGGACCGGTGGTTCGGTGGCCCTGTTCACCGACCCGGCCGCGGCCGTGGCCGGCGTCGACGTGGTCATCACCGACACCTGGGTGTCGATGGGCAAGGAAGAGGAAAAGACCACCAGGCTCGGTTCGCTCGGCGGTTACCGCGTCGACGCCGCCCTGATGGCCCTGGCCGCTCCCGACGCACACTTCATGCACTGCCTGCCTGCCGACCGTGGCTACGAAGTCACGGCCGACGTCATCGACGGCCCGCAGAGCATCATCTGGGACGAGGCGGAAAACCGCCTGCACGCCCAGAAGGCGCTGCTCGTCTGGCTGCTCGCGCACAACGCGCGCTAGCTGCACGCCGAACCGCACCACCAATAAACTTGAATCACGAAGAACTTATGAAGGAGAACCATGGCTGAGCGGGTTGTACTGGCATATTCGGGTGGCCTTGACACCTCGGTGGGCATCGGCTGGCTGAAAGACGCCACCGGCAAAGAGGTCGTCGCCCTGGCTGTCGACGTCGGACAAGAGGGCGAGGACATGGATGTCATCCGGCAGCGCGCCCTCGACTGCGGCGCCGTGGAGTCCATCGTTGTCGACGCCAAGGACGAGTTCGCCAACGACTACATCGTTCCGGCGCTCAAGGCCAACGCGTTGTACCAGAAGCGGTACCCGCTGGTCTCCGCGATCAGCCGTCCGCTGATCGCCAAGCACCTCGCCGCCACCGCCCGCGCACTCGGCGCCGACAGTGTCGCGCACGGCTGCACCGGCAAGGGCAACGACCAGGTGCGCTTCGAAGCCGCCGTCACGGCCCTGGCCCCCGAGCTCACCTCGCTCGCACCGGTGCGCGACTTCGCCCTCACCCGCGACAAAGCCATCGAATACGCCGCGCTGCACAACCTGCCCATCGCGCAGTCGAAGAAGAGCCCGTACTCCATCGACCAGAACGTCTGGGGTCGCGCCGTCGAAACCGGCTTCCTGGAAGACCCGTGGAACGCGCCGATCGAGGACCTCTACACCTACACGCAGGACCCGTCAATCCCGCGCGAGGCGACCGAGATCATCATCACCTTCGACCAGGGTGTGCCCGTGGCCGTCGACGGCAAGCCGGTCACCCCGCTCGAAGCCGTCGTGCTGCTGAACAAGCTCGCCGGCGATCAGGGTGTGGGCCGCATCGACATCGTCGAAGACCGTCTCGTGGGCATCAAGAGCCGCGAGGTGTACGAGTCCCCGGCCGGTATCGCCCTCATCACCGCGCACGAAGAGCTTGAGAATGTCACCGTCGAGCGCGACGTCGCCCGCTACAAGCGCGGCGTCGAAGCCAAGTGGAGCGAGCTCGTATACGACGGCCTCTGGTTCTCCGGCCTGAAGAAGTCGCTCGACGCGTTCATCGACGACACCCAGAAGTACGTCTCCGGCGACATCCGCCTCAAGCTGCACGCCGGCAGCGCCGTCGTCACCGGTCGGCAGAGCAAGCAGAGCCTGTACGACTTCGACCTGGCCACGTACGACACCGGCGACTCGTTCGACCAGTCGATGGCGAAGGGCTTCATCGAGCTGTGGAGCTTGCCGAGCAAGATCGCGGCCCGCCGCGACCAGGCCGCGAAGTAGGTCGCGGTATGACCGGCGACAAGAGCATGAACCGTGCGGGCGAGGCGGGCGCCCTGTGGGGCGGCCGCTTCGCCGGCGGACCGTCGCCGGAGTTGGCGCGCCTGAGCAAGTCAACCCACTTCGACTGGCAGCTGGCCGGGTACGACATCCGCGGGTCGCGCGCCCACGCGCGCGCCCTGGCCGCTGCCGGCTACCTCACCGAACACGAACTGGCCGGCATGCTCGCCGGCCTGGACACCCTCGACGAGGCCGTGAATGACGGCCGGTTCCAGCCGGCTTCGACCGACGAAGACGTGCACTCTGCCCTCGAGCGCGGGCTGATCGACATCGTCGGCACCGAGCTCGGCGGCAAGTTGCGCGCCGGCCGCAGCCGCAACGACCAGGTGGCCACCCTGGTGCGGATGCTGTTGCGCGACCACGCCGCCGTCATCGCCGGCTTGCTCGTGGACCTCATCGATGCCCTCGCCGCCCAGGCCGAGGCCAACGAGACCGCCATCATGCCCGGCCGCACCCACCTGCAGCACGCCCAGCCGGTGCTGCTGGCCCACCACCTGTTCGCGCACTGCTGGCCGCTGGTGCGCGACCTCGAACGGTTCGCCGACTGGAACAAACGGGCGAACTTCTCCCCGTACGGCTCCGGAGCGCTGGCCGGCAACACCCTCGGCCTCGACGCTGGAATGATCGCCACCGAGCTGGGTTTCGGAGCCATGGTGGAGAACTCCATCGACGGCACCGCCAGCCGTGACCTGGTGGCCGAGTTCGCCTACATCACCGCGCAGATCGGCATCGACCTGTCCAGGTTGGCCGAGGAGATCATCCTCTGGAACACCCGCGAGTTCGGCTTCGTCACCCTGCACGACTCGTACTCCACAGGGTCGTCGATCATGCCGCAGAAGAAAAACCCCGACATCGCCGAGCTCGCGCGCGGCAAGTCCGGCCGGCTGATCGGAAACCTGACCGGGCTGCTCACCACCCTCAAGGGCCTGCCGCTGGCGTACAACCGCGACCTGCAGGAAGACAAGGAACCGGTTTTCGACTCCATCGAAACCCTCGAGGTGCTGCTGCCCGCCTTCACCGGCATGATCGCCACGATCACCTTCCACACCGAGCGTATGGCCGAGTTGGCGCCGCAGGGCTTCTCCCTGGCCACGGATGTCGCGGAGTGGCTGGTCAAACGGCACGTCAGTTTCCGGGACGCGCACGAGATCACCGGAACCCTGGTGAAGGTCGCCGAGGCCCAGGGCCTCGACCTGCACGAGATCGACGACGCGGGCCTGGCCGCGATCTCCCCGCACCTTGTTCCCGAGGTGCGCGAGGTGCTCACGATTCAGGGTTCGGTGAATCGCCGTGACGGCCAGGCCGGCACCGCACCGGTGCGGGTCGCCGAGCAACGCGCGGCCCTCGTCGCCCGGGTGCACGGACTGGCCACCGCGCTCGCGCGCTGAGCCTGCCGCCAACGCGCCCCGACCGTGTGAAGCCAGCGAGAATCGGATGCCCGTCGACCGTAACCTGTTCACCCAGGCCGCGATCGACGTGGCTCCGCTCCTGCTGGGCGCTCTGCTGCGGCACGGCGACACCGTGCTGCGGATCACCGAGGTGGAGGCCTACCTGGCCGGCACCGACCCCGGTTCGCACGCCTTCCGGCGGCGCACGCAACGCAACAACAGCATGTTCGGGCCACCTTTGCACCTGTACGCCTACTTCACCTACGGCATGCATGTGTGCGCCAACATCGTCTGCTCACCCGAGGGCGAGGCGTCGGCGGTGCTGCTCCGTGCCGGAGAAATCGTGTCCGGCCACGACTCAGCGCGGCTCCGGCGTGGGCCGAAGGTGGCCGACCGGGACCTGGCCCGCGGCCCGGCCCGGCTCACCCAGGCGTTGGGAATCGGCCTGCACCAGGACGGCGCCGACCTGACCGAAGACCCGTTCGGGTTGACCCTGGCCGATCCGGCGCCGGCGGCGCTCACGGGCCCCCGCACCGGAGTGAGCGGCCCCGGCGGCGGCACCGAGTTCGCCTGGCGGTTCTGGATCCCGGGGGACCGCACGGTGTCCGCCTACCGACGCCATCCCGGCGCACCCACCGCACTCAATTGACTCACCCCAGTCCCGGCCAGTTACTCTGGCCATCCCGCAAAAAGTGACACAGAAGGAAGCATCAATGCCCACACGCACCGCCCGCACAGCCTGGACCGGAACTCTCGAGGAGGGCGCAGGCCAGGTCGAACTGACCAGCTCGCAGCTCGGCACCTACGACGTCTCGTTCCCCCAGCGCGCCGCAGACGACGCCAACGGGATCACCAGCCCCGAAGAACTGCTCGGCGCTGCCCACTCCGCCTGCTACTCCATGCAGCTCTCCGCCGAACTGGCCGAAAGCGGCGGAACCATCGAGGCCCTGGACGTGGCCGCGGACGTCACCCTCGGTGCCGACCCCGCCGGCGGCTTCCGGCTCACGAGCATCCACCTCACCGTCAGCGGCGAGGTCACCGGCATCGACAGCGCCACGTTCCTCGCCGCCGCAAACGCGGCGAAGGCGAACTGCCCGGTCAGCAAGGCTCTCACCGGTGTGGAGATCACGCTCGACGCCGTGCTCGAGGACTGACTGCCCCGCAAATACTCAGCCGTCTCACAAAGCCCGGCCCGCAGGATCACCTGCGGGCCGGGCTTTGTTCGCATCCGGATGGTTGGCCGGCTCGAGGTCAGGACTGGGCGAGGCTCACCAGAATGGCGCAGGCACACGCCCAAATCAGGCTGGCGAAGGTGCCGATGATGAATCGTTCGCGCGCCTCAGAGGAAGCCAGCTCGGTGAATCGGCCGACCCCCTTGATGGCCACGACCACGGCGAGGGCCTCGGGGAAGCCGGCCAGAATCGCACCGGCGACGGCTAGACGTTCCAGGATGCCGATGGTGAGGCCGCCGCGCAGCACCTCGTGCACCGCCGCCGGCGGTGTCGCGGCGCCGACAGCCTGAGCATCGGTCGCGGGCGCGGTGTCGGCGCCGACCAGAATGCCGCCGTGGCTGCCGGGGGCCACCGAGTTCTTCGTGGCCAGCTGCAGGGCGAGAACGGCCACCGGGCCGCCGCCGATCACGGCCAACGCCAGGGCGGCCAGACCGATGACCACCCCGAAGACCACGGGAGCCTCACCGAGGGGGAGGGCCGCGAGCAGCAGAGCGCCACCCAACGCGCCGGCGGAGGCGATCGCGAAGGGCTGCTTGCCCAGCCGGAACGCGAGGATGGCCAGGATCAGCGAGGCCATGGTGACCAGCAGCAGCAGCACCCAGTACAGGTAGAGCACGACAGAGAGGGAGTTCAAGATATTCATCGGCGGGAGACGTCCGTTTCGCTGGTGTCGCGGTCGAGGTTGTGTAGCAGCCTAACCAGTGCGGGGTGCGCGGCGCGTTCCACTTTCCACTGCGCGCTCTTCACCCGCTGGCTCACCGCGGCCGTGGAGATGCCCAGGGTGCGGGCGATGTCGGTCTGCGCGAGCCCGCTCTCCAGCAGGTCAACGGCCTCCCATCCTTCACCGGTGCGGCGTTGGCGCAGCAACAGCAGCATCGTCACCAACGCTTCAACGTCCGCGCCCGTCGTTTCCGGCAGGTCCTGGGCGGGCGGAGTGTCCAACGCGAACCGGGCTTCGGACCGCTTGGCCCGGGTGACCGCTGCCCTCGCGGCGATGAAAGCGTCGCCCGTGGCCTGGCGGGTGCTGGCGGGAAGCGGGGTGCGCACGGGCCCGATGCCCACCCCGATGCTCCAGAATCCGGTGCGATGCAGGTCGAGCACCACGGCAAAGGCATCGGCGGCCGAGTCGACCAACAGCTGGATCTCATCGCCGGAGGTCTGGTCTGGGGGCAGGGTGAACGCCTCGGCGTTTTGCTGCACCAGCTCGGCGATCATGTCGCTGGCCCGATCCCGGTCATGGCGACTGTCGATTTGATCTGCGGTAATCACAAACATGGGTTAAGCCTCCGTCCTAATCACAGCCTAATCAAGGTTCCAGGATTAATCCAGCTCAATTCACCTTGAGGGCTTGATCAGCTGCCCGTGTCGGATGCCGCACTTCAGGGATCCGGCCGTGTGCGCTGGTAATCTTGCTTCGTGTCAGACCCCAGCATCCTTGCCCAGCAAGCCAACGATCCCACCTTCGACGACGTCTGGGAGGAAATCACCTGGCGCGGCCTGGTTCAGGTCTCTACCGACGAGTCGGCCCTCCGCACCCTGCTCACCGGGGCGCCGATCACCTACTACTGCGGCTTCGACCCCACTGCCGCCAGCCTGCACCTGGGTAACCTCGTGCAACTGCTGCTCATGCGCCGGCTCCAACTGGCGGGGCACCGGCCGCTCGGACTCGTCGGCGGATCCACCGGCCTCATCGGCGACCCGCGCCCCACGGCCGAGCGCACGCTGAACACCCCGGAGGTTGTCAACGAGTGGGTCGGCTACCTGCAGGCTCAGGTCACCCGGTTCCTCAGCGCCGAGGGTGACAACGCCGTCACCCTGGTGAACAACCTCGACTGGACGGCGCCGCTGTCTGCCATCGACTTTCTGCGCGACATCGGCAAGTACTACCGGGTGGGCACCATGCTCAAGAAGGATGCGGTGAGCGCCCGGCTCAATTCCGACGCCGGCATCAGCTACACCGAGTTCAGCTACCAGGTGCTGCAGGGCATGGACTACCTCGAGCTGTACCGCAGCCACGGGTGTGTGCTGCAGACCGGGGGCAGCGACCAGTGGGGCAACCTCACCAGCGGCACCGATCTCATTCACCGTGCCGAGGGCACGAGCGTGCACGCGATCGGCACCCCGCTGATCACGAACACCGACGGCACCAAGTTCGGCAAGAGCGAGGGCAACGCCGTGTGGCTCGACCCCGCGCTCACGAGCCCGTACGCCATGTACCAGTTCTGGCTGAATACCGACGACGCCGACGTGGTCGCCCGGTTGAAGGTGTTCACGTTCCTCACCCGCGCACAGATCGAGAAGCTCGAAGAGGCTGTGGCCACCGAACCGTTCAAGCGGGAGGGTCAGCGCACCCTAGCCTTCGAGGTGACCAGCCTGGTGCACGGTGTTGCGGCAACGGATGCCGCGATCCAGGCCACCCAGGCCCTGTTCGGTCAGGGCGAGCTCGCCGACCTCGACCCGGAGACCCTCGAGGCGGCCCTCCGGGCGCTGCCGAACACCACGACTCTGCCGCAGGCGCAGGTGATGCAGCTCCTGGTGGACACCGGACTCACCAAGAGTCTGGGGGAGGCTCGCCGAGCGATCGGCCAGGGCGGGGTGTACCTCAATAACGTGAAGGTCACCGATGAGGCGGCCACAGTGGAGGGATCAGTTCTGCCCGGGGGAGTGGCCGTGCTCCGACGCGGCAAAAAGACCCTCGCCGGCGTCTTCGTCGAGTAGTCGCCGGTTCGCCCCCGTTGTGTGACCGGCAGGTTACGGCGGCATTGCGGGTGGGTGTCGATTTGCGACACGCCCGGGATGCTGCCGGGATTGCGGGCCCCCAGGAACCCGCGTAATGTCATCTCTTGTCACCCCACAGGTGCGGAAAGCCGAAGAGCTTCCCGGCCTCAAGCGGGACCACTTCCAAGTGATGGCGGCGAATTCATTCGATCCGGCGCACTTGATGGCGTTTGATCGGTTCCAAATCTGGAGCAGGTCGTACGACACGAAAATAGAATTACATCGAAGTGCCTCAGTGCAATGGTCAATTGGCCGGCGGCTGGGTGCGTCCGATCCTTGAGAACTCAACAGCGTGCACAATGTCAAATGCCAAAAACCTCGTGGTTTGGATCCGTTTC
>NZ_JBGQOH010000013.1:0-100192 GCF_052113745.1 Cryobacterium sp. W22_MBD10_FK3
CCCGGGCACCCCCCCCCGCGCCCGTTGCGCTCGCGCTGCTCGGGGCGAGCAATGTGGGTCAGGCGCCACCACGTGGGTGGCGCGCCACCCGCATAGCGGCGCCTACCCCGCATAACGCCCAAACGAGCGCATAGCGGCGCCTACCCCGCACGACGCCCAAACAAGCGCATAGCGGCGCCTACCCCGCATAACGCCCAAACGAGCGCATAGCGCCGCCTCAGCGCACGCAGCGCCCTAGTACGACTCGCGCCCAGCGTCGTCGGATGCCGCCAGCCGGTAGCCCACACCGCGCACGGTCTCGAGCCAGCGCGGGGAGGTGAGGCTGTCGCCGAGCTTGCGGCGCAGGTTGCTCAGGTGCGCCTCCACGGCGCGTTTGTCGGCCTCGTTCACGTAGTACGAGGTCACGTAGCTCTCGCCGCGCAGCAGCAGCGCCAGGTCGGCCTTGCTGCGCACGCGCCGCTTCGACTCGAGCAGCGCGGCCAGCAGGTCGAATTCGGTGCGGGTGAGGTCGAGCTCGTCGGTGCCGAGCATGGCCAGGCGCATGTCGTTGCTCAGGCGCAGCCCGTTGTGCTCGATCCAGTCGCCGGCGCGCTCGTCAGCGCTGGCGGATGCGGCGTGCCCGGCGTGCGAGATCGGCACGGTCTGGGTGGCACCCGCGTAGTGCTCGTCGGCGGCGGACACCGGAGCCAGGCTCGGCGGCAGGTCGGCGATCGGGGGCGTGGGAGTGGTGACCGGTGGCACGTAAGCCGGGGTGTACGCGGGTTCCGCAGACGCAGACGCAGACGTAGACGCAGACGCAGACACCGGCGCCGACCCGGTCGCACCAGGAGCACCAGCCGCGAATCCGCCGCCAGCCCCGTCGGCGCTCTCCGGCGGCAGTGCCAGCCGGGGCCGGCGCAGCATGGCGTCGATGCGGGCGCGCAGCTCGCGTGGACGGAACGGCTTGGTCAGGTAATCGTCGGCGCCGGCCTCCAGGCCCTGCAGCGTGTCGATCTCTTCGTCACGCGCGGTGAGCATCACCAGATAGGTGGCGCTGAACGCGCGAATGCGCTTGGCGGTCTCGAAACCGTCCATGCCCGGCATGCTCACATCGAGCGTCGTCACGATCGGGTCGTACGCCCGAACCGCACGCACACCGTCGAGCCCGTTGCTCGTTGCGATGGCGTCAAAACCGGCCTGAGTGAGCACCGCTTCGAGCAGATGGCGGATGTCTGCGTCGTCCTCGATGATTACCGCTACTCTGCGAACTTCCCCCGGCGACGACATACCTCAGAATCCTACTCGCTCTGAGCATCCATCACGTAGCGCTCACCAGCCGGCGGCGGCGGCGAGCTGCAGCGCCCGCTCGTTCCACCACTCCCCGGCGGCCGGACCGTTGTTGCAGGTGCCGTCGCTCTCGCCCGGTTCCTTCACCCAGAGGTCCGCGTCGCGCAGGCCCCCGTCGGTGGTCGCCGCGGGGGTGGCGCCGAGCGCCCGGCCGGGCGGGTTGCACCACTCGCCGTTGCTGCCCAGGCCGTTGCGCGAGGTGTCCACGACGAAGTGGGCGTCGCCGGTGAGCGCGGAGACCGCCTCGCCGTAGCTCTGCTCCGCGGCGGAGTCGTTGTAGTTGGAGACGTTGGTGGCGAAACCGCGCACCTCGGCCACGCCGGCCCGGTTGAGCAGGTCGGCCGTCGTGGCCGGGTTCAGCCAGTCCGAGTGGCCGGCGTCGAGGTAGACCGTGGCGATCGTGGGCGCCAGAGTGGCCACGCCCTGCTTGATCTGCTGCACCCGCTGTTCAACGTTGCCGCACTCGGTGGCCAGCGCCAACGCATCCGGTTCGAGAATCACCACGGATGGCGTGAGCGTGAGCGCCGTCGCAATGGCGGAGACCCAGGTGGGGTAGTCGGTCTCCGAGAGCCCGCCGGCCGAGAAGTTGCCGCAGTCGCGGTTGGGGATGCCGTAGATCACGAACACCGGTGTCTGCCCGGCGGCCGCGGCGGCCGTGGCGATCGCGGTCACATCGGCCTGCACGGTGGCCAGCGGGTACCTCTCCGGCAGCAGCCAGATCGCGGCGGGCTGCTCGGCGATCCGGG
The DNA here is from genome assembly GCF_052113745.1 of Cryobacterium sp. W22_MBD10_FK3. NCBI lineage: Bacteria > Bacillati > Actinomycetota > Actinomycetes > Micrococcales > Microbacteriaceae > Cryobacterium > Cryobacterium sp. W22_MBD10_FK3. The sequence goes on from NZ_JBGQOH010000013.1 coordinate 2,073, forward strand.
CGAGCGTGGCCGCGGCGGCAGACTCCGGGTCGGCGGTCGCAGCGGCGGCCGCGGCCACATTCGCGGTGGAGTCCGGGTCGGCATAAAAAACCTGCCCGGCGAGCGGGTTGCTGTGCGCGGCGGTGCCCGCCGCCACGGCGAAGCTGCCGATGAAGAGGCCGAGCGCCGCGATGGGCGCCGCGAGGGCGATGATGCCCAGGGAAATGCCCAGACGGCTGCCGGTGGTGTCCATTCGGCAACCCTATACGCCGCCCCGGTCGGGGCGCTGCGGATGCCTGCCGGAGCGGCCCGCGCACCGGGTTAGAGTAAGAACGTGAATTCAGAAAAGGTCGATGTCGCCCTGATTGGCGGGGGAATCATGAGCGCCACCCTGGCCACCCTGCTCGCCGAACTGCAGCCCGACTGGAACATCCAGGTCTACGAGCGCCTCGGCGAGCTCGCTCAGGAGAGCTCGAACCCGTGGAACAACGCCGGCACCGGGCACGCGGCGCTGTGCGAGCTCAACTACATGCCCCAGGCCGCCGACGGCACCGTCACCGCCGAGAAGGCCGTGGCCATCAACGAGCAGTTCCAGATCAGCCGTCAGCTCTGGTCGCACCTGGTTGACACCGGGGTGCTGCCCGAGCCGGAGAAGTTCATCAACTCCACCCCGCACATGACGTTCGTGCACGGCACCTCCAACGTGGACTACCTGCGCAAGCGCCGCGACGCGCTCGCCGACCAGCCGCTGTTCGCCGGCCTGGAGTACAGCGAAGACCCGGCCGTGATCGGCGAGTGGACCCCGCTGCTCACCAAGAAGCGTTCCGCCAAACAGAAGATCGCCGCGACCCGCATCGAGTCCGGCACCGACGTGGACTTCGGCGCCGTCACCCGCTACCTCTTCGACTCGCTCAAGAAGCGCGGCGTGAAGGTGCACCTCAACCAGCAGGTCACCAGTCTCAAGCAGCAGAGCGACGGCTCCTGGAAGCTCAAACTGCTCAGCCTGGTGGGCCGGTACACCAACACCGTCGAGGCCAAGTTCGTCTTCGTCGGTGCCGGCGGCGGCGCCCTGGCGCTGCTGCAGAAGAGCGGCATCCCCGAGATCAAGGGCTTCGGCGGCTTCCCGATCAGCGGGCAGTTCCTGCGCACCTCCAACCCGGCCATCGTGGCCCAGCACCAGGCCAAGGTCTACGGCAAGGCCGCCGTGGGTGCGCCGCCCATGTCGGTGCCGCACCTCGACACCCGGGTGGTGGATGGCGAAACCTCGCTGCTCTTCGGCCCGTTCGCCGGTTTCAGCCCCAAGTTCCTCAAGAGCAGCACCTGGTTCGACCTGCCCTTCTCCGTGCGCCCGCACAACCTCGTGCCCATGCTCGCCGTGGCCAAGAACAACTTCGGCCTGATGAAGTACCTCGTCGGCGAGGTCTTCGCTTCCCGCACCGCCAAGCTCAACGCCCTGCGCGAGTTCATGCCCACGGCCAAAGCCGAGGACTGGGAGCTGATCACCGCCGGGCAGCGCGTGCAGGTGATGAAGAAAGACGCCAAGGCCGGCGGCATCCTGCAGTTCGGCACCGAGGTCATCACCTCCGCCGACGGCAGCATCGCCGGACTCCTCGGGGCCTCGCCCGGAGCATCCACCGCCGCGCCGATCATGCTCGACCTGCTGGCGCGGTGCTTCCCGGGGGAGTACTCCCGCTGGGAGCCGCAGCTGCGCGAGATGGTGCCGAGCCTGGGCACCAAGCTCTCCGACGACCCCGCCGCGGCTGTCGCGTCCCTGGCCGCCACCGCTGCCACCCTGCACCTCACCGCCTAGCCCGCCCGCGGAGCGCCCGGAAAACAGGAAACAGTGAGCTTAAGAGGACGCAAACGGCGAAAGCATCCTCGTAAACGGACTTTTGCCTTTTTATCGTGCGTGGCCAAGTCGACCAGCAGCGGAGGAATCGCGCAAAACTCGGAATAGTCAGCCGCTTTCCACGCTTGGGCCCAGAGTGACCCACGGATACGACACAACGTTCATCGGATGAGTGTGGATAGACGGGACGTCGGCTTCCGGTCCGAACGCGGGCCCATCCTCATCGCCCTGATGTTGACCACCGGGCTCGTCGCCATCGAGTCGACGATTCTCGCCACCGCGGTGCCTTCCATCGTGAAGGACATCGGCGGCTTCTCGCAGTTCCCGTGGTTGTTTTCCATCTACCTGCTAGCGCAGGCCGTGTCGGTGCCGGTCTACGCGAAGCTGTCCGATGTCATCGGTCGCAAGCCCATCCTCCTCTTCGGCATCGGCGTCTTCCTGCTCGGCTCGATCCTCTGCGGGTTCGCCTGGAGCATGCCGGCCCTGATCGCGTTCCGGGCCGTGCAGGGCCTCGGCGCCGGTGCGATCCTGCCGATGTCGGTCACCATCGCCGGCGACATCTATACCGTGGCCGAGCGCGCCAAGACCCAGGGGTACCTCGCCAGCGTGTGGGCCATCTCCTCCGTCGTCGGGCCGACCCTCGGCGGGGTTTTCGCCGAGTTCTCGACCTGGCGGTGGATCTTCTTCATCAACATCCCCCTGTGCCTCATCGCGGCATGGATGCTGATGCGCACCTTCCACGAAACCATTCAGCACCGCAAGCACAAGGTGGACTACCTCGGCGCCACCCTGCTGATGCTGGCGCTGAGCGCCCTGCTCCTGGCGGTGCTCGAGGGCGGGCAGGCGTGGGCGTGGGGCTCGCCGCAGAGCATCGGCATCTTCAGCATCGGTGCGCTCCTGCTGGTGGCCTTCGTCTTCGCCGAGCGCCGCGCGGCAGAACCCGTGCTGCCGATGTGGGTCTTCTCTCGGCGTGTGGTCCTCACCAGTTCGCTGATCGGTCTGGGCGTCGGCGGCATCATGCTCGGGCTCACGTCGTTTGTGCCCACCTACCTGGAGGGATCGCTCGGGGTCACCCCCATCCTCGGCGGTCTCGCCGTCGCGGCCCTGACCATCGGCTGGCCCATTTCGGCGTCCCAGTCTGGCCGGCTCTACCTCAGGATCGGCTTTCGCGCCACCGTGCTGATCGGCCTGGCCATCACCGTGCTCGGCACGGTGACCCTGGCGCTCACGGCCGCAACGCCCGCCGTCGCCACCGTGGCCGTCTCCTGCTTCGTGATCGGACTCGGGCTGGGTCTGGTGGCGACGCCATCGATGATCGCCGCCCAGTCCAGCGTGGAGTGGGAAGAACGCGGGGTCGTCACCGGCACCAACATGTTCTCCCGATCGATCGGCAGCGCCGTCGGCGTCGCCATCTTCGGTGCTATCGCCAACGCCATCTACGCGCTGCCCGGCAACACCGACCACAACCCCCAGGCCATCACGGATGCGTCGTCCGCCGTGTTCGTGGCCCTGGCGATCACCGCGGTCGCCACCGTGGCGGCGGCCTTCTACATGCCGCGTACCAAGCCGCTCGGCCTCGACCCCACGCCGCGCACCCGGTAGCTGCCGGCCCGCCGCCCGCTTGCATCCCACTCGAACATGTGTTCGACTTGATGCATGCGGTGGAGTGGACAAGAGCTAACAACCGAGCAGGCCGGCGCGCTGCCTGGCTTGGCACGGCTGAACAACCTGGTGCGCAGCGTGCGCACCCCAGAATTCGACGGCATCACCTTCCACGAGGTGCTCGCCAAGTCCGCCCTCAACCGGGTGCCCGGCCAGAGCGCGATGCCATTCGGCTGGACCATCAATCCCTACCGCGGCTGCTCTCATGCGTGCACTTACTGCCTGAGCCCAGAAACTCTCATCCTGATGGCCGATGGTCGGCAGAAACCGCTCGGGGACGTCAAGGTCGGTGAGGCCCTCATCGGCACCCACGCCGGCGGCCTGACTCGGCGCTTCACGGAAACGACGGTGCTTGCTGCCTGGAACACGCGCAAGCGCGGCTATAGGATCACCCTTGCCGACGACACCGAGATCGTCGCCAGCGCAGACCACCGCTTTCTGACCGAGCAGGGGTGGCGGTACGTTGCCGACACCGCCATCGGCGAGGAGCCGCGCCCGCACCTGACAACCACGAGTGCGCTCATGGGTTTCGGCGCCACGGGGGCAACGCATGCCTCATCGGATGCCATGTTCAGCCCCGACCCGCACCTCACGGGCGCCGCAGTGAATTCCGCCGCCGAGCTGCAGATCGTCTCCATCGAAGACCTGGGCACCACCATGGACATGATCGACATCACCACGGGCACCGGTGACTTTATCGCCAATGGTGTCGTCAGCCACAATTGCTTTGCCCGCCCCACTCACAACTACCTCGACCTCGACGCCGGCAAGGACTTCGACAACGAGATCATCGTCAAGGTCAACGTGGCCGAGGTGCTCCGCAAGGAGCTCGCCAAGCCAACCTGGGGCAAGCATCCGGTGGCTCTGGGCACCAACACCGACCCCTACCAGCGCGCCGAGGGGCGCTACCGGCTGATGCCCGGCATCATCGCCGCGCTCGCCGACTCTGGCACCCCGTTCTCGATCCTCACCAAGGGCACTCTGTTGCGCCGCGACCTCGACCTGCTGCAGGAGGCCAGCCGGCACGTGCCGGTCGACCTCGCTCTGTCGATCGCCATCTACGACGACGCCCTGCAACAGTCCGTCGAACCCGGTACCCCCAGCACCAAGGCCCGGCTCGCCACGGTCGCCGCCATCCGCGACCGCGGCCTGGACTGCTCGGTGTTCATGATGCCGATCCTGCCGTTCCTCACCGACACCAAGGCGCACCTCGACGACGCCATGCGCCAGGCCAAGGCCGCCGGCGCCACCGGGGTGCTCTACAGCGCCCTCTACCTCAAGCCCGGCGTCAAGGAGTGGTACTTCCACTGGCTCGAGCAGGCGCACCCCGAGCTGCTGCCCAAGTACCGCGAGCTCTACAAGCGCGGCACCTACGCGCCCAAGGAGTACCGCCAGTGGCTGGCCCAGCGCATCCACCCGCTGCTCAGCGCGCACGGCCTGCACCGCCGCCGGGAAGATCCGGCGACCGGCGGCATCCTCTCGACGGCCCTCACCGCGCCAGCAGCCACCGCCGCCTCGTCGGGCCACCCGGCGGTCCCGCCCTCCCTGATCGCCGCCGAGCTGCCGCTCGACCTGGCACCGACCCTCTTTTGAGCTGCGCGGGTCAGGCGCCGGTAGGCGGGTGGCGCGCCCCGGGCATACCGGCGCCTACCCCGCATAACTCCCCAGCCAGCGGATGCGGCGCCCCGCCAGGCCTCTCGCCCACCCCTCTCCTCTACATCGGCCAACTCTCTCCCTCGCCGGCTCCGCGATCGCCTTCGGCTTGGCCCCGCCTCGCGCCCACCCCTCTCCCCGCCACCGCCTAGCAACCCCGGCCAGCTCGACCCGCACGACGGATGGAGCGCGATTTGTTGCGGGCCTCAACGGCGGTCGATAGGCTCTCGATCGCACCGGCGTCGGCGACGAGACAGCCTGCTGGGCACGGCGCTTAGAGATGGATCCGAATGTCGACGTTGTCGCGCAATCCGGTGGCCAGATTCACCCGTCTGAGCGGAGCCGTACTAGCGATAGCCGGCATGAGCCTCACCGCCGTGCCGCTCGTCGCGGCAGCAGACCCGGCTGGGCCATCGATGAACAGCGTCACGATCGAAGTGATGATCTATGACCAGGATGTCCCGGTTCCGCTGGTCGGGACCGTCGTCACGCTCCGAAATGAAACGAGCGGTGACGATGCGGGCACAGGCACAACGGGATCCGATGGCCGCGTCACCTTCGACGTCGATACGGCCGCCTCGTCGCAGTACTCCGCCGACCCGCAGTGGCCCGGCGGTAACAGTGACGATGCTGCCCTGTGGTGGATGAGGACGGAGTTCCGCGCCACGACCACGAACGTGGTGTCCATCAACGTGCAGCACCCCTACCGATACCTCTCCGGCCGAATCACCGCGACGGATGGCGCCACCGCGCTTTCCGACCTGACCGGCGGCGCTGCTGTGCTCACCCGCGGCGACACCGCCCTGCAGACGATCCCGCTGGCCGCCGACGGTTCCTTCAGTACCGCCGCCGTGCCGACTCTTGACGCTGAACAGTACCGGCTGAGCTTCACACCGCCGCTGGCCTACGTGCTCGCCGAGGGGCAGGATGCGGGCAATGTCGTGTTCGCTCTGCCCGTCGATCCCGACGGCGCCACCTTCGACGTGTCGCGCGCCTTCTCCGTCGTGCCGCTCGTGCCGTCGACGCCCACGCCCACGGCGCCCCCGACTGACACTCCGACCCCCACCGACACCCCCACGCCCACGGCGACCCCCACGCCCACGGCGACCCCCACGCCCACGGCCACGGCCACCCCCACCCCCACCCCCACGGCCACCCCGACGCCCACCGACACCCCCACAGAAATCCCAACGCCGTCGCCCACCAACTCCCAGGCGCCCGTCCAAGGAACCGGCGGAACGGGCACTGTGTTCCCCGGCACGACCGGACTGAGCGGCGGCCTCAACGCGGTGACCGAGAGTCAGCTCGACGATCTGCTCGCCGCGACAGCCGAAGCTGGCAGCGGCAACACCGTCGGGCTGACCAACGAGGCCGGCCAGGTGCTTGGTTTGGCAACAAAGCCGCAGGCCACCGCGCAGCCGAAGCTGCGGACTATGGTCAACAATGTCACCGGCGCCATGCCCGGCGTAACAGTGACTGACGTGCCCTTCGTCGCCTTTGATCTCGAAGCGGCTCTGATGGCGGTCCAGATGAACCGTGTCAAGAACATGGACCAGCAGCTCCAGACCCAGATCGAGAGCATTCAGGCCAACAACGCCCAGGCGACGCGCCTCAACGACGCCCTCAAGATCGTGCGTGGCTACTACTACGAGGACTACCCCTTCGCGGAGGTCTCTGCGGCGGTCCGCGCCGCCGGCGTGCTGAGCGACCCGTTCCTGGACTCCTCCCCGACCGATGCCATCAGGCAGAGTCTCAGGCCACCGAAAGAGGGGCCCACACCCGCGCTGATCCTCAGGCTGAGGGGGATCATCGACACGAACTCGAACAACCAGCAAATGGACATGCTCCGCTTGCAGTCGTTGACCAACAAGCGCAACGAGGCCTTCGAGATGATGAGCAGCATTATGAAAAAGATCCAGGATTCCAACTCGCGCATCATTGCCAATATGCGCTCAGAGCCGGTCGCCCTTGGCACCGTGCAGTGGAACAGCGGCACGGTGACCGGCAACGTGGACCTGACCGCGGTTCCCAACGGCAGCCACCACCTCATCCTCAACTTCGCGGATCTGGGAGTGACGATCATTGCCGATGTGACCGTTCAGCGCGGCAGCCTGGCAACCACGGGCGCGCAGGCGGGGGCGACGCCGGCAATCGGCCTCGGGATGCTGCTTCTCGGCTTGGCCGGAGTCCTCGGCGGGCCGGTCCTGCGTCGACGGGGGCTGCGCCCAGCTGCCTCGTAGCACCAGCGTCGCTGCTCCTCCTGTGGCTGGATGCGCCCGCTATAGCTGGTGCATCCAGCCACACGGGGTGCAGCGAACACCCGGCCAGGAGCTCACCGCGCCAATCCGCGCCCGCGCGTGATAGCGGCGGTCACTCGGCAAAATGCCCCAACGAAGGGATGCGCCCCCACGAGCCCGCTGGCCGGACCGGCCCGGAGCGGCTGCTGACATGACCGACGCGAAGAAGTAAGCGTGCCGCGCAAACTACAGCGCGGCATACCCTGCCGCCGCACCTCCTGAGCCACGATCTCATCCGCTGTCGTGACGCGCAGCCGAGCGCTGAACCGAACCCGCTCCGGCAAAGCCGGCACGCTATCCACTCGGCTGAAGAGCGTGACCCCGAGGCTCGGCGGTGATCGCGGACTGGTGGAACAGCCCATTTAGCACGCAACCGTGCCGCTCGAAGATCGCCCGCGCCCGCGTGCTCGCCTTGTCGTCCTCATCATTGCCGCGGTGGCGCCGTTGAGCACGGGCCAGTTGGATTCAGTTTCGCCGAATCGGGCACGTCTTCTTCGTGCCCTCGCCGAGGGCACCTTGGCGCACAGTCCCTTCTCGGTTGATTGTGCTAGATTTCGGTTATCAGACATCGCCCCCCTCTGAGCCTCGGCTCAAGGGGGCGATTTTCATTCCGCGGTATACGTTGAGGTGTGGACTACACCAAGGACTTCAAGGAACGCGAAGAACTCCTCAACCAGCTCGTGGAACGCGGTCTCGCTATCCCCGACCGCGACGAGGCGCTCGACCTCTTGACCCGCGTAGGGTACTTTCGCTCAGGTGCATATCGGTATGTCCTCCGACAGCTATCTCCACCCGGCGAGATCGACGAACGGCTGCGACAATATCGCCGGGACGAATACCTGCCCGAGGCGAGTTTCACACATGTGATCAAGCTCGAGGCCTTCGACGCGAAGTTGGGGCGCGTCTGTCTGGAAGGTCTCCTAGACTTCGAAATTCGGCTTCGGGCGGCGATCGCCCACACATTGGCTGCGAGGAACGTAGCTGCACACGCCTCCCAAGAATTCCTTGATGAGCGAACTTGTCAACAGCCCGCCGGTGACACGACCAAGTTCGAGGCGTGGATGAAGACATGCCAAGACGCAGTGAGTTCGGGCGCGGAAGACGAGGACTTCATTGCTCACCATGTCCTGAAATACCCCCATCAACCTGTGCCTATTTGGGCTGTCACTGAGGTGTTGAGCTTCGGCAAGCTGCCTTTTCTCTTCGACCTCATGCAGACTCAGGATGCACGGGAAGTGGCTCGGATTTTTGGATTTGCGCACCCCCGTCGCTTTGGAGCGGTACTCCGCATGATGGTCGACTTCCGGAACACCTGTGCTCACGGGTCACGTCTCTTCAACCGCGCATTCAAACGTGCACTTTCGATCAAGAAGTATGAAACCAACGGAGATCTTCTTGCCCATCTCCTTGAGTCCGATTTCACTGCTACGCCCAAGCCGAATCAACGGCTTTACATCTATGCGGCCACGCTGGCGTTCATGCTGCAATCGCATTCTTCCGGGTCGACTTGGAACATGACCTTCAAGACACAGGTAAGGAAGCTCAACCTTTCACTACCCGCCCCAGACGGCACCCAACTCATCACTCCTAGTGTCAGCATGGGGTTCCCAAAAGACTGGGAAGACTTGGCGCTTTGGAAGCCAGCATCGTAGTCGTCGGGCCCTGGCATTGACGGTCCGCATGACGCGAGCGACAACTGTCGGTAACAACGGCCGCTCTCAGGCTAGGTACTCTTCTATTCCCACTGCCACCATCGTTCGAGCGTGTCGAAACCCTGCACCAACTGACGACTGAGGTCCCGGGCCGAAGCGGATTTTCAACTCTGCCCTGCGCCCGACACCCCGTCCGAGCTGCGCGGGTCAGGCGCCGGTAGGCGGGTGGCGCGCCCGGGGCATACCGGCGCCTGCCCCGCATAACGCCCCGCCCCACCGCACACCGGCGTCTGCCCCGCAGACCACACCCTCGCCGACGGATGCGCGGCCCCCCACGGGATCACGACAAGCTCCATCAACGCACGTGCTCACCGCCACACACCACCCGCCCGCAACTGGGATAATCAACGGTGGAGAGGGCGCAATGTCACTAGGTCTACCCGGCCATCTGGTCCAGGCCACGCTGAGCCGTGCCCTCGCCCGCGCCTCGCACTGGTTCGGGCTCATCTGCCTGGCCGGCGCCCTGTGCTCGGTGCTGGCGCTGAGCGTGTTCCCGCCCACCGACCGGCTGCAGGTCACCGTCGCCGCGATCCTCGGCATGGGCGCCCTGCTGGCGCTGCTGGCCCGCTGGCGCACGGTGCCGCTCACCATCGCCTACCTGCTGCTCGGCGCCGTGTGCACCTACCTGTTCACCAGCGCGGTGCTGGGCATGCCCGGGGTCTTCCCGTCGTCCGACATGTTCCTCATCTCCCTGCCCAAGATGGCCCTGATCATGGTCGGCGGCGCCGGCTCGGGCGCGCTGATCGGGGTGCTCTGGAGCACCGTCGGCTTCGTGCTCGCCGAGGTCGCCGCCACCCTCGCCGTGTCGCAGACCGCCGTGCCCGACCGGCCCGACGTCTTCACCATCGTCACCTACCTGTTCCTGGTCGGGGTGATGCTGCTCGACGGCCTCGCCCGCCACACCGGACGCGCCGCCCAGCCCGCCATCCACCGCGCCGTGCAAGACGACGAGTCCCGCAGCCTCCGTCACGATTTCGACGTGCGCGCCATCGCCCTCATGCACGACACCACGCTCAACCAGCTGGTTTCGGTGGCCCGCGCCAAACCCGGCCCCATGACCCGCGCCCTCGAGGCCAGCCTGCGCGAGACCTTGCAGACCCTCGACGATCGCGACTGGCTCATTCACGTCGATGAGCGCACCGCCGCCACGAAGGGTGACGACGGATGGCTGTCCAGCGCCGTCTTCCGAGCCATCGACCGCATGCGCGACCGTGGTCTCGTCGTCGACATCACCGGCGCCAAGGAGTCCCTCGCCCGCCTCGACCCGGAGAGCGACCGGGAGCTGGGCTTTGCCGTGCAGCAATGCCTGGTCAACGTGCTGCTGCACGCCGGCATCGTCAGCGCCGAGGTGGTGATCGACGCCGATGAGCAGAACGTCTCGGTGATGGTGCTCGACGCCGGCCGCGGGTTCATGGAGGCCGAAACCGGCAACGACCGCCTGGGTCTGCGCCAGTCGGTGCGCAAACGCATCGAACGGCTCGGCGGTTCCGTGGTGATTTGGTCGCGGCCCGGCGCCGGCACCTCGGTGCTGCTCACCCTGCCGGCCCCGCCCATCGTGCCGAGCACCATCGCCGCCGCCGAAGAAGCCACCGCCGAAGCCCCCACCGATCAGGCCCCCACCTCATGACCAACCGCCGCGCCACCCAGCAGCGCCTCGACCCGCTGGGCACCCTCGCCGCCTGGCCGCTCGCGCCCCTGATCGCCGCGATCGTGCTCTGCTACACGGTGATCGCCACGGTGCTGCAACAGGGCCAGATCCAGAACTCCCTGCTGGCCACCCTCGCCGTGCTCGCCATGGCCGCCGCCGCCGGCACCCTCGTGATCGCCACCCAGCCGGCCAACGCCCCTTTCCACGGCCGGCTGCACCTGGTGATGGTCGCCCTCGCGCTGCTCGGCTACCTGCTCGAACAGTTCAGCCGCTGGGGCGGCAACCTGCTCGTGCAAGACGACTTCGGCCCGGTCTGCATCGGCTTCCTGCTCCTGGGCTTGGCGCCCTACCGGCCCTGGCGGGAGATCGCCTGGTCGGGCGTGGCCGCCAGCGTCATCGCGATCGTCGTCACCGTGCCGCAGCAGGCCTCCTACGAGGTCACCGTGCCCATCGCCGTCTACGCCATCGTCGCGGCCACCCAGATCCTCGCGCCCGCCGCCGCCGGCGCCGCGTACTCCCGGCGCATCGTGCGCTCCATCCTCACCTGGCAGACCGATGCCCGCCGCGCCATCGTCGCCCGCACCGAAGAGGCCCGCGGCCAGATGGCCCGCGCCGTGGTGGAGCAGCAGGTCGCCGCCCTGAAGTCCGGCGTCATCCCGTTCCTCTCCGCCCTCCTCGAGCGCGGCACGGTCACCGCCCTCGACACCGCCCAGGCCGGCCAGCTCGCCGCCGACGTGCGCCGCACCCTGGTCGCCGAGATCGACCGCACCTGGCTGGACTCCGTGGCCACCCGGGAACGCGCCGCCCTCACCGAACGCGGCACCCCGGGCCTGCTCGTCGTGGCCGACCCCGAGCACCGGGCCACGGCGTTCCGCGCCGACCAGCGCGCCGCCACCGCCGCGCTCATCGGCGCCCTCTGCGCCGCACCCGGCTTCGACCCGCACAGCCTGGTGGTGCAGATCACCGGCACCACCGTCCCGGCCGCTCCCACCGCGACCCAGCCGGTGCCGCGCATCCCCACCGGCCGCCGCCCCGGCCCCACCCGCGGCACCCCGCTCAATCCGCTCGGTCTGCTCGCCGCCGCCAAGACGGCCACCGCCGCAATCCCCGCCGCCACCCTGGTCGACACCCTCGCCATCCAGGCCGCGCTCGACCTGCCGCCGCGCAAGGTGCGCGCCCTGCTGCGGCCCTACCTGGGTGTCATCCGGGTGGTCTTCACCAATGTGCGGGTCACCGTGCGGCGGCCCTCGCTCACCATCGAGTTCGACAGCGCCCGCGACCCGCACGAACTCACGGCGGCCGCGCAGGCGCCGGCCACCCCGGCCACCCCCGCAGGGGTGCGCGCGCAGAAAGCGCCCCGCCAAGTACGCTGAAACCCACGACAAACGCAAGGGCGGTTATGGCAAAACTGTATTTCCGATACGGGGCGATGAACAGCGGCAAGAGCACCTCCATGCTGCAGGCCGCCTACAACTATGAGGAGCGCGGCCACCGGGTGCTGCTGGCCAAACCGTCGGTCGACACCAAGGGCGACCGCGGCATCCTCTCCCGCCTGGGCGTCACCCGCGGCGTCGATTTTCTACTCACCCCCGAGACGGATGCCTACGCCCTGTTCCAGCAGCACCGGCACGACACCCTCACCGCCAGCGGGCTCGACGTGAGCGCCCTGCTCGTCGACGAGGCGCAGTTTCTCACCGAGACCCAGGTCGACGACCTGCTGCGCATCGCGATCCTCGAGAACATCCCGGTGCTCGCCTACGGCATCCGCACCGACTTCCAGACCGTCGCGTTCCCCGGCAGCCGCCGGCTGCTCGAGGTGGCGCACAGTCTCGAAGAGCTCAAGACCATCTGCCGTTGCGGTCGCAAGGCCGTGTTCAACGGTCGCAAGGTCGACGGCGCGTTCGTGTTCGACGGCGATCAGGTGGCCATCGACGGCGTGGAGGTCACCTACGAGTCGCTCTGCGGCTCGTGCTACCTCGAAGAAAGCCACGGCGTGCTCAACAACCGCCGTCGCGAGCCGGTTCGCCAGGAGCGGGGGCGCTCAACCGATCCAGATGCGCAAACTGCTAACAATCCAATCGAGAGCGCCCCACGCAGCCCCCCGGCGTGTTCCCCGTCACTACCTTAGAGACACGGCATCATTCGTAAAAGCCGTCATTTATCAGGGCACCCTTTCCGGGCCGCCGCGAGAGGCACAGAATGAACCGGTACCGGGTCGCGCTGATCGACGACCATGAGATCGTCGCGCGCGGGTTCGCGGGACTGTTCGCCACCCTCCCCGAGATCGAGGTGGTGGCCACCGTCGCCACCGTCGCCGAACTGCTGGCCCAGCTGGGCGACAGCCGCGTCGACCTGGTGATCCTTGACCTGCGGCTGTCCGACGGCTCCACCGTCACCAGCAACGTCGACACCCTGCGGGCCACCGGTGCGGCCGTGCTCGCGTTCACCGGCGGCGACGACGCGCAGCTCATGCGTGCCGCCGCGCGCAGCGGCGTGCTCGGGGTGGTGCGCAAGTCCGAACCCACCGACGTGCTGCTCGACGCCGTCACCCGGGCCGCCGGCGGCGACACCATCGCCTCCACCGAGTGGGCGGCGGCGCTGGATGCCGACCCCGACCTCTCCGACGCCGGCCTCAGCCCGCGTGAGCGGGAGGTGCTCTCGCTCTACGCCGCCGGAGCGAAGGCGCCGCTGGTGGCCTCGCACACCGGGTTGTCCGAACTCACCGTGGTGGACTACATCCGCCGGGTGCGCTCGAAGTACGAGCGGGTGGGCCGGCCGGCGAACACCAAGATCGACCTCTATAAGCGCGCCCTGGAGGACGGCATCCTGCCGGTGCCCGGCCGCTCATGACCGAGCCCGCGCCCGCCCAGACCGCCACCACCAACCTCACCCGGCTGCTCTGCCTGGCGGTGGCCGGTGCGGCAATCATCTTCGGGTTTTTCTCCATCAGCTCGTTCCTGGCGCAGGCCTGGCTGCCCGGCCCGGCGCTGGCCGCCGCCGCCTGGGCTGCCTCGTTCGGTTTGCCCGTCACCCTGGGGCTCAGCGTGCGCTGGGGTTCCCGGCGCATCCTGCACGGCATCGTTCTGGCCGAGGTGATCTGCTTCGTCGTGATCCTCGGCTTCTGGCTCGTCGCCCGGGCCGGCCCGCTGCCCGTCGACGCCGACATCCCCTGGGTGATCACCTTCACCGGGGTGCCCTGCGTGGCCGTGGCCATCTTCGCCCGCGAGCGCCTGGCGTGGGCGTTCGCGGTGTTCGCCTGCACGCTCAGCGCTTGGGTGCGCTTCGCCACCTCCGCCGAGGCCAACCCGGCCCTGGTCGGCCTGGCCGACGGCCTCTACTCGTTGCTGCTCGTGAGCGTTTTCGTGTCGCTCACCCTCGCCGCCCGCCGGGCCGCGGCCCGGGTCGACGAGGCCACCCTGCTCACCCGGCAGGCCGAAGAGCACCGGGCGGCCCGGGTGGCGAGGCGGCAGGAGCGGCTCACCATCGACGCCCTCGTGCACGACAGCGTCATCTCCACCCTGCTCATGGCGGGGCTGGGCCGCACCCTGCCGGCGGTGGTCTCCGAGCACGCGTCGAAGACCCTCACCCAGCTCGACGCGCTGCGCGCCCCGCCCGTGCAGCCGGTGGTGCTGGTCTCCGAGGTCGTCGGCCGCATCGAGCGGCTGGTGCACCAGATCGCCCCGGATGCCGCGGTGCGGGTGGAGAACCCGCCCCGCGCGGGCGAGCACACCGCCGTCGAACGCACGGTGCCCTCGGTGGCGGTCACCGGCATCCTCGGCGCGGTCGGTGAGGCGCTGCGCAACTCCGTCGTCTCCGCCGCCGGCCCCACCACTGCCGCTGGCGCCGCCACAATCCGCCGGGTGCGCCGCACCGTCACGGTGCTCTCCACGCCCGACGGTTTCCAGGTCACCGTCAGCGACAACGGCGTGGGCTTCGACCCGGCCCGGGTGCCCCCGCAACGCCTGGGCATCGCCCAGAGCATCGTGGGTCGCATGGACCGGGTGCCCGGCGGCGCCGCGCACGTGCGCTCCGCCCCCGGCCGCGGCACCGACGTTGTCGTGGCCTGGGCCCCCAACCGCCGCGCCCAAGCCGTCCCCGCGCTGGCCGCCCTCGCCACCGCCGCCACCACCTTGGTCGAGCCCAATCCGCTGCTCGAGCTTGTCGAGACCCCCCGCCCCATCTTTGCCAACGCCCCCCGTCCGTTGGTCGAGCCTGTCGAGACCCCGCACCCCGCCCTCACCAACGCCCGCACCCCCCACGAGCGCCGCGCCACCGAACGCCGCCCCGAGTCCCCGGCCCCGTCGTGGACCGACACCGACACCGATACCGACCCCGACACCGACCCCGTCTCGCTCGCCCGCACCCTCGACCTCACCACCCCCATGGCCCGGCTCATCCTGGCGTTGTTCGTGCTCGTGCACGGCCTCCTCGCCATCCTCGCCCTCGTCCCCGGCCGCCCCCTGGCCCTGATCGCAGGCGCCTACCTCGCGATCATGCTGTCCGGGGTCACCCTGATGCGCCGCACGGCCCACCCCTTCCCGCGCGCCCAGGTGGCCGTGGCCCTCGTGCTCAGCGGGCTCGGCGCCGTCATGATGTTCGCGTACCTGCCCGCGCACAGTTCGGCCCCGTTCGCGCATTGGCACCTCGGCGCCATCACGCTGATCCTCTTGGTGCTCGCCGCCCGCGGCCAGATCCGGTCGGCCTGGATGGGCTACGCGGTGCTCGCGGCCCTCGCCCTGGCCTGGGCGGTCAGCACCGGCCAGCCGGCCTTCACCGGCACCCAACTGGTCAGCCGGCACGCGGGCACCCTGCTCGCGGGCAGCCTGTTCGTGGTCGGCCTCGGCCGCTCCGAACGCGACCTGCGCGTGCTCAACCAGGTCGACCTGGCCCGCGCCCGCCGCGACGCCACCACGGTGGCGGCCATCGACGAGCGCAAGGCCGCCCTCGTGCGGGTGAACGCGCTCGCCCGGCCCACCCTGCTACGCCTGGCCGAGCCGCACGCCCTCACCGCCGCTGAGCGCACCCAGTGCCTGCTCATCGAGGCCACCCTCCGCGACGTCATCCGCGGTCGGGTGCTGTTCGTGCCCCCGGTGATCGCGGCGGTCAACGCGGCCCGGCAGCGCGGCGTCGAGGTCACCGTGCTCGACGACAGCGCCGAGAGCCCGCCCGAGCAGCTCGACACCCTCGCCCGCACGGTCGCAGACGTGCTCGACAGCACCGAGCACGGTCGCATCACCGTGCGGGTGCTGCCGGCCGGCCGGGCGAATGTCGCCACTCTCGTGATCGACTCCGGCGTCCCCTGCATCCTCACCGTCGGCCCCGACGGCGTCCTGCGAGGCTAGTCAGCCGAGCAGCGCCGGCACCACCACGAGCGCGTTGAAAGTGATGTGCGCCACGATCGCGCCGCCGAGCCGCCCGGTGGCCACCGTCAGACCCGCGGCGCCCAGGCCGAACAAGAACGTCGACAGCCCGATCACCACCGTGGCGGTCACCGACCCGGTGTCGATCACGTGCACGAGGGCGAACAGCGCCGCGCTCACCACCACAGCGGTGCCGGCCGCCACCGCTGGCGTTACCCCGGTGCCGGATGCCGCGCCCCGCACCGACGGCAGCACCAGCCCGCGAAAGAACATCTCCTCTATAACGGGCGAGAGCAGCACTGGGGCCAGGAACACCGCGAAGAGCCACCACAGATCGCGCACCGGCTCACCCAGCGTCGCGCCGCCCGTGCCCATCTGCCCATACCCGGCGATCTCCACGATCGTCGCGAACACCCGGGCCACCACCCCCACGGTGAGCCCCCAGAGCAGATCGAGCGGCCGAAACCGCAGCCCGATGTCGCGCACCAGCGACCGCGACCCAAACCCGAAACAGAAAATTAATACGGCGCCCAGAAGCGGCACCCACACCACGAGGTAAGGGAGCAGCGTGCTCAACTGCGTATCGACAATGCCGCCCCGCGCCACCAGGACGTTCAGCCCCACCACCAGCACAATGGCCGCGACAATGCCCACCGCCGAGATCTGAACCCCCACACGCGAACGGGGGCCACGGGCAACGGCTGCTTTCATGAAGCCCAAACTAGCGTGTCGAGGGGTTGCGCTTTGCGTATTTCGGTGGATGAGGGTGTGCCCGGGTGTGGCACGATAACTAGGGGGCGAACGATTCCGGCCTCGCACCTGTCTGGCAAAGCACCAAGGAAAGGCCGCTGAGTGGAACTTCGCGACTACATTCGTATCCTCCGCAAGAGCTGGGTGCTGATTGTCCTGCTCACGCTTGTCGGCGTTGGTGCCGCCGCTGCGTTCTCCCTGGTTCAGACGCCCAAGTACAGTGCTACATCGAAGGTTTTTGTTTCCACGCAGTCCACGGGAACAACGTCCGATTTGGTGCAAGGCAACAGCTTCACCGTTCAGAGAGTCAAGACGTATTCTGACCTCGTCGGTACCCCGATTGTGCTTCTTCCCGTGATAGCTGCTCTCGACCTCGGTATTACGTCTGATCAGTTAGCGGCAAGCGTGACCGCGTCTGCTCCATTAGATACATCCATTATTGATATCTCTGTCACCGATACTGACCCGGTGCGGGCGGCCGACACGGCCAACGCCATTTCTCAGAGTCTCACGGCGGTCGTCGAAGAAATCGAAACGCCTCTAACCGACGACGCCATTTCCCCGGTAAAACTGACCCGAGCCCAGGAAGCCACGGTGCCGTCGGCACCGGTCAGCCCCAACGTCCCGTTGAACATTGCGCTCGGCGGTTTGGTGGGCCTGGTTCTCGGAGTGGGCCTTGCGGTGCTTAGGGAGACCCTCGAGACTCGCATCCGCAACGAGCACGACGTCGAAGGCGTCACCGACGTCGCCATCCTCGGCGGCATCGTCTTCGACCCCAAAGCGCAGGACCGCCCGCTCATCGTGCACGTTGACCCGCGCAGCCCCCGAGCGGAGTCGTTCCGTACCTTGCGCACCAACCTGCAGTTCCTCGACGTGGGCCGCACCGACCGCAGCTTCGTCATCACCTCGTCCATCGAGAGCGAGGGCAAGAGCACCACGGGTGCCAACCTCGCCATCGCGCTCGCCGACGCCGGCTCCAAGGTCCTCCTCATCGATGCCGACCTGCGTCGCCCCAAAGTCGCCGACTATATGGGCGTCGAAGGTGCCGTCGGCCTCACCGACGTGCTTATCGGTCAGGCCGAGCTTGAAGATGTGATCCAGCCCTGGGGCCGCGCGCAACTCTTCGTTCTGCCGGCCGGCCAAGTGCCGCCCAACCCCAGCGAGCTGCTTGGCTCAGCGCGTATGACGCACTTCATTGGCGAGTTCAACCGTATGTTCGACGTGGTCATCTACGACACCCCGCCGCTCCTGCCGGTCACCGATGCCGCGATCCTCGCCAAGAACGTCGGCGGCGCGATTATCGTCGTGGCCGCGGGCCGCACTCAGAAGAACCAGCTCAAGGGTGCCATCTCTTCGCTGGACAATGTCGGTGCCCCCATCTCCGGTCTCGTGCTCACTATGTTGCCCACCAAGGGCCCTGATGCCTACGGCTACAACCGCTACGGCTACGGGTACGGCTATGGCTACGGCGACGAACTCACCACCGAGGAGCCCACCCGCCGCGAGCGCGCCAAGCAGGCAAAACGGGCTCGAATCAAGAAGCCCAAGTCATGACCGTGCAGGGCACCGCGCCCTTCACCATCCTTGTAGTGTGCACCGGTAACATCTGCCGTTCCCCCGTGGCAGAACGCCTCCTGCGTGAGCGGCTCGAGGTCCTCGGCATTCCGGCCACGGTGTCCAGCGCCGGCACCCAGTCCATGGTTGGCCACGACATGACACCCGAGGCCGCGCAGCTGGCCGAGCACTACGGCGGGGATCCCCTCGGCCACCGCTCCCAGCAGCTCACCGCCCAGCTGATCGCCGATGCCGACCTGGTCCTGACCGCCACGCGGGAGCACCGCAGCAAGGTAGTTTCTCTGCACCCCCGAGCCTCCCGTTACACCTACACCCTCAACCAGCTGGCCCGCCTCCTCCCCGGAGCCCTCCCGGCAAATCCGCTGGTCGAGCTTGTCGAGACCCCCAATCCGCTGGTCGAGCCCAACTCGCCGGTCGAGCTTGTCGAGACCCCGCGAGCCGACGCCGCCTCCGCCCTCCGCACCGTCCTAACCGAAGTAGCCGCCACCAAAGGCTTCTCCCCACCCCCCACCCACCCCGACGACGACGACATCGAAGACCCCTACCGTCAGTCCGCCGAGGTCTACGCGCGCGTCGGCAACGTCATCAACAACACCGTCATCACCATCACCAACGGCTTCGCCACCGCGACGGGCCACCGCTGACCCATGTCCCGCCCAGCCCGTTACAATCCCCACAAGTCACCGCGCCGACGTCGCTGGATCTTTGCTGCTGTCATCGCGTTCGTGATGGTCGATGTCCTCCTAATCAGTTGGGCACTAGGTGCACGCAGCGTCGACGCTGCGACAGAGCCATCCCGACCCATCCCCACCTTTACTCCTGGTCCGCCAACAGCCGATCCGACTCCGTCGCCGGTTACTGCATCGACTGTTGCTTTACCCTCAACGCGGCTCCTCTCTGCTCTCGATGACACCACCGCATGGCGGGCAACCACAGGTGCGTGCCCTGCCGGCGCAAACCCTGAACTCACCACTGATGCGGGCGAGAGCTGGCTTAGCACCGATGCGACAAATGACGTTGAGATCACGACGTTGCAGAGCCTGAACGTGGTCTCGGACACCCTGATAGAACTAGTAGGTCTCTCTGCCGATGATTGCACGCCGCAATTTGCCAAGTCCTTCGTCGCGGGTGACGACTATTCCAGCTACCCCGAGCAGCTGGATGGCCGCTGGTATGTCGACCCGGCCGACCGATCCGTCGTGCACACGCCAATCGGTGAGGCGGCCGCACCGTGTGCAGCAGTCGTAGCGCTTGCCCCTCGCCTCGACGTCGCTGGATCGGCCGCAGTGCTGTGTGCTGACACGCAAGTCTTCACGACAGCCAATTCAGCCGAGACCTGGAGCGAGCCGTTCCAAATACCTGGTTCAGTTAATCTGGCCGTAACCGCGGTGGGCTACGTTGTAGCAACGGTCGGACTTCCGGAGTGTGCGGGAGTGCAACTTATGGTGCTCTCGGTCGAATCCTCCACGGTTACGTCAACCGGCTGTCTCTTGGTTGACGCGTCGGTGGAAACCATGCCGGGAAATGTTGCAGTTGCGGAAGCCTCTGGAACCTTGTGGCTTTGGGTGGGCAACGATGTTAAACGATCATTGGACGGGGGGATGGCCTGGCGATAATCTGCAGGCCAGCGGAATGAACGAAGAATCGTTAACGGCCGAACCTGCGGTCGGTCACTCTGTGCGCGACTGGCGCACCATTTATGCAGGCCGGATGGTAATCACAGATTTGCTCGTTCTCATCTGGGTTGTCTTCGGCGTTCAGATCGCCTGGTTTGGGTTCGAGACCGCGGATGTTGCATTTCGTGGCAGCGCAAGCGACTTGGGCGTCAGCTACACCACGGTCTCTGTCCTCGTGATCGCCGGTTGGCTGGCCTTCCTTCAAGTCTTCGGCACGCGTGAATCTAGAGTGCTCGGCACCGGCCCCGATGAATACAAGCTCATCATGTCTGCTTCGATGCGTCTTTTTGGCCTCCTGGCTATTGCGGCCTTCCTTCTGCATATCGATGTGGCACGTGGCTATATCCTTCTGGCCTTCCCATTCGGAACCGTCGTGCTTGTCTTCTCTCGGTGGATATGGCGTCAGTGGCTCTGCGCGAAGCGTCTCGACGGTGAATTCGTGTCCCGAGTCTTGCTTGTCGGTTCGCAGACATCGACGCTGCACCTGGCCAGAGAATTGGGCCGGCAGCCCGCGGCGGGCTACCTCGTGGTTGGGGCCTGCATTCCCGGAGGCTTCGACAACAGCAGCCTTCCCGGCACCGAGATCCCGGTATTCAGCGATATCGACGAGCTGCAGGCCGCCATGTCAAGTGTGAACGCAGACACCGTGATCGTTACTAGTAGTGACGAGCTCTCGCCGGATCGGATCCGATCCATCAGTTGGGGCCTTGAGCCGGGTCGCCAGCATCTCGTAGTCGCCCCCAGTCTTACCGACATTGGTGGGCCCCGAATCCACACACGTCCAGTATCGGGGCTCCCCCTGATCCACGTGGAAATGCCGAGGTATGAGGGGCGGAAACAGTTCACGAAGAGGGCATTTGATGTACTCGGATCGAGCGTATTGCTACTCGCCCTGTCTCCACTTATCTGCTTGATCGGCCTGATCGTCAAATTTACGAGCCAGGGTCCGGTTCTCTATCGGCAAGAGCGAATCGGGATGAACGGTGAGCCATTCAACATGTTGAAGTTTCGGTCGATGACTGTGAACGCTGATGAGCAGCTTGCAGGCCTGCTTGAAGTTCAAGGCACCCTTGATAGCCCGCTATTCAAGGTCAGAAATGATCCAAGGCTCACAAAAATCGGTGGATTCTTGAGGAAATACTCCCTCGACGAACTATTGCAGCTTTTGAACGTGCTCAAGGGAGATATGAGCCTCGTCGGACCGCGTCCCCAGAGGGAGGGAGAGGTAGCGCTCTACGACACCTCCGCCCACAGGCGTCTGTTCGTCAAGCCTGGCATGAGTGGGCTCTGGCAGGTGAGCGGTAGATCGAACCTGTCTTGGGAGGACAGTATCCGGCTCGACCTCTACTATGTAGAGAACTGGTCTTTGGCTGGTGACCTGGTTATTCTCTGGCGAACGATCCGAGCGGTTGTGTCGCCCGCCGGAGCCTACTGATGGTTACTGAGACGCCTCACGATGCCCTCGCTGAGAATTCAACTGTTCTGGTTTGTCCAACGCCCCAGGGAGGACATATCGAGCACGCTGCAGACCTCGCAATTGCAATATCCCTCGGCGGCGGCGAGAGTACAACTCTGCTGACCAGGGCTGGTGCGAAGAGCTATCTGCCTCCCGGTGTAGACAGCTACCTGTGTGTGAACGAACTCATTCCACCACTGGTGTCGAAGGATCGTCGGTTTGTCGGTCTGAGGATATTGCTCAATTTGGTCGTAGAACACTGCCGAATCAGATCCTTTCTTTCAAAGAACCCGAACCTTAGAACACTAGTCCTGGAAGAAGCGAGATACCCGTTTCCAGGGTTGCTCAAGTGGGGTACAAGTATCGATCGAATCTGCCTCATCAAACACAATGCTGTAGAGCATGCCCAAACAACTACGTCTGTAACAGATCGGTTTCGTAACTGGATAGCTCAATCCTGCCTCCGACGGGTGGATATGGTGGCCGTGCACGGCTATCGGCAGCTGGTTTCCGTGAGAGGAATGACTCCTTCCCCTGTGAAGGCTTTCACTCTCCCTGGTGCGTCGTACTTGCCGCGCCTCAGAGGTGCCGGCACTCAGAGTTCGAGAGCAGAGGACGCTTCAGTTCAGGATGCGTTTTTGTGTGTTGGGGAAATAAGGCCGAACAAGGGGGTCGAGCGTGCAATCGCGGCCGCCAAACTGTCCACCTGCAGATTGATCGTTGCAGGAGAGGGAATCGATCCGTCCTACGTCTCCTTCCTGCGAGAAGCTGCCGGCACGTCGGATGAGATTGAGATCCGACCGCATTTTCTTTCTCCCGCTGAGTTCGACTTTCTCCTGGGCTCAAGTCGGGCGGTTGTGCTTTCCTACATCCACTTTGAGGCCCAAAGCGGTGTTCTCGCACGAGCCATGGCACTTGGTGCTGAAGTTCTAGCTTCGGATCTCCCGTCCCTGCGCGAACAAGCGGGGGATTACCCGTTCATTTCGTTTTTCCCGCCCGCTTCTGCAGACGCCTTGGCTGAATTGATGACAGCGTCCTCACTGCACCGCCGGGAGAGTCACACGGGAAAATCTCCGGGATCGTCCGAGCTTCTTACTGCAGGAACGCATGCATGGGAGGAGATGGCGCTTGGGCTCCGCAACGGCTGGTAGGTCTCAAGTGACTGTTGAGCGGATTTCGCCGATCCACACGGCTAAGGAGCCGGGAAGACTCTGGCGGATAGGCGTTTGGTCGCTCGTTCTTTCGACCTTTTTCCCATATATTGGTTTGCCCCTGGGTAACAGTACTAACGTGCCGTTGAGCTCGATGATTGCTGTTTGTTTCGTTTTGGAAATCCTGCGGCACCCGCGGATCGCGGTCCTTTTTCTGGGCGTCTTTGTCGGCCCATCCGCGCTGGCATTCATCGGGGTGCTGCTACTCCACCCGATCCCAAACCCACTCAGCCTAATCGTGTGGCCATTGCACGTACTGCCATTGATGGGATTCGCTGCGGTGGCGTTACGTACGTCCACCAGCCTGATTCCAGCTCTGAGGGTCGGGATCTTACTCACCGTATTCTTTGCCTTGGTTCAGAAGTTCGTGTTCTTGGATCGAGGGATAGTCCCGTTCCTCGGCTACTACGATCTTCCGGGGTACGCGAGCGTCTCTAACAATGCACTCAGCATTTCGACTTTCGTCCGAAGGCCGTTTGCTTTCTTCCCCGAGCCCTCCGTCATGGCAGGTAGTTTGGCTCTCGCAACAGTCGCCCTCGTCCTGCTGTCCGCCTCGGCAGCGGGCCGATTGGTCTGGGCCGACAGGCTGGTGGTTTTGGCGGCGACAATTGCAATATATCTGAGTGACTCTGGAAGCGCCCTCGTGTCCATTGGTATGGTGCTCATGATCGCGTTCTGGCCGCTTGCCAAGGGCACAGGGCGGCTCGCAACTTTGTCGTTGATTCTTGGAGTAGTCGCCTGGACAAGTATTGGCATTCTCGGGTCGAGAGGTGGGTCGCAGAACTTTTCGTGGGGTGATCGCGCCGCTTCGATTATTGGCGCTTTGCGGTATTTGGTTTCGGATATTTGGGTCACACTCTTTGGCTCAGGGCGTGGCAGCAGCACGTTGCTCTACCAAGCCGGAGATATCCCAATGGCGGGTCTTTCGTATGCCAACAAGATCCCTGACTTGTTCTCTGTCCTGGGGCGACTCGTGTTGGAAAACGGGATGATTTTTGGATTAGGGCTTTGTGTTTTCCTTGCTGCTCTGGTATTTCTGGCTACTAGTAGAGTCAGTGGAAAGTTCGTAGCGATGCTGAGCGTTTTGCTCTGGGTCACGATTTCGGGCCTGACCATCAGCTACGATTCCGCTGCGTGGATCTGGGCGCTTCCAGGGATCTGCCTCGGAATGCACTTCAGTACGGGTCGAGCATCCTTGAGTCCGCAAATGACAGGGCCCAAGTGGGTGGGGACCAAATGAGGGTCTTACATGTCGTCAACGACGCCCATACGGGCGGTGCCCAGACACTCATTGAAGGGCTAGCGAGGGCTATGGCGCCTGAAGTCGAGTCGCATATATTGGTACTCCTGGGACCTGGGGTTCTCAGCGGTCGTTTCTCGGCAGTTGCGAGCAGCGTTACCTATCTCAATTTGGATAGGCGTTCCTGGCGGATCGACAAATTGGTATCACAGACGAAGGCCACCATTCGTAGAGTCGCTCCGGATGTCGTGCACAGCCACCTGCTTCAGTCCGACCTTTCAGTTTCACTCACGAAAAAGTCTGGGAATGTGCGGTTCGTGTCGACCGTGCACACCACAGGTATGTCCAAGGCTGACCCGTGGCGGTCCAGGGTCCTTGGTCAAGTGATCGGACGACTTACTAGTCGTCGTATGGATGCGATTGTCGCATGCGGAGTGGGCGCTGCCAGTTACATGTCGCGTAACGGTTACAAGTCCGGCAAATGCCATGTGATCAGCAATGGTGTTGCCGTAGAGCGATCTGTTGATACTCCAGGGCAAGACCGACGGGCCGTTTTTCTCTCCCTATCCCGATGGCACCCGATGAAGGATCATGAGAACCTCCTACGTGCCTTCGCCATTATGCGACAGCGGGCACCTGAAGCCACACTCGTATGCGCAGGCAGCGGCATTGAATACTCGAATGCCCAGCTCATGGCAGCTATCGAGGCTCTTGGTTTGCGTGACAGCGTCCGGTTGGTCGGCCCGGTCAACAATGTCGGTGATCTCATCAAGGCTGCGGACGCTCTCGTGATTTCCAGTTCGTACGGCGAAGCCCTGCCCATGGCGGGACTTGAATCCCTAGCCCTTGGTACGCCGGTTATCACGACGGATGTAGGTGACTGTAAGCGGCTTGCCATGGCACCGCAGTATTGCGTAGAACCATCCGACTCAGCCGCCCTCGCGCAGGCAATGCTCATGTTGCTCTCGCAGAGCGCCATCGAGTACGCCTCGCTGCGGGAAGCTTCGCACGACAGAGCACTTGCGGAGTTTTCCATCGCCCAGGCCTCGAACGCTTATAGGGCCTTATACCGCAGTGATCCCGTACTCAGCGCAGGCTAGGTGTCCGCGGTGATGAAGTATCAGTATCCCCGCATCATGAAAGGCCAATTCTGATGAAGTCCACTACTGAGGAAACAGATGTTCGAGTTGTTCATTTCACGGAATCCCTAGCGGCTGGTGTACTCGAGTCAATACTTCGTCTAACTGTGGGCCAAGCGCAGATCAGCAGTTCGCTTCAGCTTGTCCATACTCGCCGCCCTGACACACCAGCCCCAGAAGCACTCGGCGCGATGTTCCCTCCCGCCGTCACGCGTACGGAGATCAAGCCGTCACGCATTCCCGGGCTTGAGCTCTTCCGCCTGGGGCTAAGGGCTCGAGGAATCTTGCGAGCGGATCCTCGCGCCATAGTTCACGTCCATTCATCCATGGCGGGCTTCGCCGTGAGGGCTATCAATTTGGTCGGGGGGAACAATCGGAGAATCGTCTATTCTCCACATGGGTTCGCCTTTCTGCGACAAGACATATGGAGTCCCGTAAAGCGATTCATCCTTTTGATGGAGAAAATTCTGTCGAGTCGCTGCGGAGGGCTTGTCCTCGTCTCTCAGTCAGAGCTGGACCTCGCCCGCTCCGTCCTATCGTCAAGACAACTATTCTTGGTGGAGAACGCGGTTGATTTGGATGCGGTGCCGATGGTCAATGCATCCAGGAATGAACCCGATAGGGACCCGCAAGATGAGAACGGTCAACGTCGACTTCGAGTCGTGACAGTGGGCCGTATTGCCCGGCAGAAAGCGCCATGGAAATTCGCGGCACTGGCCACAGAATTCGGCCAGGCCGATTTTATCTGGGTTGGTGACGGGCCCACTCCAGAAAGAGACCGCTGGCTAGGCGGCAGTCCAGTAGCGGTCACGGGCTGGCTGCCTCATGACCAGGTTGTCGAAGTTCTCCTTACGAGTGACATATTTGTTCTCGCTTCCCTCTGGGAGGGAATGCCGATGGCCCTGATTGAAGCGCAATGTCTGGGACTCCCTGCAATCGTGTCCAACGTGATTGGCAATCGCGATGTGGTCATTCAGGGGGTAACCGGTGTCGTTGCCTCCACCGATTCCAGCATTGGTCTCGGCCTTCGGGCCCTCCTGGGCGACCCAACGATGCGCTCGGCGATGGCCTTAAGTGCGGTGGGCCAACGAGATCGATTCGATCAGTCGCGCTTGGGCCCGCAGACGTTCAGTATCTATACGGAAATTTACGCACGATCGCGCGGTCGGGATTTCGACACGTCACAGTTAGCTAGGTAGAAGATGCGATTCACAGTCCTTTTGGTCAACTACAAGTCAGCCGAGCTTGTTCAACGGTGCCTGATCAGCCTTGTGGGCCTTCCAGTGACGGACATCTGGATCCTGGACAATGACTCGGGATCCTTTGATCGAGATTTACTTGAAGGACTTGCGGCGAAAGACGATCGAATAACCCTCATCGAATCAGATCACAACAT
Source organism: Cryobacterium sp. W22_MBD10_FK3 (assembly GCF_052113745.1). Lineage (NCBI taxonomy): Bacteria > Bacillati > Actinomycetota > Actinomycetes > Micrococcales > Microbacteriaceae > Cryobacterium > Cryobacterium sp. W22_MBD10_FK3. The sequence goes on from NZ_JBGQOH010000013.1 coordinate 28,676, forward strand.
TGGGTTTGGGGCGGGAATCAACAGGCTGGCTAATGTGAGTGGAGGCGCCCCTGACGATGTCATTTGGATCCTCAACCCTGACACAGAGCTGGTCGAAGGGGATGTTCAAGAAATGCTGACCGCGCTGGCGGCCGAGGAATTCGATGTCATCTCACCCTTGCTTGTCACAGGCAGAAGTGATGACCGCACTGTCTGGTTCGGGGGCGGTGGCATCGATATTTCACGCGGCCTTTGTTGGCACGATCGCTACGGGGACCACTTTGCGGGAGTTGAAAGTGGTTTGCAATCGACTGAATTTATGACCGGGGCGGCACCGCTAATGACTCGCCGGACATGGGATCTAATAGGAGGGTTTCATGAGGGTCTGTTTCTCTATTGGGAAGACGTCGAGTTTTCGCTGCGGGCTACCCAGCTAGGTCTCAAATTGGGCGTCGCTCAAGCGGTCGCGGTCTGGCATCTTGAGGGTGGGTCAGGTGAGGGGAGTGCTGGTCACAGCGAGACCTATTACTACTACAACGCCGCCAACCGGATTCGCGTGTGTGCAGCTATGGGTGGCCGTGTCCAGATTCTTCTTGGATTGGGTCTGAGGGAGACAGCGCTTTGGGTCCTCCGGCCGCTTTTCAAAGAGCAGACCGGTCGAACTAGGAAGTCATTTGCAGCTCTCCGTGGAACTTATGCCGGCTTCAGGAAATCTCAGCGTGGCCTGGGATCCCGGAATAGTGAAGGGACGGGTTCTGACATTGCGCCCAGATTGCCGCTAAGCCAACGAAAGGCGCGTAGGACATGAAGACTGCTTTGATTGTTCTTGGTGACGCAACCTCAAGCGACGTTCTGGCGCTCACAGAAGGAGGTCTGCTCGGTCTCGGTCATCCCGATGCCGTCATCCATCTGCGGACAGAAGCTGCTGTGGCCGGCGCTGAACTTCCCTTCGTAACACTTCAATTGGATCTGGATCGTGGGGTTGGATACGGTCTGAACGAGGCCGTTGACCACCTACTGTCCAGTGATCCGGACATCGACCTCATCGTCGTAGTCAGTGCGGCCATTGAGATGGCTGGCGTGGCGGCTCCTGAAGTCGATGAGAACTTCTGGTTGAGCCAATCGGGAAAGGTAGTGTTGGGCCGGATCGCCCCGGCTGGCAGATTAGAAGGCGACATGGTTACCCTCAGCTCAATTGCAGGGAGTTCAACGTCAGTGCGGGGTGCATTCAGCTCAATCGGACTCACGGACTGCGTGTTTGCATTCGACTTCGTGGCGTGGAGGCTTGCAGGTGGCTTTTCGGAGGCAATGCAATCTTGTGGGGAGAACCTAATGCTTGCCGGCGTTGTCCTGAGGTCGGGAGGGGCCGTCGCGTCCTGTCGTCAATCGCTGCAACCCAGGAATACTGTGACGACAGAAATACGCGTTAGGGCGTCATACCATCTACAGAGACGACTTACCTCTTCCTTCGAGCACACGTATTGGCTCCTTCGTGAGTTTGTGCAGCTGGGGCGCCCATCAGATTGGGCACGAAACATGCGCAGCCTCTTGACAGGCTATGGAATGGGAGTTCGTCTCAGCAAGACGGCATCGTTTCTGGATAGCGGACGCTGAGTAAGCGCAAGATCCTGTGGAGATTGGGACATCAAAAATGAGTAAGGACTTGCCTCGTGGCTAAGGGGATCGACGTCTTGATGATCACGCATCGGCGTCCTGACTACGTTCGGAGATCCCTCCCTGCTCTCCTTGCGAGTGCAGACGAGAACACTCGAGTCTGGCTGTGGCATAACGGGGATGATACCCAAACCCTTGAAATTGTGCAGTCGTATTACAACCACCCAGCTGTGTACGCCACGCATCACAGCGAAGTAAATGCTGGGATCAGGGTGCCAACGAACTGGATGTGGGAAAATTCCGACGGCGACTACGTTTCAAAAGTAGATGATGACTGCATTGTTGACCCAAATTGGATTCGTGACCTGAGAGCACTTCAGGAGTCGGCAAGCGATATCGGTGTAGTGGCGTCCTGGAGGTTTTACGCGGAAGATTTCGAGCCGTCCACTGCGATGATGAAGGTTCAAAGACTCCCTAACGGACGTCGGATAATGCGCAATCATTGGGTCCAGGGCAGTGGATACTTGGCAAAGCGTGAAGCGCTAGTAGCGGCTGGCCCGCTTCGGGACAAGGAAAGCTTTCCTGATTGGTGTTTGCGGGTCGCGCGGGAAGGCTACCGAAACGGATGGGCCTTTCCGTTCATTCACGAGGAGCACATGGACGACCCGCGATCGCCATACACGATCTTCTCCAGCCAGGAGAAATTCGACCAGTTTCGTCCGCTGCATGCCAAGCTCGTCGGCATTCGAGCCCTCCCCATGTGGACGCTTGAACAGCATAAAGAAGCGCTGACCGTGCAGGGCGCTCCGCTCTACATTTACGACTATTTCCGACTCCCTCGACGACTTTGGCTAAGGTCGAAGTCTTTGCAGCGCCGGTTGAAGTCGCGCTGGCCACTCAGGTCTTTGATTTCAAAGAGTCATGAGTGACTCAATCGTTCCAGACTGTCCACATTTTCCCTGAGGGAGGTTACTTTGTCCGATTCCACTCGAGAGTACTTGCGCGGGTTCCAGCTTTTCGTTGCGTTCCTTGTTGGACGAGTTCCCGTACATAGATTTCGCGTTGCCTTCTATCGCTTACTCCTGCGAATACAAATAGGGCAAGGAACTACCTTTCACTGGAGGGCCGCGTTCTACGCCCCTGAAGGTATCCGCATAGGATCCAATACAATCGTCGGGAACGATTGCTTCCTCGACGGACGCATGGGAATTGCCATCGGCAATAATGTGAACATTGGCGGTTACGTTCAGATCTTCACCCTTGAGCATGATCCTCAGGCGGAGGATTTTGGCGTTCAGGGGGGACCGGTCTCAATCGGAGATATGGCCTACATCGCAACCCGAGCGATCATTCTTCCAGGTGTGACGATTGGCGAGGGGGCTGTCGTCGCGGCTGGGGCTGTCGTCACCAAAGACGTGCCCCCATACACGATCGTTGGCGGTGTCCCCGCGCGGTTCATCGGCGACAGGACGAAAAAACTCGAGTACGTACTCGATTATCATCTTCCTTTCCAATAACCCAGTTCCCTTGGTCCGAAGTCCGCGTGAAAAATCTGGCCACTGGACTCAGTGGAGCCTGCGCTCATGTCGGCTGGAGTTCCCGCTCGTCCTTGGCGTCTGGCCGATCCCAGTGTTACGAATGTCTCTACGAAAATTGGCAAGGACTGTGTAAGCGGGGAACTGGTGTCCTTTAAACAAATGCGGCCCGAGAGTATGGTTCTGTCATAATTTGAAAATGAACCATGGGGGAGACACGGCCGTTGTCGTGCCACAGTCGACCAACGTCCGATCGCAAAAATTCGCCTACAACACTTCCCTTGACGGGCTGCGGGCCCTAGCTGTTTTAGCAGTCATTGCTGGCCATGCCGGCATCAATGGCATCGGCGGCTATCACGGTGTAACCGTGTTCTTCGTGATCAGCGGGTACCTGATCACCAGCCTGCTGATGCGGGAGAAGGATAGCCGCGGGAGCATCAGTCTGCTGAAGTTCTATGGGCGACGCCTCGCCCGGTTGGGCCCGGCACTTGTGTTGGTCACGCTTGCAACCGTCGTGTGGCTCCTTGCCACGGGGGCGCCGGTTGCGACCTGGTGGGCCGGCGCGTTGGGGGCCCTGACATACACTACGGACATCATCGAAGCCGCGGCCGGGAATCGTGCGGTCGGAGACTTCCAATGGTCTTGGTCGCTGAGCGTCGAAGAGCAGTTCTATCTACTCTGGCCCATCCTCCTACTGCTCATCCCCACAGCGCAACGGTGGCGATGGACGGTTGCAGGCTTGTCGCTTTTAGTCGCGATCCAGTGGGCTTGGAGGACGATTATCATCGCCGGTGATCCCACCCACGAACGCCTGTTCTACGCTCCGGACACACACGTGGACGCACTGATTATTGGGACAATCATTGCGTTGGTCACTTACAACGCGGATCTGTCGAGTGTGATGGTTTTGGCTGCCCGACTAGCCGGGCTGGCGGGCGCTGTGGGACTGCTGGTCCTATTCTCGTGGAAGCCGGGCGGAGCCTTCCAGTTGGCCCGCTTCGACGAGGGTGGCTTCGGACAGGCCGCTCTATTGTCGGCTGGCGTCGTCTTTTTGCTGGCTGTTTCGCCACGAGGATGGGCCGGTAGAGCGCTCGCCTTCCGACCGTTGGTCTTCTTGGGCAAGCTCTCGTACGGCCTGTACCTTTGGAACTGGCTCACGGTCGTAGTGTTCGTTGCAATCTTCGGTGTTCGCCCTGTGGCATCTCCGTGGGGAATCGTTTGGTTCGGCGTGCTTATTTGCATTTGCTACGCCTCATGGCGGTTCGTGGAGACTCCTCTGCGGAGGAAATGGGCCCCCGCGCACTGAGGTCGACCTTTAGGAGCCTGGCGTAGTGAGTGTGATCCTATTGGCCCCTATGATTGGGGCAGGCTACTCACCTGGGGGACCCGTGGCTACTAGGTCTGCGATCACTGCTGCACGCGTGCACGGGCGCCCTTTGTCCGGATACATGCCGGCTCTAGATGGGGTCCGGGCGATCGGTATCCTGCTTGTGTTTGTGCATCACATGATCACCCCGGTCGCCTTCGGCGGGCACGTTGGCGTGGACGTATTCTTTGTCCTGTCCGGATACCTGATCACGGACATTCTGCTGCGGGAGCGGAAGGCCCATGGAGGCATCCGCCTCAAGAGGTTTTACTTCCGCCGAGCAGCGCGGCTGTACCCAGCGCTGCTTGTCGTAGTCGCGGCCCTGCTTATCCCCGGTGCGCTGTTCGCGCCGTCATTGGGTAAGTATCTGCTCGAGAACGTCCTGGCAGTCACTTACACTACGCCGCTAGCCTTGGAGATCTCAGGCGGTGCGGCCTGGGCGTGGCGGCACACATGGAGTCTCGGCATTGAGGAGATGTTCTACCTTGTCTGGCCCCTGCTGTTGATGCTTGTGCTTGGCAGGGGCCGGGCTCAGGGGCACTTGGCTGGTTTTGCGGTGGGCGGCGGGCTGGCCTTGCTTCTGGCATCTGTCGCACTCGAGGTTGCCGGGCAGCCGGGCTCGTTGTTGCTTAGGTCTGGTGGGTTGTTTCTCGGATGCGCATTGGCAATTTTCCTCGGCCGTAAGCAACAGGTCAATGTCCCGGCCATTGCCGCGTGGTCCGGCCTGGCCTTGATTGGTGCTTCTGTGGCGGGCGCGACAATCTTCCACCCAGCGTCCGCAGCGCCAGTCCTAATGACCGGAGTCGGTTCCGTGGTGATCATCGCCCATCTGGTACAAAACCGTGGTGGTGTCCTGGCGGGAATACTCGGCTGGGCGCCGTTGGCTTATCTAGGCCGGATCAGCTATGAACTGTATCTATGGCACTACCCCCTTCTGATCATCCTCGCGTGGGCCTTTGACGCTGATCCAATTGCCGTGGCGTGGATCGCGGCGCCGATGTCCATTGGACTGGCGGCAGTAACCCACGCCTTCCTTGCACCACGCGTGGAGCGGCTCAAGGCCCGTGTATCGGGCTAGTTGAGGTGTTTTGGAAGCTGGTTTGATTCTTACCCCGGCGTAATTCGATCTAGGGCCACCGCTGCCTGAGGGCGTACTTCAAGCGAATACCCGCCGTGGCAGTAAATTCTGGGTGAAGGCGTCGACGTCGAACGCACTCCCGGACAGGGGGAGAACTCCAGGCGTGTCGGTCCGCGCGGTGTGCAACCGCCCCGGCATTAACGAGGGTTTCACAGGATTTCAGATGCTTGAGGGGGAGTCTCTGCGTCCTGCAGATTTCCTTGCTTGGCGTTGACCGTCGCAGAAGTTGCGTCCTGCTTGGCCTCAGGTCTAACCAGCAGGAGAAGAGTTTGGAAAATCAACAGGAAATCGCGCCGTATCGCAGGAACGACGGTAAGTAGACCAAGAAGGGCGACAATGGTGGCCATGTCGGCCGTGAGCTGGAGGACATTGATGAGCTCGTCAAAAACCATGAGGTTGAGGAGCCAGACTGCCAAGAAGATGAACGCCCATGAGATGAAGGGTCTAGCAGATGCCCGAATTAGCGGCCACGATGAAATGCCAATCGCACGCATGCCCGCCGAACTGTTGACAATCCAAATCACGATCAGGCCAGCTGTGATCGCACAAGCGACCCCAATAGCCCCCCATTGGACGCCAATCAGGCAAAAGCCCATCATGGCTACTCGTGTTGGGACGCTGAACCTGAGTTGAACACCGGTTTTCCCAAGGGCGAGGAAAGCCCAGTAATAGACATAAGCCAAAACCTGGAAGGCCCCACCCAATGACAGCACTTGGAGGATCGGAACGACGTCGTGCCAGCCTGGCCCGAGTGCGATCGGGATCAGAGAGGGAGCCACAACGGCAAGAGTCGAGAAGATACCCAGCAGCGGGTACGCAAGTAGAGTTTGGGCGTGTGTGAGTCGCCGAGTGAAATCTCGGCGGTCTTCAATGCGGGACAGCAAAGGGAGTGCAACTCTTGTCAAGGGTGACGCCAATTGCGTCATTGGCATTGTGAAGATGTTGTATGCGCGGCTATACACACCGACCACGGAGGGCCCCCAAGATCGGCCAAGCAGTACCGTAGCCAGATTTACGCTGGCGTAGTTCAGAATCTGATCAAGCAGAGTGTGGATCCCGAATGCGTACAGTCGACGCATTCCGGCTGCCCGCCGAGGGAGTCCTGGTTTCCATTTACCTCCCATTGCGCAGAAGACAAGAGCCACTAGCGCGACCACTAGTTGTTGAAACACCAAGGCCCAGAAACCGAGGCCTATGAGAGCGGCGGAAACCGCGACGACGAGGCCGACAAATTGCGAAGAGACATCCGTCAAAGCCAACAGCCTGAAGTTCAGGGAGCGATTGATGTGCGCACGGAATTGTGTCGTGGCGCCGTTAAGAAGGAAAACCACGGCAATGACCTTGGCGACGTTTTCGAGGTCGGGGGAGTCGTAGAAGTCTGACAGCGGTGCCGCAGTTGAAAAGATCACGGTGCCGAGAACAGCTCCCAGCAGCAAATTCGACCAAAATAGGTTTGTGCGCTGTTGATCTGTCAGGGTTTTGGCCTGAACAGCTGCAAACGAGAGACCGCCATCGCCAATGATGGTGGCGACGCCTGCCACCGCAGCTACCATCGCGACAAGGCCAAAGTCGTTGGGACTGAGAAGTCTGGAGAGCCAGACTAGTGCCGTAAGTTGGATTAGAAACCGCGAAAGTTGCCCTACGAGAGTGATGGAAACGCCTCGTGCGGCGGAGGTGTTGCTGGTCAAGCCTTGTCCCCTTGGCACAGGTCTCTCACCGCTTCGGTTTCGGCGGTGAAGAATCCTCCAGCAGTGTGCCGCTTTCGGGCAACGAAGCCCTCTTGTTCGTCAGCTCATCAAAAAGCCGACCGTATTGTTCTCCGATACTTGTCCATCCCCTGCGCGACATGTCCGGCCAAAGCTGCTGAGAGCACTGGCGCGAGGCTTCCACAGCTTTGGATAGGGAATCTGCGTTCAGGCTACCTTCGTAGATTGTTACCCATCCACCACCGACTTCCGCGCGTAGCTCTCTCATCGTGGGCGAGTCGGGCACGACTATGGGCCTCTTCAAAGTAAGGGCCAACAAGGCAGCTCCAGAGTTATACATATGCGTGTACGGGAGCACGATGCACTCTGCGGTTTGGATAGCGATGGCAAGGTCTTCGTCCGATAGCCGGTCTGTCGATAGTGATACCCCGGGCACCTCGCGTGTTCTCAGCGTGAGTTCTGCTCCATACTCTGGAGAAATGGGCTCACCCGACAAAATTAGCTTCAGCGAGCTATCTCCAACTTGGCTGAACGCATCTATTAGTCCCTCGATTCCCTTGTAAGGGCGAAGGACGCCGAAAAGAAGAACTCTTCCGCTGATTGCTGCTTCCCAGTTGTCTGAGCTGGCGAGGACACCGCAGACAGGTTCGTAGTCGCCGTGAGGGATGCAGAGAGCCCTGCGATCGTTCGGTGGAATCGTGCAGTCGTACATATAGACGCGCCGGGTGACAGTTCGTTCCCACAATCTAAACAGCAGCCGTTCGAGATGCGTTCCCTCTTCATGGGGTCGATTGTTATGGACCGTCCAAATACTGGGTGTACCGAATGTCGCCAAACGAAGAATGAGGAGCAGGAAAAGTGCTTGCTTGTAGAGCGCCATCAGCTTGGATGAGTCACGGATAATGAATTCGGGCCAGTGCACATGCAGAACGTCGTAGCCGAAGCCGAGTGCCCGCCGCCAACGAAAGTCGATGATCTCTACAGTTGGCGGAAGCGCTCCAACCAGCATCTTTAGTGTCGCGTTCGGCCGCGGCCCAGATACGCCCGGATTGCTTAGAACTCGCAACATCCGCCCCATTTCATGTTTTTGGTGAGGCTGACTGGATTGACGGCTGCTCACCGCGCCGTTCGAAGCGCCAACCAAGAGGCTGAGCTGCGCGACGTTAAACATTATGGTGGCTACTCGCGCTGCCAAGGGAACCCCACAAGCGTAAAGTTGAAGGCTGCAGTTCCGGACTCGGGCTAGCAGGCTGTCTCGGTATGGTCGACCGCTCGTGCACTCATTTGCGTTACCCGGTCTGCCGGCCAATGATCGGGACAACGCGCGGGACTCTGATTGACTGATGCAATGGACCTTCCCCGTTCGACAAGCCGTCGCTCACGTCGCTTAAGTCGTGGTGAGCGGTCGCGCAAGGTCCTTGTGCGACTCAGCTTGGTGCTCATCGCCCTAGTCCTGTTCGTTGCCGCCTGGGTGGGAACGCGGGCGTACCTCGCGAAAGGGGAATTGGAGAAGGTTGTACCCCTTGCCGCACAAATCCAAGTGGAAATCGTTAATGGAGACGGTAAGGGAGCGGTGCGCACGGCTGCGGAGCTCGCAGCCTATGCCTCGAGTGCTACTTCACTGACGAGTGACCCGGTTTGGCGGGCCCTGGAATTTGTGCCGGTCCTTGGCGCCAACCTCACCGCTGTGCGAGAGCTGGCTGCAGTGGTTGATGACGTGTCGCGGAACTCCATCACTCCCCTGGTCGTTTTGGCAGACACCATCGAGCTGGCGGACTTCAAACCCGTGGGAGGTTCCATTGATCTCGAGCCTCTTGTTCAAGCTCGACCGCGCGTCGCATTAGTGAACGAGGCGTTGGCCAAATCCATGCAAGCATTGCAGGCGATCCAGACGGATGAAACGCTGGATGTTATTAGGAATGCAGCTGATCGACTTGAAGCAGCTGTAACCGAAGCTTCTGGAATGGTTACGACGCTGGATCGGGCCGTGCGGCTCGCCCCAAATATGCTCGGTGCCGCAGGACCGCGTAATTACGTGCTTTTGTTTCAGAACCCCGCGGAATTACGGGCCACCGGGGGAATCGCGGGGGCAGTAGCAATGCTGCACATGGAGAGCGGCACGATGGAGCTGGCTCAGCAGGCATCCAGCGGCGACTTTCCGGTGTATCCCACGCCAGTACTCACGCTCCCCACGGAAACGAGGGGAATATTTGGAGACATCACTGGGAAGTACATCCAGGATGTGAACCTCACCCCGAACTTTCCTCTCTCCGCCCAGTTGGCGAGGGAGATGTGGAACCGCGAATTCGGCGTGGTAGCCGACGGCGTTATCTCGATCGACCCGGTTGCGCTGAGCTACCTCCTGACTGCGACCGGGCCAATCACTCTGCCGACGGGGGATGTCTTGTCTGCCGAAAACGCGGTGCAGTTGCTACTCGTAGACGCATATGCGCGCTACGAGAACCCCGCCGACCAAGACGCATTCTTCGCGGCGGCGGCGGCGTCCGTGTTCTCTGCGGTGTCTGGTGGCGATGTGGATCCGGTGGCTCTGATCACCGCACTCGCCCGCGCGGGTGAGGAGCGCCGGGTGATCGTGTGGAACGCCGACGAAGCAGAGCAGGCCGTGCTGGCCGGCACAACTCTTGCCGGTGGTCTGCCGCTCAGTGACGCCGATGCACAGAGGTTTGGGCTCTACCTCAACGACGCGACCGGTGCCAAGATGGACACATATCTAGACGTCAATACGACGGTTGGCCAAGTCACGTGTCGGAACGACAAGAGGCCCAATTATGCGGTTGAGGTCACCCTGACTAATACGGCACCGGCTGACGCAGGCCTTTCCTTACCGCAATACGTGACTGGGGGAGGGGTTTACGGTGTCGAACCCGGCAACGTCAAGACGATCGTCTCCGTTTATGGAACGTCGGACGTGCAGAACCTTGGCGTCATCCGAGATGGTCAGGCGGCCCCTTATCACCCCGCGACGGATCAGGGTTATCAAGTGAGTTCCGTAACCGTCGACCTGTCACCCGGGCAAAGCACGGTAATTAGATATGACTGGCTTGGGAATTCGCTACCGAAATCAAGCGTCGAACTCGAAATGACTCCGGTAATTCACAGAAATGAAACACAAAAACTGGAAATAGCCTGTTAATGTGCCCTAGTCTGGGGGGAACCTCATTCGAGGTCCGCTCCAATCGGAGCACGCCAGTGTCGGCATAATTGTAAGAAACAAGCAGGGGGTACCACCATGGCAAAAAAGACCTTTGCGGCAATCGCGCTCGCGGTTCTCGCAGTATTCGCAGTTCCGGCCGCAGCTAACGCTGCCGGCTACGTTCCGGAGAGCAACGTTGTTGTCTCCGGCACCGTCGAAGCAGGGGGAACGGTAGCCGTTGCCTTCACCGACGGATCCTTCACCGCTGGCGAGTCGGTCTCCTTCGCCGTCACCGGTTCGGGTACCGCCACTCTCTCCGCTGTTAAGGCTGCCACGGTCTCTCTGACCAAGCAGGCAACGTCCGCTGGCGCTGCAAGCGTCAACGTGACCCTGCCCGCTGACGCAACCGGCACTTACACCACCACCGCCACCGGCCTCACCTCCGGCACCGTTGGAACTGCAGCCATCTCCCTCGCTGCAGCCGACGGTGGCGCTCCGTCCACCGATGGCGACCTCGCCAGCACCGGCTACGACGCACCGATGCTCGCCATCTGGGCTGCCGCTGGAGCATTGCTCCTCGGTATCGCCCTGGTGACCGTGCTGACCGTCGTTCGTCGCCAGCGCGCGAACGCGTAACCTGCACTCCGCCAGGCTAGAGGCACCACCTTCCGACACTGTGTGAGGTAGCTAGCCCAGCACCACAGAAGGCCCCGAACATTGTTCGGGGCCTTCTTTTTTGAGAATTGCCATCCGACGTTCGTCGTCACTCGTTGCCAGTCGGGCACGCAAGATGCTGCCGGTAGGCTCAGTTATATGGGGAAATACGCATGAGAATTTCTGTTATCGGCTGCGGTTACCTCGGTGCCGTGCATGCCTCGGCGATGGCCGAACTCGGCCATGAGGTGGTGGGCATCGACGTGGACGAGGCTAAGATCATGGCCCTCAGCGAAGGGCGCACCCCGTTCTTCGAGCCCGGACTGCCCGAGGTGCTCACTTCGGCCATGGCCTCCGGCCGGCTTCGCTTCAGCACCAACATCGCTGACGCGGCCGGCGCCGAGGTGCACTTCATCGCCGTGGGAACCCCGCAGAAAAAGGGCAGCTACGCCGCCGACCTTCGCTACGTGGACGCGGCCGTGGAAGGGCTTCTGCCGCACCTGAACGCTGGCGACCTTGTCGTAGGTAAAAGTACCGTGCCGGTGGGAACAGCCGCTCGGCTCGCGGCGGTACTCGACGCCTCCGCAATGGGCGCCTCCCTGGCGTGGAATCCCGAGTTTCTGCGCGAAGGCTTTGCAGTACAAGACACCATCGCACCCGACCGCCTGGTCTACGGCGTTCCTGTTGGAGCTGCTGGAGAGCGTGCCGTGGCGCAGCTCAACGAGGTGTACGCCTCCGCCATGGCAACGGACACCCCGCTGGTGGTCACTGACTACGCCACCGCCGAGCTTGTCAAGGTCGCCGCGAACGCATTCCTGGCCACAAAGATCAGCTTCATCAACGCCATGGCCGAGATCGCCGAGGTCTCCGGTGCAGATGTCACCCAGCTCGCTGACGCCATCGGCTACGACTCGCGCATCGGCCGCCGGTTCCTCAACGCCGGCGTGGGCTTCGGCGGCGGTTGCCTGCCCAAGGACATTCGTGCGTTCACCGCCCGCGCCGAGGAGCTCGGTCGCGGCGAATCCGTGGCGTTCCTCAAGGAAGTCGATGCCATCAACCTGCGTCGCCGCCAGCGGGTGGTGGACCTCACCGTGTCCGTGCTCGACCGCCCGGTCTATAACGCCAAGGTCGCCGTGCTCGGCCTGAGCTTCAAGCCGCACTCAGACGACGTTCGTGACTCGCCGGCCCTCGACGTGGCCGTGCAGTTGCACGGACTCGGCGCTCAGGTGGTGGCGTCCGACCCGCAGGCTATCGAGAATTCCCGCGCCCGGCACCCGCAGCTCAACTACTCCACCGACATCGAGTCGACCTTGCGTGGTGCCGACGCTGTGGTGCTCGTCACGGAGTGGCCGGAATTCAAGTCCATCGACCCGGCTTGGGCCGCTGGGCTGGTGAACACGCGCACCATCATCGATGGGCGCAATACGCTTGACTCAGCAGCCTGGCGCGCCGCCGGGTGGACCTACTACGGATTGGGCCGACCCTAAATGGCATTGCACCACCCCCGACTTGTCGCTTTCGACCTCGACGACACCCTGGCACCGTCCAAGTCGCCGGTCGACCCCCGCATGGCAGCGCTGCTCGTGCAGCTGCTGGGCGTGGCGGAGGTTTGCGTGATCTCTGGTGGCCAGTTTGCCCAGTTCACCATGCAGGTCATCGACAACCTCACCGACGTGGACGACGCCACTCTATCCCGGTTGCACCTGATGCCCACCTGCGGCACTCAGTACTACCGGCGCGGTGCGGGGGAGTGGGAGCAGGTTTACGCCGAGAACCTCACCGACGACCAGAAGCAGCGCGCGCTGGCCGCCGTGGAGACCACCGCCCGCGAGCTGGGCTTCTGGGAAAGCGAGACCTGGGGTCCGATCCTCGAGGACCGCGGCTCACAGATCACCTTCTCGGCCCTCGGCCAGGCGGCGCCCGTGGCCGCGAAGACCCAGTGGGACGTGGACGGCGCCAAGAAGACGGCGTTGCGGGAGGCCGTGCAGGCGTTGCTACCCGACCTCGAGGTGCGCAGCGGCGGATCCACATCGGTGGACATCACCCGGCGTGGCATCGACAAGGCCTACGGCATGAACCGGTTGGCCGAGCTCACCGGCATCCCGCTCGACGACATGCTCTTTGTGGGCGACCGGCTCGACGAGAACGGCAACGACTACCCGGTCAAGGCTCTAGGCGTGGACTGTGTAGCCGTGGAGAACTGGGAAGACACCGCCGCGTTCCTCGAAGAGCTCATCCCGACGCTGTCACCCGTCACGCCGTAGGTTTCGCTGGTAGCGGGCTCGTCTCTGGTGATTCCTGCACCAGGTGCTCGTCGATGCGGGCGTACATCGCCGTAAGCGGGGCGGAGACTTCGCGTTCAAACCAGCGACGCAAGCCAAAACGGGTTGACGGCATGGGTACATCCTCTTCGGGGAGCATGTTCGTGCCGCGCCGGCGGGTCCGACGCGCGACCGCCGCGGGGTAAGCGCGGCGATCGCTGTCACGATAGCCCGGAGTCGGCTCCAGGGCGACCCATCGAGGAACCGGACTGGGCGCTGCGGCCGCGGGCGGTCAGATCAGATGCATGGACAGTGCGACGATGACTGCCACGCCGGAAGCGGCCGCGAGGATACCGAAGACGCGCAGGGCGCGCATCTCGGTGCTGTATTGCTTGCGTCGGTACCAGCGGCGAATCCGACGAGTCCTTCGGCGGAGTCCCATGCAGCGAATCTAAACCAGGAGCAGCCGTTTTCTGCGCCCCCAGTTCTGGTGCTGTCACAACGGAGGGCACCCGTTCAGCGCCACGAAAGCACCCCCGTGAGCGGGTGAACCTGCGCCAGCGGCTGCGGGTCAGAATGCCCGCACGGCAACGGCCACGAGAACGGCCACACCGGTGGCGGCGGCGAGGACGCCGAGGATGCGCACCGCGAGCATCCCCTTGCTGTGTTGGCGTCGTCGGTACCAGTGGCGAATCCGACGAGTCCGTCGGCGGATTCCCATGCAGAGAATATAACTGACGCCGGTGTCATTTGTCCCCCGACGAAGAGACCCCCAGTTCGGGTGTGGGCACAAGGGAGGACACTAGCCGGGGCTGAACGCGCGGTCTAGGGTGTGCGCACCGCAACCCCGCCGGTCCGCAGGAGGCAACCCGATGCCCGAAGTGCTGAACGTTCCAACGCGCCATCAAGCCCCACCCCCGCCCGGCCGGCGGGGGTGGCGCATCGTGTTCGTGGTGTTCACCCTGTTCGCGTTGGTCGTGCTTGGCAGCGCCGCGGTCTTCGTGTTCAACCTCTCGCAGAGTTTCGAGTCGGTGGAGAAGATCCCCGACGCGTTCCCGGCCGACGACACGGCCAGGCCGGCGGCGGCGACCGGGGCCGCGGCCACCTCGCTCAATTTTCTGCTGCTCGGCTCCGACAGCCGCGGCTCCAGCACCGGGTCGATCGCCAACCTCAGCGGGCAACGCTCCGACACCATCGTGGTCGTGCACGTGCCGGCCGACCGGCAGAGCCTGTCGGTGATGTCGATTCCGCGCGACAGCTGGCTGGAGGTGCCCGGCTTCGGCGAGGCCAAGATCAACGCGGCGCTGTCGTACGGCGGGGTGCCGCTGGCCGTGCAAACGGTGGAGGGGGTGCTCGGCGCCCGGATCGACCATGTGGCGGTGGTGGACTTCGCCGGGTTCGCGGCGATGACGGATGCGCTCGGCGGGGTGGACATCGACAACCCCATCGCATTCGATTCGTACCACCTGGCCGGCTATGCCTTTCCGCAGGGCATGCAGCACCTGAACGGCACCGAGGCGCTCGCCTTCGCCCGGGAGCGGTACGCCTTCGCCGACGGCGACTTTCAGCGGGTGCGCAACCAGCAGCTGCTGATCAGCGCGCTGCTCAGCGGTCTCATGCACAAGTCGGTGCTCAGCAACCCGGTCACCATGGGCGGGGTGGTCGACGCCGTGCGGCCGCACCTGGCCATCGACGAGGAACTCAGCGCCACTGCCCTGGTGAATCTTGGCGTGGAGCTGCGCGACGTGCGCTCCTCCGACGTAACCTTCTTCACCGTCCCAACCGCCGGCACCGGAACCTCCGCCGACGGGCAGTCGATCGTGAACCTGGACTGGACGGCGCTGCCGGCGCTGCAAGACGCGTACCGCTCCGACACCCTCAACGAGGCCGTGACGCAGCTGCAGGCGGCCGGCTGAGGCCCGCGGGCGCCGCCGGGGCGTCCGACCCGGCGGGATGGTGAGGCCGCGTCGAGGTGCTGGTCAGGCCGGTTGGGCGGGGCGTTCGCCCGCGCGCACGGTCACCGCGGCGAGCAGCGCCAGGGCCAGCAGGGCGCCGAGGAACGCGCCGGCGGTGTTGGCGACCACGTCGGCGAGGGTCGCCACCCGGGCGGGCAGGAACACCAACTGGCTGAGTTCGATGACGCAGCTCGCCGCGAAACCGGCGACCACGGCCAGCCACCAGCGTGCGCTGCCCAACAACACCACACCGAGCAGCCCCACAGGCAGGAACAGCACGACGTTCGCGGCGGACTCGACCAGGGCATAGCTGACCCAGTCGGGCACGCCGTGCGCGTGCAGACGAGCGAGGAGGGCATTGATGGCGCCCTGGGCGGGCCGGTCGACCGGGCTGGGCCATAACGCGATGAGAACCAGGGTGAGCAGGTAGCCGCCGGTGAGCCACCAGGCCGCCCGGCGGAGAGCGGCGTGACGTTGTGCGGCCAGAGCGCTCATCCCACCTTCTTCCCGTAAGACGGTGAACGCCTCGGGCGGGTTGACCACGCTGGAGGCGCCGCCGTCAGCTGACCAAGCCTCCAGACTAGCCAGCACCGGGCGGATGCGGAAGCCGCCGGAGGACGTGCCCACCGCATTCCAGGAAGGAACTCAGTCCGGCGCTGAGTGCGCACCCGAGCCGATAAACTAGCGGTTCAAACACACAAATCTGACAGACCGTGCGCCACCGCTGCCGGCAGGTCTGCCAAGGAAAGTTGGTTAACCTGATGGCGAAGCGCGCGTTTATTACCGGTATCACTGGCCAGGATGGTTCGTATTTGGCTGAGCTTTTGCTCGCTAAGGGCTATGAGGTGCACGGTTTGATCCGTCGCGCGTCGACGTTCAACACGTCGCGCATTGACCACCTGTATGTGGATCCGCACAACCCGGAAGCGAAGCTGTTCCTGCACTACGGCGACCTCTCTGATGGTTCGCGTCTGGTGACGCTCCTCGCGGAGATCCAGCCCGACGAGGTCTACAACCTGGCGGCGCAGTCGCATGTGCGGGTCTCGTTCGATGAGCCGGAGCACACGGGTGACACCACCGGTATGGGTACGATTCGTTTGCTTGAGGCGGTGCGCATGGCGGGTATTCACCCGCGGTTCTACCAGGCGTCGAGCTCGGAGATGTTCGGGGCGACTCCGCCGCCGCAGAACGAGGAGACCCCGTTCTACCCGCGGTCCCCGTATGGTGCCGCGAAGGTCTACTCGTACTGGGTGACGAAGAACTACCGTGAGGCGTACGACATGTTCGCCGTGAACGGGATCTTGTTCAACCACGAGTCTCCGCGTCGTGGTGAGACGTTCGTGACGCGGAAGATCACCCGTGCGGTGGCCGCGATCAAGGCCGGCACGCAGGATCACGTGTACCTGGGCAACCTGGATTCGATTCGGGACTGGGGTTACGCGGCGGAATATGTGGAGGGTATGTGGCGGATGTTGCAGGCCGATGAGCCCGATGACTTCGTGCTCGCCACCGGCGGTAACTTCACCGTGCGTGACTTCGTGGAGACCTCGTTCAGCCATGCCGGGTTGAACTGGGAAGACCACGTGCGTTTCGATGAGCGTTACCTGCGCCCGACCGAGGTTGATGCTCTGGTCGGCGACGCGTCTAAGGCCGAGGACAAGCTGGGTTGGAAGGCTGAGGTTGACACTGCTGAGCTGGCCCGGATCATGGTCGACGCTGACATCGCCGCCCTCGCGCACGCGGGTCGGCCGTGGATCGACGAGGTCAAGCTCACCAGTTGGGGAACGAAGTAACCATGACGGATGTAGCGACGGACACCCGCGACCAGGTCGAGTTCACCCCGGCGGCGTTGGACCGGGATGCCCGGTTCTATGTGGCCGGGCACCGCGGCCTGGTGGGTTCGGCCATTTGGCGGCGTCTGCAGTCGGAGGGCTTCACCGACCTCGTCGGTCGCAGCTCGGCCGAGTTGGATTTGAAAGACCGCGACGCGGTGTTCGCGTTCTTCGCCGAGACCAAGCCCCGGTATGTGGTGTTGGCGGCGGCGAAGGTCGGCGGGATCCTGGCGAATAGCACCTACCCGGTGGATTTCCTCAGCGACAACCTGCGCATTCAGGTGAACGTGCTCGACGCCGCCCTCAAGCACGGGGTGGAACGGTTGTTGTTCCTGGGGTCGTCGTGCATTTACCCGCGTTTGGCGCCGCAGCCGATCCGGGAAGACACGTTGTTGACCGGGCACCTTGAGCCCACTAATGATGCGTATGCGATTGCGAAGATCGCCGGGATTCTGCAGATTCAGGCGATCCGCCGTCAGTACGGCCTGCCGTGGATCTCGGCGATGCCGACGAACCTGTACGGGCCGGGCGATAACTTCTCGCCGAAGGGCTCGCACGTGTTGCCGGCGTTGATCCGCCGGTACGACGAGGCCGCGAAGTCCGGCGCGACGAGTGTCACGAACTGGGGTACCGGCACGCCGCGGCGGGAGTTCCTGCACGTGGACGACATGGCCGAGGCCTGCCTGCACTTGATGGAGCACTACGACGGGCCCGAGCAGGTCAATGTGGGTACCGGCAGTGACGTCACGATCCGGGAGATCGCCGACACCATCGCCCACGTCGTCGGCTTCACCGGGGAGACCCTGTGGGACACCGACAAGCCCGACGGAACCCCGCAGAAACTCCTCGACGTGAGCAAACTCGCCCAGGCAGGGTGGACCGCGCAGATCGGTCTGGAGGACGGTCTTCGCAGTACTGTGCAGTGGTACCGCGACCACGCCGACACCCTGCGCGAATAAGCGCCGGCAGCGGCCACAGCAGACCCCGGAGCCCCAGCGGCTTCGGGGTCAGTTTGTACCGGCTGCGGCGCGCACAGGTCAGCGGCTGCCGTGCGCCTCGACCCGCTTGGGCAGCAGGAAGACCAGCAGCAACGCCACTACGCTGAGCGCGGCACTGACCGCCATGGCCAGGGTGGCGCTGTCGGTGAACCCGGTGGCCAGGGCGTCGGGGCCGGGCCCCGCCACCACCAGGGTGCCGAAGAACACGCTGCCCACCACGGCGATGCCCGCCGCGCTGCCCACGCGCTGCATCACGCCGACAACACCGCTGGCGGCTCCGGCCTCGGACGCGTCGACGGTGGCGACGATGAACGACACGTTCGGGGCGATGAAGGCACCGCTGCCGAGGCCCGCGATGAACAGCGGCGGCAGCAGGATCCAATTGGTGAGGTCGGCCGGGGCGGTGAGCAGCAGCACCAGCCAGACCCAGACCAGGCCGACGGTGACCAGGCCCACACCCAGGATGAGCACGGTGCGGCCCAGCCGCTGGGTGAGCCGGTTGCTCTGCGACGACGCGATGATCGAGCCGATCGCGAACGGGATGGAGACCAGGCCGGATTCCAGCGCGGAGTGGCCGAGGCCGGTCTGCCAGAGGATGGAGATGGTGAAGAAGATGCTGGTGAATGCTGCGAAGTAGACCAGGGCGAGCACCACGCCGCCGCTGAACGCCGGGTGCGAGAACAGGTGCGGCGGCACCAACGGGCTGTCGCCGTGCTTGCTCACGTGTACCTCCCAGGCGCCGAACGCCACGATCAGCAGTACCCCGGCGACGAGCACCAGGTAGGTCCAGAGTGGCCAGCCCTGGTCCTGGCCCTCGATGAGCGGCACCAGCAGGGCCACGAGGCCCGCTGAGAGCAGCAGCAGGCCCACCAGGTCGATGCGGGAGGCCGCGGGGGCTCCGGCCTTGGCGCCGGCTCCAGTGCCCGAGGGCAGCAGGATGGCGGCGGCGATGAGCGCCACCACGCCCACGGGCAGGTTGACCCAGAAGACCAGCCGCCAACCGTGCTCCGCGCCGAACGCCTCGATGATGAGGCCACCCACGATGGGGCCCAGTGCCGTGGATACGCCGATGACCGAACCCATGATGGCGAACGCCTTGCCGCGGAAGCGCGGCGGGAACATCAGCTGGATGACGGCGGTGACCGCGGGCACGAAGATGCCGCCGGCCAGGCCCTGCACCACGCGGGCGATGATCAGCTGAAGATCGTTCTGGGCCAGGCCGCAGGCCAGACTGGCCACGGTGAACAGGGCCAGGCCCGTGAAGAACACCCACTTGTGGCCGATGCGGTCGCCGATCCGGCCGGCGGGGATGAGCGCGAGGCCGAACGCGAGCGCGTACCCGGAGATGATCCACGACAGGGTCGCCTCCGACGCATCCAGGCTGGTCTGGATGCTGGGCAGGGCCACGTTCACGATGGTGGTGTCGAGCAGCGCCATGAACATGCCCGCGAGCAGCACCACCAGGGCTTGCCAGGCGCGGCGGGAGACCGCCGGGGCCGGGGCGGTGCGGGAGGAGTCAGTCATGGCGGGCCTTTCGACGTGCGGAGGAACAGAAAAACCCCCACTCGCAAGGAGTGGGGGTTTATTGCTGTCGGGGTAACAGGATTTGAACCTGCGACCTCGTCGTCCCGAACGACGCGCGCTACCAAGCTGCGCCATACCCCGATGGCCCGAAGGACCTCGACAAGTATAACCCCTGCGCGACACCCGTTCTCGACCAGAGCGCCGAACCCGCCGTTGAACTGGCTAGGCCAATCCGTTGGTCGAGCTCGATCAAGGTGCGCGGCGGTTAGCCGGGCGGCGCGGCGCCGAGCCGGCCGACGACGATGGTGACCGTGCCGCCGGGCGTGGCCGGGGTTCCCGCCGCGGGGCTCATCGCCAGCACCACCCCGTTCTGCGCGGGGTCGGTCACGGCCTGGTCGTTCGTCACGATGCCGAACCCGGCCAGCGTGACCTTGGCTTGGTCGGCTTTCTGCCCCACGGCGTCGGGCAACAGCACCTGCGCGCCGTTGCTGGAGTACACGGTGACGGTGGCGCCGGTGGAGGTGGTGGCGCCGGCGGCCGGATCGCTGCGCGCGACGGTGCCGGCGGGCAGCTCGGAGTCGGTCACGCCGCCGTCGGTGAAGCCGAAGCCGGCAGCCTCGAGGGTGCTGCGCGCGGCATCCACCGATTGGCCGCGCACGTCGGGCACCGTCACCTGCACGCCGCGAATGAGGTTGTTGGCCGCCTCGTCGAACTCGTCGCCGCCGTACTTGGCGTTTGCCACGCCCATGATGTCGGGCCACATGCGGTGCCGGGCGGTGGCCGCCGAGCCGCTGTCGAACCGGAGGCTGCGCTGGTTGTTCTCTTTTCCGGTGACGCTGACCACTCCTACGACGGTGGCGACCTTGCTGCTCGCGCCGCTCATCCAGGTGTCGTTGGAGCCGTCGGTGGTTCCGGTCTTGCCGATCATGTCCACTCGCGGCGACGTGTTGCGGTACGACTCACCGGCCGAGCCCTGGGTCATGACCCGCTCCATGGCGTACGCCATGCCAGCGGCCACCTCGGGCGCCACGGACGCGGTGCAGGTGGAGACCGGTGCGGGGATCTCGACACCGTCGCCGCCGACGATTCGGTCGATCACGATGGGGGAGCAGGTGGTGCCCTTATTGGCGATGCCCGCGAAGGCCACGGCCATGCTCAACGGGGCGATCTCGTTGGTGCCGAGCACCGACGAGGCGCCTTTCTGCAGCGGTTCACCGTCGGCGCGGTGCACCCCGAAGCTCCCGGCGGTGTCCCTGATCTTGCACAGGTCCAGGCGCTTGGCCATGCCCAGGAACCCGGTGTTGATCGAGTCGATCGTCGATTCCAGGGCCGAGTAGTTGCGGCCAGACTCGTTGGAGTCGTTCCGCGGGTTGTAACCGGGGAACGATTGCGGGCCGTCGCAGTAATCCGGGAACTGGCCCCAGTTCGCCTTGCGGGCCGAGTCCACTCGCTCGCCGAGCGGGTGGCCCTCCTTGAGCCATTCGGCCAGGGTGAAGACCTTGTAGGTGGAGCCGGGCTGGAAGCCCAGCGAGCCGCCCTGGTTCAAGTCGGTGTTGTAGTTGATGCCGGTGTACTCCGGGCCGGGAGCGACCTCCAGCTGGGTGTATTTCTTGTTCTGGGCCATCGTGAGAACCCGACCGGTGCCCACCTGCACGCTGGTGGCCACGGCGCCCACGTCCCAGCCGTCGAAGGTCATGGGCACGTTTTCGGCGATGGTCGCCTCGGTCGCCATCTGCAGTTCCATGTCGAGGGTGGTGTAGATCTGGTAACCGCCGCGACGGAAGTTCGTGATGCGGCTGTCTTCGTCGTCGCCGAAGGTGGGGTCGGTCTTGAGCTGGTAGGTGACGTAGTCGCAGAAATACGCGGAGCCGCCGGCGGTCTGACAGCCGGTGCTCGGCTCGGTGATCACGGGCTGGATCGGACTGGCGACTGCGGCGTCGTAGTCGACCTGGTTGATCTTCTTGTGCTTGAGCATCTCGAACAGGATGTAGTCGCGGCGGTCCTTGTTGGCGAGGTAACCGTTGGCGGCGCCGTTGGCTTCGTTCTCGGGCTCATCCAGGCGGAATTTTTCCGGGTTGTTCACGATCGCGATGAGGCTGGCGGCCTGCGGCAGGCTGAGGGTGGCGGCGGTGGCGGAGAAGTAGTACTCGGCTGCGGCTTGGATGCCGTAGACGGTGCCGCCGAAGCCGGTGATGTTGAGGTAGCCCTGCAGGATCTCGTCCTTGGTATAGACCTTCTCCACCCCAATGGCCAACCGCATCTCCTTGAGCTTGCGCTCTTCGGTGGCGTCGGTAGCGCTCTTGAAACAGGCTTTGAGCTTCGCCGGGTCGGGCATGACCTCGCACTTTTGGACCAGCACATTCTTGACGTACTGCTGGGTCACCGATGAACCACCCGAGGTGGGACCGCCGGTGAACTTGGCCAGCGCCGCCCGCATGGTGCCCTGCAGGTCGATGCCGCCGTGCTCCCGAAACCGGGGGTCTTCACCGGCGACGACGGCATCCTGCACGAACTGGTTCATTGCCTCCAGCGGCACCTCAACCCGGTTCTGGTCGTAGAAGGAGGCCAACTCGTAGGGCTGACCATCGGCCTGCACCGCGTAGATGGTGCTCACCTGCGACAGCTCGTCGATCTTCAGGTAGTCCGGGAGGTTCTCGAAGACGTTGATGGTGCTGGTCATCGCCAGACTAGAGACCGCGAGTGCCGGGGTGACCGCCACTGTGATCAGCACGCCGGCAATGGCGCTCATCCCGATGAAGCCGACGAGTCCTCCGACGGCACCGGAAAAAGTTCTTTTGTTATCCCCCATGAACGTGAGCTTATTCGACAAAGCTCGCCTGTCGGCTTGCTGGGGTACCCCAGGAATGGGGGTACGCCGGCGGACGTGGCCCGCCAACCGGGCCGTCTGTTACGCGGCGGTGAGGGTGAGCAGGGTCGCCTCTGGGGGGCAGGCGAACCGCACCGGCGCGTAGATAGAGGTGCCGAGGCCCGCGGACACGTTGAGGTACGCGGTGCGCAGCCCCACGCTCCACAGACTGAGACCCTTCACCTGACGGCGCGGAATGTCGCAGTTGGTGACCAACGCGCCGAGCTTGGGCACGCACACCTGACCGCCGTGGGTGTGCCCGGCCAGGATCAGCTGGGCCCCGTGGTTGACGAAGGAGTTCAGCACCCGCTGGTAGGGCGCGTGCGCCACGCCAATCGTCAGCGCCGAGCGAGGGCCCACCGGTTCTTCGGGGTCGGGCCACGTCTCCTCGGTGAGCGGGTCGTTGCCGCGGAGTTCGTCGATCGCGCCGGTGATCAGGTCGAGCCGGTCACGGCGAATGTGCGGATCGTCCACCCCGAACATCTCCAGGTGGGTCCCGTTGATATTCAACGCCTCGGCGGCGTTGTTGAGGTCGGTCCACCCGAGGTCGGCGAAGACCCGGTGCAGATCGTCGGTGTCGAGCTCCACGTTGCGCACGCGCAGCATCGACGGCCCTCCGAAGTACTTCATCGGGTTCTTCGGCTGCGGGCCGAAAAAGTCGTTCGACCCGTTCACGAAGATGCCCGGGATGCCCTTGAACGGTTCGAGGGCATACTCCACGCCGGAGATTCCGTCTTCGTGACCCAGGTTGTCGCCGGTGTTCACCACCAAGTCGGGCTTGAGCGCGGCGAGGCCGCGCACCCAGTCCTGCTTGTCGCGCTGCCACGGGGCCATGTGCAGGTCGGAGAGGTGCAGCACCCGGATTGGGTCAGCGCCGGGAGCGAGGACCGGCACAGTGACCTCACGCAGGGTGTACCGGCGCCGCTCCACGAGGGAGCCCCAGGCGAAGGCGGCCAGCCCGACCGCCGTCACCGCGATGGCCGAGGCGCCAACGGCGCGCCCGGCGCTCAACCTGCCGCTCCGTTCTGCTTGCCGATGACCACGCTGACGCTGCCACCCGTAGTGACCGGTGTGCCGGCGGCCGGGCTCATCGAGAGCACCTTGTTGTTCTGGTTCGGATCGTTCACGGCCTGGTCCGTGGACACGACGCCGAAGCCGGCCAGGGTGGCCTTGGCCTGGTCGAGGGACTGACCCACCACATCCGGCAACAGCACCTGGGCGCCGTTGCTGGAGTACACGGTGACCGTGGAACCTGGGCCGACCGAGCTTCCGCCGGCCGGATCGGTGCGGGCCACGGTGCCTGCGGGCAGCTCGGAGTCGGTTACGCCGCCGTCGAGGACCTCGAAGCCAGCGCCCTCGAGGGCGCTTCGTGCGTCGTCCATCGACTGGCCGCGCACGTCGGGCACGGTCACCTGGGCGCCCCGGATCACGTTGGTGGACGCCTCAGCGAACTCGTCTCCGCCGTACTTGGCGTTGGCGACGCCCATGATCTCCGGCCACATCCGGTGCCGGGCCGTGGCCGCGGACCCGCTCTCGAACCGGGTGTTGCGCTGGTTGCGGTCACCGGTGACGCTCACGACGCCCACGACGGTGGCGACCTTGGTGCTCGCGCCGCTCATCCAGGTGTCCTTGGCGCCGTCGGTGGTACCGGTCTTGCCGATCATCGGCACGCGGGGGGAGGTGGCGCCGTAGGACTGGCCTGCCGAGCCTTCGGTGAGCACCCGCTTCATGGCGTAGGCCATTCCGGCGGCAACGGACGGTTCAACCGACTCCTTGCACTCGGAGGCGGGCACGGGGATCTCGGTGTCGTCGGGGCCGACGATGCGGTCGATCACCACGGCGGAGCAGGTGGTGCCGCTGTTGGCGATGCCGGCGAAGGCCACGGCCATCGACAGCGGGGCGACCTCGTTGGTGCCGAGCACCGAGGAGGCACCCTTCTCGAGGTCCTTGCCATCGGCGCGGTGCACCCCGAACGACTCGGCGGTGTCGCGGATCTTGCAGAGGTCGAGCTTCTTGGCCATGCCGAGGAAGCCGGTGTTGATGGAGTTGATAGTGGACTGCAGCGCGGTGTAGTTGGTGCCAGCTTCGTTAGCGTCGTTCTTCGGGTTGTAGCCCGGGAAGGACTGCGGTCCGGAGCAGTAGTCCTGGAAGGTGCCCCAGTCAGACTTGCGGGCCGAGTCGACCGACTCGTTGAGCGCGTGACCCTCCTTCAGCCACTCGGCGAGGGTGAAGACCTTGTACGTGGAGCCCGGCTGGAAACCGCCCGAGCCGCCCTGGGCGTAATCGGTGTTGTAGTTGATACCGGAGAACTGGGCGCCGGTGGCCTGCACCTCGGGGTCCTGGCTGTAGACCTTGTTCTGAGCCATCGCGAGCACCCGGCCGGTGCCCACCTGAACACTGGTCGCTACGGCGCCCACGTCCCAACCGTCGTAGGTCTGCGGTACGTTCTCGGCAATGGCGGCCTCGGACGCCACCTGCATGTCCAGGTCGAGGGTGGTGTAGATGTCGTAGCCGCCGCGACGGAAGTTCATCATGCGGGTGTCTTCGTCTTCGCCGAAGGTCGGGTCGCTCTGGAGCACGTGGGTGACGTAGTCGCAGAAGTAGGCGCTGCCGCCGGCGGTCTGGCATCCGGTGCTCGGCTCGGTGATGGTGGGCTCGATCGGCGCGGCCAACGCCGCGTCGTAGTCCTCTTGGGTCACCTTTTTGTACTGCAGCATTTCGCCCAGGATGTAGTCGCGGCGCTCCTTGTTGGCGGCGTAACCGTTGGCGGCACCGTTGGCCTCGTTCTCGGGCCGGTCGAGCCGGAACTTCTCGGGGTTGTTCACGATGGCGATCAGGCTGGCCGACTGCGACAGGTTGAGGTTGGCTGCCGAGGTGTTGAAGTAGTAGCTGGCGGCCGCCTCGATACCGTAGACGCTGCCGCCGAACAGGGTGATGTTGAGGTAGCCCTGCAGAATCTCGGGCTTGCTGTATTCCTTCTCCACTCCGATGGCCAGCCGCATCTCCTTGAGCTTGCGCTCAGGAGAAGTCTCGGTGGCGTCGTCATAGCAGGCGTCCAACTCGTCTTGGTCGGTGAGAACCTCGCACTTCTGCACCAAAACGTTCTTCACGTACTGCTGGGTGATCGAGGATCCACCCTGGGTGCCGCCGCCGGTGACGGTGGAGAGGGCGCCACGCACGGTGCCCTGCAGGTCGACGCCGCCGTGCTCGTAGAAGCGCGGGTCTTCACCGGTGACTGCGGCGTCTTGCACGAACTGGCTCATGCCCTCGAGCGGAACCTCGACCCGGTTCTGGTCGTAGAACGACGCCAGGGCCATCGGGGTGCCGTCGCTCTGCACGGCGTAGATCGTGCTCTTCTGGGCGAGCTCGTCGACCTTGAGGTAGTTGGGCAGGCTCTCGAACACGTTGATCGTGTTGGTGGCCGTCATGCCGGTTACGGCTAGGGCAGGGGTCACGGCGACGGTGACGAGAACACCGGCAACGGCGCTCATCCCAATAAAGCCCAGGAGGCCGCCGAGCGCTCCACTAACCGTACGATTTTTGGCAGACATACAATTGAGCGTAAGGGACAATTCTGAAAAATCGCCTGAATCGGAGCCGCATGACTGCCTGGGAATACCTCACCACCCCGCTGATGATCCACAACACAGCCGCCATCCTCAACAACTGGGGGTCGGAAGGCTGGGAACTCGTGCAGGTCGTCACCGGCCCCGAGGGCGGACTCGTCGCCTACCTCAAGCGCCCGGTCGCCGGCTCCGAAGGAGCCTGACCCGTGTCGCAGATCGAGGCCCGTCTGGCCGAACTGGGCATCGAACTGCCGTCGGTGGTGCCGCCGGTGGCGTCGTACGTGCCCGCCGTCGTGAGCGGATCGCTGGTGTTCACCTCCGGCCAGCTGCCGATGGTGAACGGTGCCATGCCCGCCACGGGCAAGGTCGGTGACGGTGCCGGCCTGGTGTCGGCTGCCGACGCCCAGGGTTATGCCCGACAGTGTGCGCTCAACGCGCTCGCCGCCATCCAGAGCGTGATCGGGTCGCTCGACCGGGTCACCCAGGTGGTGAAGGTCACCGGCTTCGTCGCATCAGCGCCGGACTTCACTGGCCAGCCCGGCGTCGTCAATGGGGCGTCCAACGTGCTCGGCGAGATCTTCGGCACCCTCGGGGTGCACTCCCGCTCCGCCGTGGGTGTGGCCGTGCTGCCGCTGGACTCGCCCGTCGAAGTAGAGCTCATCGTCTCCTTCGCCTAGCCAGCCCCGCGTGCGGGGTCTCCAAGTTTCGACCCGTCGTGGGTCGAGCTTGTCGAGACCCCGCTCCGGGCGCTGGTTCGCGCCGCCGCGCCCCAAGTCACGCCGCGGGCACACCCTCGGGTCGCGGATGCCCGGCCGAGAACGCGGCCCCGACCCGAACGGCCAGGCTCTGCGCCGGCAACTCCACCCAGCGGTACATCAGCTGGGCGAGCACCAGGCTCAGCGGCACCGAGATCAGCGCGCCCAACCACCACCGCTCGGGCCCGGCCAGCTGCCCGAAGGTCACCACGATGGGAAAGTGCACGAGGTACAGGCTGAAGCTGATCCGGCCGAGCCACGCCAGCAGCGCCCCGCCGAGCATCCGCTGCACCGGCGGCCACAGCGCCACGGTCGCCACGATCAGCACCGCGCCCGGCACCCGCAGCGCCAGCGCCACGGAGTTCCACGGTTCGTTCAGCTCAGGTCGCAGCAGCCAGTAGGCGATCAGCAGCACCGGGCCGAGCACGGCGATCGCGGTCCAGACCAGGGTGCCGCCGCGGCGCCGGGCCAGCCGGGCCGAGCGGGCCAACAGTGTGCCGTGGTTGGCGGCGAGCAGGGCGCCCAGCCCGAACGCGGGCAGGTACATCAGCGGCTCGATCGCGAGCAGGTACCCCACGGTGGAGGTGGCCAGCATGAGCGCCACCCAGGCGAGGGTCCACCGGCGGGTGGCCACGGCCAGGATCACGCCGATGGGCAGCAGCAGCGAGAACCACATCTCCCAGGCCAGCGACCAGAGCGGCGGATTGACGTCGGGCCGGCCGGTGTAGCCCACGATGCTGGCCTCGCGCAGCAGGTTGCCGATGCCGAGGCCGGCGTCGCCCTGCTTCGCCATCCAGGCTCCGGCGTTCGCGTCGACGGTTCTGGGCACCAGGGCGATCCAGGCCGCGGCCAGGCCCACCGAGACGATCACCGGTATCGCCAGCCGGATGATGCGGCGCGGGTAGTAGGCCAGCCAGTCGTAGCCGGGGGCCGGGGCGGGGTGCCCGGCCGAGGCCGAGGGGGGAGCCTCGGCGGCGGCCCGGGCATCCGGTCGGGTCCACGGCCAGCGCCGCAGCGGGGTGAGCACGAGCACGAATCCGCTGAGCACGAAGAACACCAGCACGAACTCCGGGCCGGCGAAGAGAATCTTCAGCGGCGAGAGCGTGGCCCACCAGCCCGCCGAGAAGACGGCCACGTTCGCACTCGACGAGTACGCGGCCGAGATGGCCGGGGCGGTCATGGAGACGTGGTGCACGAGCACGATCACGGCGGCGACCCCGCGCAGGGCGTCGAGCCCGCCCATCCGGGTGCGGGAGTTATCGCGAGACATTCGGCTTACCGTAGGGGCCCTTCGTGAACGTTTGCTCCACGCGCCGCGCCGTCGCCGCCGCTGCGCCTGCTCCGTGCCTCGCCGCCGTCTTCGCCGCCTCTGCCGAGAAACTGTTGCCCATGCGGACATTTGCACCCGGTACGCCGGGTGCACATGTCCGATCGGGCAACAGTTGCGCCCGGCGGCCCGGCGCCGCGCCCAGCCGCACCCCGGGCGCCGCGCCGGCTAGCGCATGCTGTCGGTGATGATCTGCATGATCGAGGTGTCGGCCAGGGTGGTGGTGTCGCCGATCTCGCGGCCCTCGGCCACATCGCGCAGCAGCCGCCGCATGATCTTGCCCGAGCGGGTCTTGGGCAGTTCGTTCACGATGTGGATCTCCCGCGGCCGGGCGATCGCACCGATCTGCAACGTCACGTGTGCACGCAGCACGGCGCTGATGTCGGCGTGCGAGGTCGCATCCGTCTGGCTGTACTTGATGATCACGAACGCCACCACGGCCTGCCCGGTGGTCTCGTCGTGCGCGCCCACCACCGCGGCCTCGGCCACCGCCGGGTGCGCCACCAGCGACGACTCGATCTCGGCCGTGGACAACCGGTGCCCGGACACATTCATCACGTCGTCCACCCGGCCGAGCAGCCAGATGTCGCCGTCGCGGTCGAGCCGGGCGCCGTCGCCGGCGAAGTAGAGCGGGCCGTTCGGGGCATCCTGGAACTTGTCCCAGTACGTCTCGATGAACCGGTCCGGGTCGCCCCAGATGCCGCGCAGCATCGACGGCCACGGTTCGGTCGCCACGAGCAGACCGCCGTTGCCGTGCCCCACGTGGTGGCCGTCCTCGCCGAGCACGTCCATCGAGATGCCGGGGATGGCCACCTGCGCCGAACCGGGTTTCGCGGTGGTGAGGCCGGGCAAGGCCGAGACCATGATCGCGCCGGTCTCGGTCTGCCACCAGGTGTCCACCACCGGGGTGACGTGGTTGCCGATCACCTCGCGATACCACATCCACGCCTCAGGGTTGATCGGTTCGCCCACGGAGCCGAGCAGGCGCAGGCTGGTCAGGTCAAATTTCTGCGGTTCCTGCCGCCCGATCTTCATGAACGTGCGGATGGCGGTGGGCGCCGTGTAGAGGATGCTCACGTGGTACTTCTCGATGATCTCCCACCAGCGACCGGGGTGCGGGGTGTCGGGGGTGCCCTCGTAGAGCACCTGGGTGGCGCCGTTGGCCAGCGGCCCGTAGACCACGTAGCTGTGGCCGGTGATCCAGCCCACGTCGGCGGTGCACCAGTACACGTCGGTCTCGGGCTTGAGGTCGAAGACGTTCTTGTGCGTGAAGGCGGTCTGGGTGAGGTAGCCGCCGCTGGTGTGCAGAATCCCCTTGGGCTTGCCGGTGGTGCCCGAGGTGTAGAGGATGAACAGCGGGTTCTCGGCCGGGAACGGCTGCGCCTCGTGCTCACCGGATACCGCGGCGAGCTCCTCGTGCCACCAGCGGTCGCGGTCGTTCCACTCCACGTCGCCGCCGGTGCGTTCCACCACCAGCACGGTGCGCACCGACGAGTCGCCGCTGGCCAGGGCCGCGTCCACCGCGGGCTTGAGCGGCGTGGCCCGGCCCTTGCGGTAGCCGCCGTCGGAGGTGATGACCACCACGGCTTCGGCATCGTCGATGCGGGAGCGCAGGCTCTCGGCGCTGAACCCGCCGAAGATCACCGAGTGCACGGCGCCGATGCGGGCCACGGCGAGCATCGCCACGACGGCCTCGGGAATCATCGGCAGGTAGATGGCCACCCGGTCGCCGGCCTGCACGCCGAGGCCCAGGAGCACGTTCGCGGCGCGTTTGACCTCGTCGGTGAGCTCTGCATAGGTGATGGCCCGGGAATCGCCCGGCTCGCCTTCCCAGTAGAGCGCCACCCTGTCGCCGTTGCCGGCGAGCACGTGCCGGTCCAGGCAGTTGTACGCCACGTTGAGTTCGCCGTCATCGAACCACTTAGCGAACGGCGGGTTCGTCCAGTCCAGCGTGCGGGTGAACGGTTTGTGCCAGTGCAGCAGGTCGCGGGCCTGATCGGCCCAGAAGCCCAGCCGATCGGCGGCGGCATCCGTGTACAGCGCCTCGGTGGCCACCGAAGTCGCGGCGAACTCGGGGGTGGGCGGGAATCGGCGGGATTCGTGGAGAAGATGGTCGATTTGCACGCTCATGATGGTTCGCTCCTTTGCGAGTTCAGGCAGTGTCGGGGCGCCGCGGCGCCGTTCCTGAACCCTACACGGCAGATGGGGCCCCTCCGAGGGCAATTCCGGGCGGAAGAATCACCGATTTTCTGCCCGGGATACATTCGAAAAATGCTTCTCACGGGGGCTTCTCATCGTGTCCTCATTTATGAGGACACGGGGGACTTGCGCATCTGGTTTTCCCAAGTATGCTTGTCCATGTCTGAACGAAAGTTTTGACCTGTGGTGTGTTGGTTCCCCCCAATCAACGCACTGCCGAGGCGGCACCTGTTCCCCCCAATAGGTGCCGCCCCCCTTCTTTTAACAGCACGCTCCGCGCCTCTCAACGGCGCACCCGTGTTTCCCCCGCCCGGCTCTCGCGCCCCCCATGCGATCCGGGCACCTGCGTGACCAGCTGTACCGCATCATCGCTGTATCGGCCCCCTCCAGGCAGAACTGTTGCCCGGCCGGACAACTGCGCCCTGTACGCCAGGCGCAGTCGTCCGTCCGGGCAACAGTTGTCTCCGCCCCCGCTCGTGGCGTGCGTGCGTGCGTGCGTGCGTGCATGCGTGCCACGGCCCGCGAGAGCGGACTTGTGGCTGCCTCACCGCGCTGAGGTGACCGTTCGACCGCTTTCGCGTCGGGGGCGGGCGAGCATCCCTGGGGCGAAGGCGCTGCTGCCGCTCCTCCACAGGTAGCTGTATTCCAGGCCACCGCACGACAGCGGATGCCGCCCCGCGCTCGCCGCTCCGCCGCCGCTAGCGTGCTCGAATGCCAGAGCCCTTCGTCGCCGTGCCCTCAGTCCGCAGGCCCAGCCCGCTCGCCGTGGGCGCCGACCCGCACGCGCCCGGGGGCGACCCGCCGCGCCCCGCCGGCACCGCCACGTCGCACCCCGACCGCGCCACCACCGCGCACCCCGACCGCGCCACCACCGCGCACCCCGACCGCGCCACCACCGCGCACCCCGACCGCGCCACCACCCC
Organism: Cryobacterium sp. W22_MBD10_FK3; assembly: GCF_052113745.1. Classification (NCBI taxonomy): domain Bacteria; kingdom Bacillati; phylum Actinomycetota; class Actinomycetes; order Micrococcales; family Microbacteriaceae; genus Cryobacterium; species Cryobacterium sp. W22_MBD10_FK3. Next base: position 60,028 of record NZ_JBGQOH010000013.1, read on the forward strand.
TCACCCCGACCGCGGCACCGCCCCGCAGCCCGACCATCCCGACCACACCGCCCCCTACCCGCCCGCCGATCCGGGTCCAGCCCGCTATCGGCCAAACACCGAGGCAGACCTAGCGCCCGCTCCACCCGGAGCCGCCCGCACCGACCTGTCCGTGCTCGGCCCGCTCGGCCGGTTCGCCCGCGACCCCGACGTCACCGACCTTTTCGTGAACGGTGCGGCCGGGCTCTGGCTGGATGCCGGTGCCGGTCTGGTGTCTGCGCCGGAGTGGCGCAGCGACGAGCGCGGCATCCGCGACCTGGCGGTGCGGCTGATCGCGCTCGGCGGCCGGCACATCGACGAAGCCAGCCCCTGCGTCGATGTGCGGCTGGCCGACGGCATCCGGGTGCACGCCGTGCTGCCGCCGGTCTCGAGCACGGGCACGCTGCTGTCGATTCGGCTGCCGCGGGCCCAGCGGCTCAGCCTCGACGCCCTCGCCGCCGCCGGACTGTTCGGCCAGGGCGAGGGCGCGGCCGCCCAGCTCGCCGGGTTGCGTGCGGCGGTGCTCGACCGGCAGAACCTGCTCGTGACCGGCGCCGCCGGCAGCGGCAAGACCACCCTGCTCGCCGCGCTGCTGGGCGAGGCGCCCGCCGCCGAACGCATCGTGGTCATCGAGGATGTCGCCGAGTTGCGGGTCGACCACCCGCACGTGGTGGGCCTGGAATCCCGCCAGGCCAACCTCGAGGGGGCCGGCCGCATCGGCCTGGACAGCCTGCTGCGCGAAGCCCTGCGGATGCGTCCAGACCGGCTGGTGCTCGGCGAGTGCCGGGGCGTGGAGATCCGCGAGCTGCTGGCCGCGCTGAACACCGGGCATGACGGCGGCGCCGGCACCCTGCACGCCAACTCGCTGGCCGACGTGCCCGCCCGACTCGAGGCGCTCGGCGCCCTCGCCGGCATGAGTCCCGCCGCGGTGGCCCGGCAGACCGTGAGCGCGATCGGGCTGGTGCTGCACCTCGAACGCCGCGGCGGGCAGCGACGCCTGGCGCAGGTGGGCCGGTTCACCCTGGATGCCGCCGACCGGCTGGCGACGGTGTCCGCATGAGCCGCCGCCGGCCCGCGCCGCCGCGTTCGCACAGGGCCGCCGCATGAGCCGCCGCCGGCCCGCACCGCCGCCCGCAATCGAAGAGGTGGCCCGCATCGCCGAGCGGCTGGCGGTGCTGCTGTCGGCGGGGGTGTCGCCGGTGTCGGCCTGGGACTACCTGGTGCCCGCGGAAGCCGGCGCTGACGCCCGGCCCGAACGGGGCCACCGCGCACGCCGGCCGCGGGGCGTCGCATCCGGAACCGACCAGAGCACCCGGCTGCTGCTACTGGCCGCCGCGCGCGCCGCGCACGCCGGCGACAGCGTCGCCGATGCCATCGCCGAAGCCGCCCCAGCCACCGGGCAGCTCGGCGACGCCTGGCGGGCGCTCGCCGCGGCGTGGGACGTCGCCACCCAGGCCGGGGCGCCGCTGTCCGGGTGCCTGCGTGACCTGGCCGGCGCCTTCCGCGATCTGGGTCAGCTGCACCGTGACCTCACGGTGGCGATCACCGGGCCCCGGGCCACGGCGCGGATGGTGCTGGTGCTGCCCCTGGTGGCCCTGCTGTTCGGGGCCCTGCTTGGCTTCAACACCCTGCACACGCTGCTCTTCACCGGGCCGGGCTTGGCCTGCCTCGCAGCCGGCTCCTTGCTGATGCTGGCGGCCGCCCGCTGGAACCGGCGCCTGGTCGACGCAGCGCTGGTGCAGGGCGCAGCGCCCGGCCTCGAACTCGACCTCACCGCCATCGGCATGGCCGGCGGCGGCTCGCTCGACCGGGCCCGCGACACGGCCCGGCGCAGCGCCGAACGGTACGGTCTGCGCCCGCCGGGCTCGGCATCCACCCCCGCCGACGCCGTCATCGACCGGGTGCTCGACCTGTCGGCGCGGGCCGGGGTGCCCGCCGGGCAACTGCTGCGCAGCGAGGCCGATCAGGCCAGGCGGGACGCCCGCAGCGCCGGCCACCAACGCGCCGAAACCCTCGCGGTCACCCTGATGCTCCCCTTGGGGGTGTGCGTGCTGCCGGCCTTCATGCTTGTGGGCGTGGCCCCGCTACTGCTCAGCGTGCTCACCGCCACCCTCGGTGGTATCTCATGACGAGGTCGCCGAAGCGGCGGGCGTGATGCGCAAGGTGTGCTGGTGGGTGGTCGGATCGGTCATGCCGAAGCTGCCGCCGTACTTCTGCACGTAGGCGGTATCGATCTCCGCGTGCACGGGGTCGGCCTGGTCGAGGTGCGAGAAGATCGCCGGCCACGCCTGGCCGTCGATGCGCACGATGCCACCCCGGGCCTCCCGGGCCCGGGGAAACCACTTGCTCACCCCGCCGTACCCCGCTCCCGACCGCACGTACACGTCGGCACCGACTCGCACCATCCACACGGTGACGAACGAGCGGATGCTGCCGTCCGGGCGCCGGGAGGCCAGCTGCAACTCGGGTGCGCGATCGACGAGTCCGAGCTCGTCGGGTGACCACGGTCTGGGTGTGTCGCTCATCCGGGTGCCTCCTCCTCGTCGCGGCTGCCCTCCTCCACAGTCTGTCGCTTCGACCGACTGTGCACCGCCGGCCCGCCGCCGTCTATGCGGCCGGGGCCGGCGGGGCAGGCTGGCTGCACTCGAGCCGCTTGCACCGCGTCTTGCACGCGAAAGGAGATCCACCATGACCACGCTCACCAGCCCATCCGTCCCGTCGACCGAGCAGAACTCGCGAACCGAGCCGAACACCTCAACCGAGCCGAACACCGCAACCGAGGCGGCAACCTCAACCGAGGCGGTAACCGCCCCTGCCGCGGCGCCGTCGCGGCACCACCCCAGCGCGGCAACCGGCATCCGCCACGGACTCGTGCGCACCCGCACGGTGCGGTCCAACACGGTGCGCGCCCTCCGCCGCCTGCGAGACGACCGCGGCGCGGCCACCGCCGAGTACATCGTGGCCACCATGGCGGCGGTCGGTTTCGCCGGCCTGCTCATCGTCATCCTGCGCGGCGACGAGGTGCGCAGCATCCTCACCGAACTGGTGCGCAATGCACTCACCGTGGGCTGAGCGCCCCGGCGCATTGCCTCCCGAGGGTCCCGCGGGCCGTAAGCACCGCGACCGGGGCAGTGTCACCGCCGAATTCGCCGCCGCGCTTCCCGCCGTGCTCGTGGTGCTGGCCTGTTGTCTGGGCGCCGTGCAGGTGGTGGGCCAACAGGTGCGGATGACGGATGCCGCCGCCGACGTGGCCCGGCTGCTGGCCCGCGGCGACAACGCGGCCCCGGCGTCGGGGCTGCTGACCGCGGTGGGCCCCGGCACGGTGCTGACGCCGGAGCGGCAGGGCGAGTTCTACTGTGCCCGGCTCAGCGCCCCGAGCGCCTTCGCCCCGTTCGCCGCCGCGGGCCTCACGCTGGGTGCGCGGTCTTGCGCCCTCGGCAGCGTTCTGCCGGAGGCCGGGCCGTGATGCGCCGCTGGGCACGGAGCGGGGCGACCCGTGACCGGGGTTCCGGTTCGATCCTGGCTGTCGCGATCCTCGGCGCGTTGTTCGCGGTGACCGCCGTGCTCGTTCCGGTCCTGGCGCTGCTGCCGGCCAAACAGTTGGTGCAGGGCGCTGCGGATGCGGCGGCGCTCGCCGCGGCCGACACCGCCTCCGGCCTGATGCCGGGGGTGCCCTGCGAGATGGCTGCGCGGGCCGCGGAACTGAACGCGGCCCGCATGACCGGGTGCACGGTGCGCGGGCTCATCGCCACCGTGAGCGTGGCCGGTTCCGCGGGCATCTTCCCGATCGGTTCCCGGGCGCGGGCCGGGCCGGCGCCATAGCTTCAGATCTCAGGCGACCGTCGAGTCGAGTGAGCAGTCACCGCGCCCTTCCCACCGACTAGGTCGTGGACGGAGCGTCGAAGAGCGCCTCGAGGTAGCGGTAGTCCACGGCAGACGGTTGGTCGGGATGCTCGGTGGAGTCGAATTCGAGGCCGGCGGCGCGGGCATAGAGGTAGCGCTTGCCGCGCGAGTCGGCCGGGATTTCGATCCGCGGTCGGGGATCCCCGGACTCGAGGAACTCGGTGGTGACGGTTTTTCCTTCGAGGGGGCCGTCCGTCAGTTTCGCGGTGTACGTGCCCTGCGCTGCAGTAACCATGTCTCTATTGTGCGTCCGCGCCCCGAAGTGGCAACCCCCAATTCCCAAACCGGCGTCAAGCCCCAGTCGGGCTGGACGCGTGTCGCCGGTCTCCGCGATGTTTTCCGGGAAGATGTGCGCAGCACCGATTCGGGCCTTGCACTGCGCCGCAGGGGAGCTACCGTGGAGGCGATTCGGGGCCCTCCGGGGCCGTCGCGGTCGGCGGGCACTCGATTCCTGTGTGTATGGTGTGGCTTGGTCGTTACACAGACCGTTACCTATAAAGAGGAGTCTGGTGCCAGGCACTAAGAAGCTGGTCATTGTCGAGTCGCCGACGAAGATGAAGTCGATCGCCGCCTATTTGGGCGACGGTTACGAGGTTTTGTCGTCGGTCGGACACATCCGAGACCTGATCGAGCCCAAGAATCTGCCGCCGGAACTCAAGAAGGGTCCGCTCGGCAAGTTCTCCGTCGACGTCGACAACGGCTTCGAACCGTACTACGTGGTCTCCGACGCCAAGAAGAAAACCGTCAGCGACCTCAAGCGAGCTCTGAAGAACGCCGACGAACTCCTCCTCGCAACTGATGAGGACCGCGAAGGCGAGGCCATCGCGTGGCACCTCCTGCAGGTTCTGCAGCCCAAGGTTCCGGTCAAGCGGATGGTGTTCCACGAGATCACCAAGGACGCGATCATCGCGGCCACCAACAACACCCGCGACCTCGACACCGCCCTCGTCGATGCGCAGGAGACCCGGCGCATCCTCGACCGCATCTACGGTTACGAGATCTCGCCCGTGCTCTGGCGCAAGGTGGGCCCCGGTCTCTCCGCCGGCCGCGTGCAGTCCGCCGCCACCCGCCTCGTCGTCGACCGCGAACGCGAACGCCTCGCATTCGTCTCCGCCGGCTACTGGGACCTCCTGGCCCAGCTCGCCCCCGGTGCGTCGACCGAGAACGGTTTCCAGGCCAAGCTTGTGCGCCTCGGCGGCGAACGCATCGCCACCGGCAGCGACTTCGACGACTCCGGCAAGCTCAAGCCCAAGGTCGTCGCGGCCACCCTCGACGAGGCATCCTCCCTCGCCCTGGCCGACGCCCTCAAGGTGCCCGGCGTGCCGATCACGGTCACCAAGGTCGCCTCCAAGCCCTACCGCCGCAGCCCCGCCGCGCCGTTCACCACCTCCACGCTGCAGCAGGAGGCCGCGCGGAAGCTGCGCTTCACCGCCCGGCAGACCATGAGTGTGGCCCAGTCGCTCTACGAAAACGGCTACATCACCTATATGCGTACCGACTCGCCGTCGCTGTCGCAGCAGGCCATCACCGCCGCCCGCAAGCAGGCCGCGTCGCTGTACGGCGCCGAGACCGTGCCCGCGAACCCTCGCCTGTACAAGGGCAAGAGCAAGAACGCGCAGGAGGCCCACGAGGCCATCCGCCCGTCCGGCGACACCTTCCGCACCCCCTCGTCGCTGTCCAGCACCCTGCGCGGCAACGACTTCAAGCTCTACGACCTGATCTGGAAGCGCACCGTCGCCAGCCAGATGGCCGACGCCACCGGCTCGACCGCGTCGGTGACCATCGCCGCGGGCCCCACCGGTCAGGCCGCGCACCCCGCCGCCACCGAGGCCCTCGCCGAATTCGCCGCCAGCGGCACCGTGATCACGTTCCGCGGTTTCATGCTCGCCTACGAGGAATCCAGGGACGAGGAGCGCAACGCGCCCACCGACCCCACCGAGTCGAAGCTGCCGCCGCTCGAAGAGGGCCAGACGCTGACCCTCGTCGACGTGGAGGCCAAGGGCCACGAGACCACGCCGGCCGCCCGGTACACCGAGGCCAGCCTGGTGAAGAAGCTCGAAGAGCTCGGCATCGGCCGTCCCTCCACCTACGCGTCGATCATCTCCACCATCACCGATCGCGGCTACGTCACCCCGCGCGGGCAGGCGCTGATCCCCAACTGGATCGCCTTCTCGGTGGTGCGGCTGCTCGAAGAGTTCTTCTCCGACCTGGTGGAGTACGACTTCACCGCCGAGATGGAAGACGACCTCGACCGCATCGCCGGCGGCACCGCCGACCGGGTGGACTGGCTGACCAGCTTCTACTTCGGTTCCGAAAAGCACCGGGGCCTGCGCCAGGTGGTCGATAACCTCGGTGAGATCGACGCCAAGTCGATCAACTCGATCCACATCGTCGACGACATCACCCTGCGCATCGGCAAGTACGGCCCCTACCTCGAGGTCGTCGATCCCAACGCCGACCCGGATGCCACCCCCCGCCGGGTGAACATCCCGCCGGACCTGGCGCCAGACGAGCTCACCCCCGCCAAGGCCCGCGAACTCGTGGATGCGCCGGTCGTCACCGACCGTGTCATCGGCGTGAACCCGGACAACGGCAAGGAGATCGTGGCCAAGGACGGCCGCTTCGGCCCGTACGTGACGGAACTGGAACCGCCGGCCGACACCGACGGACCCGGCGAGTCCATCGACCCGCTCACCGGCGAGGTCACCTCGCTGGCGGATGCCGGCGCCCCGGCCGCAGCCGCTGCCCCCGCCGCCGGCGCCAAGCCCAAGCGCAAGGCCCCGGCCAAGAAGGCCGCCGCCGCGGTGAAGCCGCGCACGGCGTCGCTGTTCAAGTCGATGGACCTGGCCACCGTCGACCTCGACACCGCGCTGGCGCTGCTCAACCTGCCGCGTGTGGTGGGTCTCGACCCCGAGACGCAGACCGAGATCCTCGCCCAGAACGGCAAGTTCGGCCCGTACCTCAAGAAGGGCGTCGACACCCGCTCGCTCACCAGCGAAGACCAGATCTTCGAGATCGACCTGGCCGGCGCCGTGGAGCTGTACGCGCAGCCGAAGTACGGCGCCCGCCGTGCCTCGAGCGCGCTCAAGGACTTCGAAGAGCCCGACCCGGAGAGCGGCAAGGCCATCAAGATCAAGGACGGCCGGTTCGGCGCCTATGTGACCGATGGCATCACCAACGCCACCATCCCCAAGGCCGAGAGCGTGGAAGAGGTCGACTACGAGCGGGCCGTGCAACTGCTCGCCGACAAGCGCGCCAAGGGACCGGTGGTGAAGCGGGGCGCCGCCAAGAAGGCTCCCGCCAAGAAGAAGCCCGCCGCCAAGAAGCCCGCGGCCAAGAAGACGCCGGTGAAGAAGGCCGGCAGCACCACGACGACCGCCGCCAAGCGGGCGCCGGCCAAGAAGTCCGGCACCTCCGCGGCCACCCCCGGCACCGCGGTGCGCGCCGAGCGCACCCCGGAGCAGAAGGCCGCCACCGCCGCCAAGGCTGCCGCCACCCGCGCGGCCACCGCGGCAGCGAAGGCAGCCCAGGCGGCCGCGCAGTCGTGAGCACAGCACCACAGCAGCCGGCACCGGACCAGCCGGTGACGCCCGGCCTGTTCATCACCCTCGAGGGTGGCGACGGGTCGGGCAAGAGCACCCAGGCCGAGCTTCTCGGCGCCTGGTTGCGGGCCCAGGGTCGCACGGTGCTGCGCACCCGCGAGCCCGGCGGCACCGAGGTGGGCGTCGCCATCCGCGAGATCGTGCTGCACCACCGCGGCGAGGTCGCGGCCCGCGCCGAGGCCCTGCTCTACGCCGCCGACCGCGCCCAGCACATCGGCACGCTGGTGCGTCCGGCGCTGGCCCGCGGGGAGGTTGTCATCCAGGACCGTTACCTGGACTCATCCGTCGCCTACCAGGGCGCCGGCCGGGTGCTCGGCGGCACCGAGGTGCGCGACCTCTCGCTCTGGGCGGTGGAGGGGCTGCTGCCGCACCTCACCCTGCTGCTCGACCTCGACGAGACCGTGGCCCGCGGCCGCCTCGACGCCGACAACAAGGTCTTCGACCGGCTCGAGGCTGAGAAGAGCGAGTTCCACGCCCGCGTGCGCGCCGCCTTCCTCGACCTCGCCGCCGCCGAGCCCGACCGCTTCCTGGTGCTGGATGCGTCGCTGCCGGTCGACGAGATCGCCGCGCTCATCCGCGCCCGCGTCGCCACCCTGCTCTAACGTCCCCCTCGCGAGAAGACACTTGCGGGCAGTTGGTGGGCGCCTAACTGGCCACAACGGTCCTCTCGCGGTGGCTGCCCCTCCGCGAGAAGCCACTTGGGGGCAGTTGGTGGGCGCGTGACTGGCCACAACTGTCCTCTCGCGGGGCTGCCCCTCCGCGAGACGCGGCAAAGTGACCCTTCGCGGGCGCTGAAGGGGCATTTGGCGGCGACTCGGCGAACCTCCCCTCGTCGACTTCGGCCAAGAGCCCCCTTCGTTGGCGTCCAAGGGGCGCTTTGCGGCATGTCGGCGGCTCCGATTGAGAGCTGGAGCAGGACACCGTGTGCGAGCACCGTCTTGTCACCGGCGGCAGGTAGCCTTGATGAATGGCAGTGTGGGACGACCTGACGGGTCAAGCAGACGCGATCGCCATCTTCCGGGCCGCCGCCGAGCGGCCGGGAGCGGTCGCCACACTGGAGCGCCCCGACGCCGCAACGGATGCTGCGCCGGGCGTCACAACGGATGCCGCCGCCAAGAGCCCCCGCGCCACAACGGATGCCGCCGCCAAGAGCCCCAACGCGCCAACGGATGCCGCCGCCAAGAGCCCCCGCGCCGCAACGGATGCCGCCGCCATGAGCCCCGCCGCCACCAACCTGGCCGCCGCCAAAGCCCCCGCGCCCAGCACCTCCGCCTCGATGACCCACGCCTGGCTCATCACCGGCCCGCCCGGCTCCGGCCGGTCCAACCTCGCGTTCGCGTTCGCCACCGCGCTGCTCAGCGACGGCACACCGCAGGGCGACACCTCCACCGGCCGGCTGGTCGACGCGCGCACCCACCCCGACCTCACCGTGCTCACCACCGAGGGCGTCATCATCAAGATGGACTCCGTCAAGGAGGCCGTGGCCCGGTCGCAGTACTCGCCGTCGGTGGGCCGCTACCGGGTGGTGGTCGTCGAAGACGCCGACCGCATGGTCGAGCGCACCTCCAACGTGCTGCTCAAGGCGCTCGAAGAACCGCCGGAACGCACGGTGTGGATCCTCTGCGCCCCCAGCGAGGCCGACCTGCTGCCCACCATCCGCTCCCGGGTGCGCACCGTGCGTCTGCGGGTGCCGAGCATCGACGCGGTCGCCGAGCTGCTCATCCGCCGCACCGGGGTGGACCCGGCCGTCGCCGAACGCGCCGCCAGGGAATCGCAGAGCCACATCGGCATGGCCCTGCGGCTCGCCACCAACGCCGAGGCCCGCGCCCGCCGTGAGGAGACCCTCCGCACCGCCCTCGGCCTCACCGGAATCTCCTCGGCGGTGAACGCCGCCGCCCGGCTGCTCGCCATCGCCGGCGACGACGCCAAGGCGATCACCATCGAGCGGGACGCCGCCGAACGCGAGGGCGTGCTGCGCTCGCTCGGCGTGGAACCCGGCCAGTCGGTGCCGCCCGCGCTCCGCGGCCAGATCAAGAACCTCGAAGACGACCAGAAGCGGCGCGCCACCCGCAGCCTCCGCGACGGCATCGACCGCATCCTGGTCGACCTCACCTCGCTGTACCGCGACGTGATGATGGTGCAACTGGGGCGCGACAGCACCATCATCAACGTCGAACTGCTGCCCGAACTGCGCCGGGCCGCCGGGGCCTGCCCGCCGGCCACCACGGTGGCGACGATGGATGCGATCGCCCTGGCCCGGCAGAGAATCGAAGCGAACGTGGCACCCGCGCTGGCCCTGGAGGCCATGCTCGTGTCGATGATTCGCCGTTGACGGCATTCGCAGCCCACCCGATGCACCAGAGAAAAGGAACCCAGTGACCAAGCGCTCTCGCGTATTCACGACCATGACGGCCGCGGTGGCGTTGACGCTCGGCCTGACCGGGTGCGTGCCGTGGTTCATGCCAGAGCCGGCGCCGTCCACATCCACGCCCACAGGTGAAAAGGTCGACGCGGCGCTCGAGCCGTTCTACAGCCAGGTGCTGGAATGGTCCGACTGCGACAACGACATGCAGTGCACCACCGCATCGGCGCCACTGGACTGGGCCGACCCGGCCGCCGGCGAGGTGGACCTCGCCCTGGTGCGTCAGAATGCCACCGGCGACCGGCTCGGCTCGCTGCTGGTCAACCCCGGCGGCCCCGGCGGTTCCGGCTACGACTTCGTGAAGACCTCGGTGGACTACGCCACCAGCGCCGCCCTGCAGGAACGCTACGACATCGTCGGGTTCGACCCGCGCGGGGTCGGCGAGTCCTCCGCGGTGTCCTGCTACGAACCCGCCCAGATGGACGAGTACCTCTACGGGCTCAGCGACGCCGAGCGCGGCACCGACGCCTGGATCCAGGAACTGGAAACCAGCGCCGTGGACTTCGCCGCCGCCTGCGCCGACAAGACCGGCGCCCTGCTCGGCGAGGTCGACACCCAGAGCGCCGCCCGCGACCTCGACCTGATGCGCGCGGTGCTCGGCGACACCCAGCTCAACTACCTGGGGTTCTCCTACGGCACCTTCCTCGGCGCCACCTACGCCGAGCTGTACCCCGACAAGGTCGGCCGGCTCGTGCTCGACGGCGCCCTCGACCCGTCCACCAGCAACTTCGAGGTGACCAGCACCCAGGCGCTGGGCTTCGAGAACGCCCTGCGCGCCTACCTTACCGACTGCCTGGCGGGCTCGGACTGCCCGTTCGACGGCACCGTCGACGACGCCATGGCCACCATCTCGGCGCTGCTGGCGTCGGTGGATGCCAGCCCGATCACCGCCACCGACGGCCGCCAGCTCGGCGCCAACGCGCTGCTCACCGCGATCATCTACCCGCTCTACCAGGCCACCGCGTGGCCCAACCTCAGCGACATGTTCGAGAGCGTGATGCAGGGCAGCGCCGACGGCGCCATGCAGTTCGCCGACGGCTACAACGGCCGCAACCCCGACGGCAGCTACGCCGACAACTCCACCGAGGCGTTCATGGCGATCAACTGCGTGGACTACGCCTACAACGACGACATCGCCGCCATGCGCGCTGAGGCCGCCGAGATCGAGCAGATCGCCCCCACCATCGGCAAGTACATGGCCTATGGTGACATCTCCTGCGCCAACTGGCCGTATGCCTTCGCCGGGGAGCGCGAGGAGATCCACGCTGCCGGCGCCGCCCCGATCCTGGTGGTCGGCACCACCAACGACCCGGCCACCCCCTATGTGTGGGCAGAGAACCTGGCCGCGCAGCTCGACAGCGGCCAGCTCGTCACCTACACGGGTGAGGGGCACACCGCCTACAACAAGTCCAACTCCTGCGTCAACGATGCTGTCGACAGCTACCTGATCGACGGCACCGTGCCCGCGGCCGACCCGATGTGTTGACGGATGGCCGCGGCAGCTGAGGGAGTGGGCCTGCGGGAACGCAAGCGCCTGGCCACGCGCCGGGAGATCCAACGCGCCGTGCTCACCCTCTGCGCCAAGCGCGGCATCGACAAGGTGACCATCGACGAGATAAGCCGGTTCGCCGAGATCTCCCCGCGCACCTTCTTCAACTACTTCGCCTCCAAGGATTCCGCCCTGGTCGGCGACGAACTCGAGCTGGCCTGCGACGCCGACGTCGAGCGGTTCATCAGCGGGGGACCGGGCGCCGACGTGATGGCCGACCTGGCCGAGCTGATCGGCCGCAGCCTGCAGAACACCGACGGCGACCGCGAAATCCACGAACTGCGGCGCGCGGTGATGAAAGACAACAGCTACCTGTTCACCATGCGGATGGCCACACTGCGCAATTTCGAAGCCGGTTTGCAGGAGATCGTGGAGCGCCGGTTCGCGGCCGATGATCCCCGCCTCGCCGAGGACCCGCGGGCCCTCGCCCAGCGGGCGTTGCTGTTCACCCTCGTGGCCATGGCCGCCACCCGGCACGCCTGGCGATGCTGGGCCGAAGCGGATGATTGCAGCCCGCTGTCGGCCTGGGTCGCCAAATCCTTCCGCGAGCTGTACACCGTGACCTCCACGACCGACTAAGCTTGGATGCTGTGTCACCGAGCGTCTTTCGCAAGGAAGTATTCGGTCTCACGCCGCCTTAGCTCAGTTGGTAGAGCGATTCACTCGTAATGAATAGGTCATCAGTTCGATTCTGATAGGCGGCCCTCTCCAGGCCTTCTCCAGGCCTTCTCCAGGCCTTCTCCAGGCCTTCTCCTCCGCCGGTGCCGCCCCTCGGCCGACGCTCCCGCCGCTCGGCGCACCCCCTGCCGGCCACCGCGCCTCCTGTGGGCCGGCGCGCCCGCTATAGCGGGCGCGGCCAACCACAGCAGGTGCGGTGACGCAACCGCGATAGGGTCGAGGCGTGCCTGACTGGACCGAACACGTGATCTGGTGGCACGTGTACCCGCTGGGCTTCGTCGGCGCCGACACCACCGGGCACGAGAGCACCCCCACGCACCGGCTCCGCCAACTCGAATCCTGGCTGGACTACCTGCTCGAGCTCGGCGCCAACGGCCTGGCCCTCGGCCCGGTGTTCGCCTCGCGCACACACGGTTACGACACCACCGACTACTTCGAGGTGGACCCGCGGCTCGGCGACACCGCGGACCTCGAACACCTCGTCAACGAGTGCCACCGGCGCGGTATCCGGGTGATGCTCGACGGCGTGTTCAACCACGTGGGCCGCGAGTTCGCCCCGCTCAGAACCGCCCTCGCCGACCCGGCCGCGCCCGAGAACGCCTTGTTCCGCCGCACCGAGACGGGCGAGCTGGTGTCGTTCGAGGGGCACGACGCCCTGGTCACCCTCAACCACGACAACCCCGCCGTCGCCGATCTCGTCACCGCCGTGATGACGCACTGGCTGCACCGGGGCATCGACGCCTGGCGGCTCGACGCGGCCTACGCGATGCCGGCCGCGTTCTGGGCCGGTGTGCTGCCCCGGGTGCGCGCGCAGCACCCCGACGTCTACGTGCTGGGCGAGGTGCTGCACGGCGATTACACCGGTTTCGTCGCGGACTCCGGCGTCGACACGGTGACCCAGTACGAGCTCTGGCAGGCCATCTGGCACGCGCTGCAGGAGCGCAATTTCTTCGAGCTGGACTGGGCGCTCACCCGGCACACCGAGTTCCTCGGCACGTTCGTGCCCTACACCTTCGTGGGCAACCACGACGTGACCCGGTTGGCCAGCCAGATCCACGACGAACGGCACCACCCGCACGCCCTGGTGCTGCTGCTCACCCTGGGCGGCACCCCGGCGATCTACTACGGCGACGAACAGGGCCTCCGCGCGGTGAAGGAGCAGCGGGCCGGCGGCGACGACGCCATCCGCCCCGCCTACCCCGACCACCCCGCCGACCACCCCGCCGACCGCACCGCCGACCGCACCGCCGATCAGAACCCCGCCGGCCAGGCCACCTTTGTGCTGCACCAGGAGCTGATCGGCCTGCGCCGCCGGCACCCCTGGCTGCACGCAGCCACGACCCGGCCGCTCACCCTCACCAACACCGGCTATGTGTACGAGGTGACCGACGGCAGCCACCGTCTGGTCGTGGCGTTGAACCTCGGCGACGAGACCCTGCCGGTGCCGACGGATGCCGCCGAGCGGCTGGCCGGCGCGGCCGAGCAGGGCCCGGCCGGCCCCACGGTGCCGCCGCACGGCTGGGCGATCTTCGGCTGACCCCACGCGCATCCGCTCGCCCACTCGCACCGGCACGCGCCGGCATGGTTGACTCGAGGCATGGCAGACACCGGGCGTCACAGGGTCGAAACGGATGCGCGAGCGCGCGGCCTGCAGATCGACATCGTCGAGCGCCCCGCGGCCGACAGCCTCGAAAGCGCCGCCAGGCTGCTGGGCCTCGAACCCAGCGGCATCGTGAAGTCGCTCGTGGTGAAGCGCCACGACGGCGACTACATCTTCGTGCTCGTGCCCGGCGACCGGCAGATCAGCTGGGCCAAGTTGCGTGCCCTGGTGGGCGTGAACAAGCTCTCGCTGCCGCACGAAGACCTCGCCCTGGCCGCCACCGGCTACTCCCGCGGCACCATCACGCCGCTGGGCAGCAGCACCGCCTGGCCGGTGTTCGCCGACGAGCGGATGCGCGGCACCCGCGTGGCGATGGGCGCGGGGGAGCACGGGTACTCCGCCTTCGTCGACGCCGACGCGCTGATCACCGCCTACGGCGCCACGGTGGCCGACGTCACCGATCCGCTCAAGCCGCGACCGTAATCCGCAGGCGTAGCCCGCGGCCCGGCCCGCCCGACGAAACCCGCTGACACGGGCGCCGGGCCCACGAAGTCTCCGGGGCTCCTATGCTGGGCCCCATGAACCCCGGGCGCGCGCGACCCTCCCCGCCCGCCGGGTCGCCCCGGCGCCGGTGGTGGACGTGGCTGCTGGCCGGCGTGGTGCTCACGGTCGCCGTGGGCGCTACCGCGGCGGCGCTCCTGCTCGGTGGCACCGGGCGCAGCCTGCCGCCCTCGTTGCTGCCGCCCCTGGAGGACCCGCCGACCATCGCTGCCGGCGACACCGCGGCGGTGTTCCTCGGCGACTCCTACACGCAGGGTTGGGGCGCATCCGAGCCCGACCGGCGCTGGTCGGCGCTCGTGGCGCACGACGCCGGCTGGGTCGAAGTGAACCAGGGCCAGGGCGGAACCGGTTTCGTCGCCACCTCGGGGCTCGGCGGCTGCGGACTGGTGTACTGCCCCACCTACCTGGAGCGGGTGCCTGACGTCATCGCCGTGCACCCCGACGTCGTCGTGATCGCGGGTGGGCAGAACGACCTCACCGCGCTCGCCGCCGACCCTGACGCGGTGCGCGCGGCCGTGGACGCCACCTACGACCAGGTGCGCGACGGCCTGCCGCAGGCCCGCATCGTGGCGGTGGGGCCGTCCACCGCGCAACCGGGCAACGCGCTGATCGTCGAGCTCGATGGGTGGGTGCGGGCCGCCGCGGCCCGGGTGGGCGCCGAGTACCTGAGCCTGATCGACCCGCCGGTGATCGACCAGGAGTCGGTGGCACCCGACGGGGTGCACGTCACCGACGCCGGGCACCGGGCGATCGCCGAACGGGTGCTCGCCGGCATCCGCCAGCCGTGACACGCAGACCTGAGCAGGTGCCACGGTAAGTCAGCGGGGCAGCCGGCGGTCCTTGACCAGGAGCACCAGGAACACGTAGACGCCCACCAGCTGCCAGAGCGCCCGGAACAGCAGGTCGACGGGGGAGTTGCGCGGGGCGAATCCGGGCCTCGCCGGGAGTGCCGGAATCGTGCTGGGAGTCGGCGCGGGCGGCAGAGTGACGGTGTGGTGCACGATCCGGTGTTGCGGGGCCGTGCGCCGGGCCAGAAGCAGATTCTCGCTCACGGGCGTCAGCATACTGAGGCCCGGTGACCGCCCGGCAAACACCGGGTGACCGGTTACTCCGAGGTCTTGCCCGGCCGCACGGCGGCGGTGTCGGCCACGTCGATGCGCTTCACGCCGTCGGCCTGCTCATTCAGGGTCACGCGCGGCGCCGCATCCCCCTCGTCGGCCTTGGGTGCGGTGGTGAGCTGGTCGTGGCGCTTCTCGTCGAACGACTTGTCGGCCGGGTCTTTTTGAGTCATGACCGGCACAATAACACAGCGATCTGGTGCGTGCCCCAGCGTCTTCGCTAGGCTCGCAGCATGACTGATGCACTCCGCTGGGGAATCCTGGCCACGGGCGGAATCGCCCACCAATTCACCGGCGACCTCGTGAAGAACGGCTTCACGGTGCAGGCCGTCGGCTCCCGCAGCCAGGCGTCGGCGGATGCCTTCGCGGCCGAGTTCGGCATCCCCAACGCGCACCCCAGCTACGAGTCCCTCGTGGCCGACCCCGAGGTCGACATCATCTACGTGTCCACCCCGCACCCGTTCCACGCGGCCAACGCCGCCCTGGCGCTGAATGCGGGCAAGCACGTGCTCGTCGAGAAGCCGATCACCGTGAACGCGGCCGAGGCGCGCACCCTGGTGGCGCTCGCCGAGAGCAAGAACCTTCTCCTGCTCGAAGCCATGTGGACCCGGTTCCTGCCGCACATGGCACGCATCCGCGAGATTCTCGCCGCCGGCAGCCTCGGCGACGTGCACTCCCTCATCGCCGACCACACCCAGGACCTGCCCGACGACCCGAACCACCGCATCAACTCGTTGCCGCTCGGCGGCGGTGCCCTGCTCGACCTCGGCATCTACCCGGTGTCGTTCGCGTCGGCGCTGTTCGGCAAGCCCGCGAGCATCCTCGCCTCGGCCACGTTCAAAGACACCGGGGTGGATGCCCAGATCGCCACGATCTTCCGCTACCCGGGCGGCCAGATCGCGTCGCTGCTCTCCGCGAGCGACACCAAGGGGCCCAACACCGCCAGCATTCTCGGCACCGAGGGCCGGATCGACATCGACGAGGTCTGGTACTCGCCCACCTCGTTCCGGGTGTTCAACGCCTCGAACGAGATCGTCGAATCGTACGAGACGCCCGCCTTCGCGGGCCGGGGCATGCACTTTCAGGCCACCGAGGCCGAACGCCTCGTGGCCGCGGGCCTCATCACCAGCGACCTGCTCACCGTGACCGAGTCCGTGCAGATCATGGCGACCCTCGACGAGATCCGCGCGCAGATCGGCCTGGTCTACCCCGGCGAGTAGCGTTCGCGGCCGAGCGGCGGCCCTGAGCCGCGGCATCCCGTGGCGCATGGTTCTTCCCGCGGCGCAGGTTCATTCCCGTGGCGCAGAGTATGGACTGCACGAGCCTGCGCCGCGAGCACTGGCCTGCGCCGCGAGCGCTGGCCTGCGCCGCGGGCGCTGGGAGAGCCGCTTTGACCGGGCTCACACCCTCGCTCGGTAAAGTGCTCAGGTGGATACACCAGACCCGACAGTTCCAGAGCCGGGCGGCCCCTCGGCCGAGGCAACGGAGCAGCCGACCAAGCTCGTCGTCTCGAGCCGGCTGAAGCTGATCATCGCCGCGGCCGTGGCGTTCGTGCTGCTCGGCAGCGGCGCGGTGTGGGCGGGAGCGGCCGCCGGCGACGGCAGCGCCGAGCCGGTCGAGGTGGCCGCGCCCACCGCATCCGCCATCCCCACGCCCACCGCGGCAGGCCCGGAGCTGCGGCCGGCCCCGGCCGTCGCTACCGTGGCCAGCCCGCTGCGCACCTGCTCGGTGGCCGACCTCGCCGCGGACTCCAGGCTGGGCGAGTTCCAGGCGCAGGTGGTGAACGCCGGCACCGGCGAGGTGCTCTTCGACCGCGGCGGCGGCACCGCATCCCGCGCCGCCAGCGTGCTCAAGGTGCTCACCTCGGCGGCCGCGCTGAGCGTGCTCGGGCCGGACTACCGTGCCACCACCACCGTGGTCGCCGGCAGCGAGCCCGGCCAGGTGGTGCTCGTCGGCGGCGGCGACCTCACCCTCTCGAGCACCCCCACCAGTGACGACTCCTTCTACGACGGCGCCGCGCACCTCGACGACCTCGCCGAGCAGACCCGCGCCGCGATGGGCGGCACCGCCATCACCTCGGTGGTGCTCGACTCCAGTTACTTCGGCGACCCGGCCTGGGAGCCCAGCTGGAACCGCAAGGAACAGACCCAGGGGTACATGCCGCTGATCACGGCCCTGCAGGTGGACGGCGACCGCGACAATCCCTACAACAGCACCTCCGCCCGCAGCGACGACCCGGTGGCGCGGGCCGGCGCCGCGTTCGCCGACGAACTCGGCGGCGGCGTGAGCGTGAGCGTTGGCACCGCCCCGGCCGGCGCCGGTCGGCTCGCCGCGGTGCAGTCCCAGCCGGTGTCCACCCTCATCCAGCAGTCGCTCATCGTCTCCGATAATGCCCTCGCCGAGATGCTCGGCCGGCTGGTGGCCGTGGAGGGCGGCACCGGCAACACCTTCGCCGCCATCCAACCCGCCGTGCTGGCGGGCCTGGCCGAATACGGCATCGACACCACCGGCATCCTCATTGCCGACGGCTCCGGGCTCTCCGACAACAACGCCGTGCCGCCGGCCTACCTCACCAGGCTGTTCCAGAAGATCAACGCCCGCGAGGGCAACCTCGGCGTGATCTTCGACGGCCTGCCCGTGGCCGGCGGCGCCACCGGCTCGCTGTCCTACAGCGACAGGTTCTCCGGCCCCAACGCGGATACCGACGGTTCAGTGTTCGCGAAGACCGGCTGGATCGACACCGGCTACACGCTCTCTGGCATCATCAACGCCGCCGACGGCAGCACCCTCACCTTCGCCGTATACGCGTTGGGTGATGTGGGTGATAATGCGAAGCAGGCTATCGACACCATCACGACGGGGTTCTTCCGCTGCGGCAACAACCTCTCGAACAACTGAAATCCCAACCCGACAGGAGTGCTTCCGTGACTCGCGCACTGGTCATCATCGACGTTCAGAACGACTTCACCGAGGGCGGCGCCCTCGCGGTTAACGGCGGGGCCGCCGTGGCCGGGGCGATCAGCGCCCTGCTGGCCGCGCATCCGCTGAGCTATGAGCACATCTTCGCCTCCCGCGACTGGCACGACGCCGAGGGCGGCAACAACGGCCACTTCGCCACGGATGCCGAGCCCGACTTCGTCGACACCTGGCCGGTGCACTGCGTGGCCGACACCTTCGGCGCCGAGTACCACCCGGCGCTGGTGCTACCCAAGTCCACGGTGCACATCCTCAAGGGGCAGGGCCAGCCCGGCTACTCGATCTTCGACGGCATCGACGACTCCGGCACGAAGTTCGGCGAGCTGCTCATCGCCGCCGGGGTGACGGATGTCGACCTGGTGGGCCTGGCCACCGACTACTGCGTGCGGGCGTCGGGGCTCGACGCCCTGGAGCACGGCCAGCACGTGCGGGTGTTCACCGACCTCGTCGCCGGGGTGGCAGCGGAGTCCAGCGAGACGGCGCTGGCCGAACTCGCCCACGCCGGCGCGGTGCTGGCCACCTCGGAGTTGGTCGAGCAGGCCTAGCCCGCAGCGGAGCCCCGGTTCGCCGGGGTTGCCCCGCCGATCTTCGCTCGGGGTGCTCTGCCGTGCTTCGCCCAGGAGCTCTGCCGAGTTGCTGCAAAGTGCCCCTTCAGGGCGCCCGAAGGGGCATTCTGGCGCAACTGGATGCCGGCCGCGTCGCCGACTTGCGGCAGAGTCCCCCTTGGGAGCGCCCGATGGGGCATTCTGGCGCACCTCGGCACAGCGGCCCCGAGAATGGCTCGCCAGGTGCGTCCGAAGTTTTTTTCATGCGAGTGCATCCGAATGGGGGTGTCCTCCGGAAGTAACGGGTAACGGGAAACCGACAGGTTCCCGCCCTCGTTCCACTGACTGGAGGAAACCATGCGCAAGACCATTGCCGTCGGCATCGCAGCCGGCGCCCTTGTTGCCCTGGCGGGAATCGCCCCGGCGAACGCCGCAACCGATGTCGCCAAGCTCTCCGTGCTGCACGGGGTGCCCGGCCTCACCGTTGACGTGTACGTGAACGGCGACCTCACCCTCGACGACTTCGAGCCCGGCGATCTCGCCGGGCCGCTCGAACTGCCCGCCGGCACCTACACCGTGGCGATCACGGCATCGGATGCCGCCGACGCGAGCTCGCCGGCCATCGGCCCGGTCGACCTGCCGCTGGAGGCGGGCAAGAACTACACCGCCGCCGCGCACCTCGACGCGGCCGGGGCGCCCACCGCCACCCTGTTCACCAACGACATCAGCACCGTCGGCGCCGGCGAAGGCCGACTCACGGTGCGGCACGTCGCCGCGGCCCCCGCCGTGGACGTGCTCGCCGGTGGTACCGCGGTGATCAGCAACCTGAGCAACCCCGACGAGTCCCTGCTCACCCTGCCGGCCGGTACGGTGTCGGCATCCGTGGCCGCAACTGGAACCACCGACCCGGTGATCGGCCCGGCCGATGTGAACGTGGCCGAGGGCACGAACACCATCGTCTACGCCTGGGGCAGCCTGGAAGACAGCAACTTGGCGCTGGCCGTGCAGACCATCGACGGCCTGCACTCCAACCCCGACGGCGTTCCCGCCGGCAGCGCGGGCCTGGTCGCCACCAACCAGCCCGGCAACACCTCGGGCCTCTGGTTCGGCGGCGCGGCCCTCGCCCTGGTGCTGGCCATCAGCGCGGCGGCGATCTACGGCACCCGACGCGCCGAGGCGCGGCGCTAACCGGGCGTAGGACAGAGAGGTGCGGGTCATGGTGAGCCTGTTCGGGTGGCCCACCGTGGCCCGCGCTGTCGTCGGTCCGCTCCTGGGGGCCGCCCTGTTGGTTGGCCTGATCAGCGGATGCGGGGCCTCGCTCGCGACGACCGGCGGCACTGATCCTGCCGCCGGTGCGTTCGCCGGCCTGGGCGGCCCCGCATCCGCCGGATTGCCCGGCTCGCTGCCCGGCTCCGGCGACCGCTTCGGCTCCGGCTTCGGCGCGGGTACGGGTGCAGGCTCCGGGGCCGGCACAGGCACCGGCGCCAGCGCACAGACCGCGCCGGCCCGGGTGCCATCGCCGGCGCCGGTGCCGGCGCCCGCGGTGCCGGATGTGCCGCGCCGGTCGGCGTCCCTGGCCGGGCAGCCGGCCCCGGTGAGCGCCCCGGTGCGGGTGAGCGCCGCCTCGCTGGGCATCGACATGCCGATCGAGGCGGTGGGCCTGACCGACAGCGCGGCCATGGCCCTGCCCGAGAACCCCGCCGTGGCCGCCTGGTACCGGTACGGCGCCGGCCCTGGCAGCCCGGCCGGAGCCACCGTCATCGCCGCGCACGTGGATTCCCTGGTCTACGACCTCGGCCCGTTCGCGCAGCTGGCCGACGCCCCGGTGGGCACCGAGATCGTGGTGGAGACCGCCGACGGCGTCGCGCACCGCTACGCCGTCGCATCCGTGGACAGCCAGCAGAAGCCAGAGGTGCCCTGGGCGAGCGTGTTCGACAGGTCGGGCCAGCCCCGGCTCACCCTGGTGACCTGCGGCGGTGAGTTCGACTACGAGGCCAGGCGGTACCTGTCCAACGTGTTCGTCACGGCGGTGCCGGTGCCATGAACCCGACCGGAACCACGACCACGCCACCGCCCGAACGGGGTGCGCGCGGATCGGCCATACGTGGTTATGCTGGTCGCACTTGCGGCCCGGCCCGGCTGGATCGTGAGTGCTGAGATGGACACCCGCACCACGCGGCACCGATCCCGGAGGCAGCACGGCGACGTGAGCGCACCCTTTGCGAACAGCACCGACGATGAGCGTGACCAGTCCAACCTGGTCGCGAGCTTTCGAGCGGGCGACGAACAGGCCCTGGCCGAGGCGTACGCGCGCTGGTCGTCGCTGGTGTACACCCTGGCGGTGCGCTCGCTCGGTGACACGGGCGAGGCCGAAGACGTCACCCAGAAGGTGTTCATCGCCGCCTGGCGCGGCCGGGCCGGCTTCGACGAGCACCGGGCGGCGCTGCCCGCCTGGATCGTGGGCATCGCCAGGCACGCCATCGCCGACGCGCACGAGGCGCGCACCCGGCGGCGCCGGCTCGAACAGACCCTCGTCGACGACGCCGAGCTGTACACCGTCGACGAGTCCGCCGACGTCGCCGAGCGCCTGCTGATCGGCGAAGAACTCAACCGCCTCGAACCGGTGCCGCAACGCGTGATGCGGCTCGCCTTCTACGAGGACCTCACCCACGTGCAGATCGCCGATAGCCTCGGGTTGCCGCTCGGCACCGTGAAGAGTCACATCCGCCGCAGCCTCACCCGCTTACGTACTCGATTGGAGGCGAACGATGACGCATCTTGACCGCGACACGCTCGCCCTGGTCGCGCTCGCCGAGCTCGACCTCAGCCCCGCCGAGCGCGAACACCTGGCCTCCTGCCCCGGCTGCACCGGCGAGCTGGATGCGCTGCGCCGCACCGTGCTGATCGGCCGGAGCGCCGGCAGCGTCGACCTGGTCGAACCGGCGGATGCGGTGTGGGGCCGCATCCACTCGGCCCTCGGCCTCTCCGACGACGTGGCCGCGGTGCCGCGCCTGGCCGCCCCGCACCTCGACGCTGGGGCCGGAGAGTCCGGCCGCACTTCCCACGACTCCCAGAGTGTAGGAAGCCAGATCGACCCCGGTGCAAGGACTGGCGCGCGACCGGCCTACGTGCCCTACCGGCGCCAGCGCCGTCACCGGCGTGCCTGGCTGCCCGTGGCCGCGGCGGCCTGCGCGGTCGGCATTGTCGGCGGCATCACGGCCGGCGTCTGGTGGCAGTCGACGCGCGCGCCGGCCCCCGAGACCGTGATCGCCCAGGCTCAACTCGACGCGCTGCCCGGTTGGACGGCGAGCGGGAGCGCCCTGGTGGAGGAGGCCACGGACGGTCGCAGGGAAGTCGTGGTGGACCTGGCCGACGACGCCGACGACGGCGACGACGCCGGTGGCGGCGGGCTGCGCGAGGTGTGGCTGCTCACCGCCGACGCCACCGGGCTGGTGAGCGTGGGTCTGCTCGACGGGGCAACCGGCCGCTTCAGCATCCCGGCGGGCGTCGACCTGGCCGAGTTCTCGGTGGTGGATGTCTCGGCGGAGCCGGCGGACGGCAATCCCGCGCACTCCGGCGACTCGATCGTGCGCGGCACCCTGAACACCCTTTAGCCCCGCGACGCCACCACGAGAGGGCAGTTGGGGCCAGTCAGGGCACCTCCCAGTGGCCTCAACTGCCGTCTCGCGGGGGAGCCCGGGCACGGGAGGTAGCGCGACCCGAGTGGGGGCTTGTGGCCCGCCAGACGCCAGGATCAGGATGGCAGCATGGCGCACCAACCCGCATCCGTTCGCTCCGCCGTGCCCGGCACCGACCCGGCCCACCCGCGCCGACCCTGGTGGCTCGCCCTGCTGATCGTCGGCTGGTTCAACCTCGTGTCGGCGGTGGGCGGCGGGGTCGGCCTGGTCGTGGCGAACGGCATGGGGATGCCGCAGAGCTGGCTGGAGGGCACCCCGTTCGACTCCTTCGTGATGCCCGGGCTCATCCTGGTGCTGGTCGTAGGCGGCACCCAGGCGCTCGCCGTGCTGCTGCAGCACCGGCGGCATCCGTGGTGGCCGGCCGCCGCCGGCGTCGCCGGGTTCGGGCTGGTGATCTGGGTCTACGTGGAAGTCGCGCTGCTGCCGGTCTACTCATTCCTGCACACGCTGTACCTCACCACCGGGGTGCTGCAGCTGGTGTTCCTGCTGCTCTGCCTGGGCATCCTGCCGGCCGGTCGCGCCGCGCCCCGGCCGCGCTAGGCCACGGCAACCGGGGCAGGCCGGCGGCACCCGGGTAGGTTTAAGGTCGACGACTTCAGGGAGGCACTTGTGACCCACGTAACCGAAGCAGAGCTGCTCCAGCACGTTCCCAACGAGCTGTACATCAACGGACGGTGGGTGCCCGCCGCAGACGGGAAAACGCTCACCGTGCACGACCCGTCCACGGGCAAGGTGATCAAGACCATCGCCGACGCCGGAGCCGCCGACGGTCTGGCAGCCCTCGCCGCCGCCGCCGACGCACAGGATGCCTGGGCCGCCACGCCGCCGCGGGTGCGCGGCGAGATCCTGCGCCGCAGCTTCGACCTCCTGCACGAGCGCCGGCACGAATTCGCGTTGCTGATGACGCTGGAGATGGGCAAGCCGCTCGCCGAATCGTACGGCGAGGTCACCTACGGCGGCGAGTTCCTGCGCTGGTTCAGCGAGGAGGCCGTGCGCATCACCGGCCGGTACGGCACCAATCCAGAGGGCACCGGGCGCATGATCGTGTCGCAGCACCCGGTCGGACCGAGCTTCCTGATCACCCCGTGGAACTTCCCGCTGGCGATGGCGACCCGCAAGATCGCCCCGGCGCTCGCCGCCGGCTGCACCGTCGTGATCAAGCCCGCCGAGCTGACCCCGCTCACCACCCTGTACCTGGTCAAGCTGTTCGAAGAGGTCGGCCTGCCTGCCGGCGTCGTCAACGTGCTCACCACCTCCACCTCGGGCGCCGTCTCCGAGCCGATCATCGCCGACCCGCGGCTCCGCAAGCTCAGCTTCACCGGGTCCACCGGGGTCGGCCAGAAGCTCATCGCCCAGTCCGCGCAGAACGTGCTGCGCACCTCGATGGAACTCGGCGGCAACGCCCCGTTCCTCGTGTTCGAAGACGCCGACATGGACCGCGCCGTGGAGGGCGCCCTGGCCGCGAAGTTCCGCAACGTGGGCCAGGCCTGTACCGCCGCGAACCGGTTCATCGTGCAGGCATCCGTGGCCGACGAATTCGCCCGCCGCGTCACCGAGGCCGTCACCGGCTTCACCGTGGGCCGCGGCACCGAAACCGGTGTGAAGATCGGCCCGCTGATCAACGCCGATGCGGTGGCCAAGGCCGACACCCTGGTGCAGGATGCGCTCGGTCGCGGCGCCACCCTGCTCACCGGCGGGCACGCCCTCGACGGGAAGGGCACGTTCTACGAGCCCACCGTGATCAGCGACGTGCAGGCCGGCAGCGACATCCTGCGCGAAGAGATCTTCGGGCCGGTGCTGTCGATCGTGCCGTTCGACGACGAAGACGACGCCGTGCGCATCGCCAACGACACCGAGTACGGGCTGGTCAGCTACGTCTTCACCCAAGACCTGGCGCGCGGGCAGCGCATGATCGAACGGCTGCAGACCGGCATGATGGGGCTCAACATGGGCGTGGTCTCCAACGCCGCCGCCCCGTTCGGCGGGGTCAAGCAGTCCGGCCTCGGCCGCGAGGGCGGCTCGGAGGGGATCCACGAGTACCTCTCCACCAAGTACACCCTCACGCCCGACCCGTTCGTCGACTACGACTGAAACCCTTCCGCGAAAGCGGTCTTACGGTCACCTCAGCGAGCTGAGGCAACCACAGGGCCGCTTTCGCGGGAGAATCGGGGCGGTGCGGGGCGTCGGTAGGCTTTTCGGATGCCCGTCATCGAGATCTCCGACCTGAGCGACCCCCGGCTCGCCGACTACACCCAGACGACGGATGTGGCGCTCAAGAAGGCACGGGGCACCGAGCACGGCCTGTACATCGCCGAGTCCGCGCTGGTGCTCGAGCGGGCGCTCGGCGCCGGCCACCGGCCCCGGTCGGTGCTCACCCTGGCGAACACGCTCGATGAGGCCCGCGCCCTGGTCGGCGACGACGTGCCGGTGTTCGTGGGCGCGGGGGAGCTGCTCACCGAGCTGACCGGGTACGTGCTGCACCGCGGCCTGATCGCCGCGATGCACCGGCCCGCCCTGCCCGAACCGGCGGCGCTGCTGGCGGGGGCCCGGCGCATCCTGATTCTGGAGAACGTCACCGACCCCACCAACGTGGGCGCGATCTTCCGCTCGGCCGGCGCGATCGGCGCCGACGCGATCCTGGTCACCCCGCGCTGCTCCGACCCGTTCTACCGCCGCGCCATCCGGGTGTCGATGGGCACCGTGCTGCAGGTGCCGTGGACCCGGGTGGGCGACTGGCCGAGCACCCGGCGGCAGCTCACCGAGCACGGCTTCCACGTCGCCGCGCTGGCGCTCACCCCGGATGCCGTGAGCCTGCGCGACTTCCCCGGCCAGCAGCATGCCCGGCTGGCGCTGCTGCTCGGCGCCGAGGGGGAGGGACTCACCGAGGAAGCCCTGGCCGCGTCGGACTCCGTGGTGCAGATCCCGATGAAGCACGGCATCGACTCCCTTAACGTTGCGGCGGCCAGCGCTGTCGCGATGTGGGCGCTGTCCGGCTGACTCTCGTGGGACTGTAAGCCCGCCGTCATCTGTTGTTTACGTACGGGCGCTCTCTGCAACCTGCCCGAAACAAAGTCTTGCCGTGGGTGTAACAGAGCCCTGTCAATGTGGCTTCTACCCGACGCGCCCCCTGCGTCCGTGCAGAGAGGTTTTTCACGATGGATCAAGGCAATACTGCTTTCATACTGATTTCCGCAGCGCTCGTCCTACTGATGACACCGGGACTGGCGTTCTTCTACGGTGGACTGGTCAAGGCCAAGAGCGTCATCAGCATGATGATGATGAGCTTCGGTGCGCTCGGACTCATCGGTGTGCTCTGGGTGATCTACGGTTACGCGATCGCGTTCCCCGGGTCCGAAGGAACGGTGGCGCCGTGGGCGATCGACTGGAGCAACATCGGCCTGACCGCCGCCCTCGAGACCCCGGAGGGCGCCGCTTACCCGCCGCTCGCCTTCGTCGCCTTCCAGGCCACGTTCGCCATCATCACTGTCGCGCTGATCTCCGGCGCCATCGCCGACCGCGCCAAGTTCGGCTCCTGGATGATCTTCGCCGGCATCTGGGCCACCGTCGTCTACTTCCCGGTCGCCAGCTGGGTCTTCAACTTCGGCCTCGCCGAGGACGGCAGCTTCGCCTACGGCGGTTGGATCACGCACGGCCTGCAAGACGTCTTCGGCCTCGGCGCGATCGACTTCGCCGGTGGCACCGCGGTGCACATCAACGCCGGTGCTGCCGCTCTCGCCCTCGCCCTGGTGCTCGGCAAGCGCGTCGGCTTCCAGAAGGGCGTCAACGTTCCGCACAACCCGCCGTTCGTGCTGCTCGGCGCCGGCCTGCTCTGGTTCGGCTGGTTCGGCTTCAACGCCGGCTCCGAGCTGGCTGCTGACGGCACCGCCGCCCTCGCGTTCGTCAACACGATCGCAGCCCCGTCCGCCGCCCTGCTCGCCTGGTTGGTCGTGGAGAAGGTGCGCGACGGCAAGCCCACCTCGGTCGGCGCCGCATCCGGTGCCGTCGCCGGCCTCGTTGCGATCACCCCCGCGTGTGGTTCGCTGCAGCCGATCTGGGCGATCCTGCTCGGTGTCATCGCCGGCGCGGTCTGCGCCATCGCCGTCGACCTCAAGTTCAAGCTGGGCTTCGATGACTCGCTCGACGTCGTGGGCATCCACCTCGTCGGTGGCCTCATCGGTACCCTCTACCTGGGCTTCTTCGCCAACGGCACCGGCCTCTTCCTGGGCGGCGACGGCACCCAGCTGCTCGTTCAGGCCATCGCGGCGTTCTCCGTTCTGATCTACTCCTTCGTGCTCGCCTTCATCATCGCCTTCGCCATCGAGAAGACCATCGGCTTCCGCGTGAAGAACGAAGACGAGGTCGCGGGCATCGACTCGGCCATGCACGGCGAAGAGGGCTACGTCCTCACCGACGTCAGGGCCTGAGTAACGCCGGCACCCCCGTAACACCGAGATGTGCTGGATGGTTGATATGCGGGCCATCCAGCACATTTCTGTGTGCGCAGACCTCGGCAGGAACAGCCAATGACCATTGCCGAAGACGAGGACGACGACACCGTCGCACGACGGATTCCGCCCCGCACCAGCCGGTTCTCCGACATTCCCCGCCAGCCGCTCGACCAGGGCCGGGGCGGCGCCCGCGAGATCTGGGCCGACCTCGACGCCGACCTGAATCTGCGTTGGCAGCTCCGCGTGGTCGAGATCAAGGACTCCACCGGCCTCCTGGTCGGTCCGGCCGGCACCCACAACTACGTGGTCGGCCTCGCCGGCCCGCAGGTGGCGGTGCGGTCCGTGGAGGCGAGCCGCGTGCTTCGCCGTGACCACGTGATGCCCGTGCTGTCGTCCACGGTGCTGTTCGAACGACCCAAACTGCGGCCCCCCGGGGCGAGTTCCCTCATTCTGCTGACCTTCGTCGGCGCCGCCGAGCCGCCCCGGCTCGCCATCCGCACTATCGGCCCCCACACCGAGATCCGGCCGGGCGCCCAGGTTCTGGTCGCCCTGCGCGGCACCGTGCGGGTGGACGGCGCCGAGGCCGACCACGGGTCGGCGCTGCTCCTGGACCCCACCCAAACCTATCGTCCGCGGGCCGCTGCCGCGCAGATTCTCACCGTGCACCGGCCCGGATCCGACGAGGAGAAGCCGGACTGAACCGCTGCGGGTGAGCGTGCCGCGGCGCGCGCGAGCCTAGGCTGGGGTCATGAGCAATGATGCCGTCATCGTCGATGTAGTCCGCACGCCATCCGGCCGGGGTAAGCCCGGCGGTGCGCTCTCCGGGGTGCATCCGGCCGACCTGCTCGCGGGTGTGCTGAAAGACCTGGTCAACCGCAATAACCTCGATCCGGCGCTGGTCGACGATGTGATCGGCGGATGCCTCACCCAGGTGGGCGAGCAGAGCACCAACATCACCCGCACCGCGCTGTTGAGCGCCGGGTTCCCCGAGTCGGTGCCCGGCACCACCATCGACCGGCAGTGCGGCTCCAGCCAGCAGGCCGCCACCTTCGCCGCGCAGGGGGTGCTCGCCGGCAGCTACGACATCGTCATCGCCTGCGGCGTCGAATCCATGAGCCGCATCCCGCTGGGCTCCGCCGGCGGGCCGACCCCGCCCGGCGGCTCCGACGCAGCCGGCCGCACCGAGGGCTGGGGTTCGCCCGCATCCGCGATCATCAGCCAAGACCCGCACGGCCGAATGATGCACGCCCGCTACCCGGCCGGGCTCGTGGGCCAGGGCGTCTCCGCCGAGCTCATCAGCGCCAAGTGGGGCCTCACCCGGGCCGAACTCGACGAGTACGCAGCCCGCTCGCACCAACTCGCCGCCGCGGCCGCCGCGCGCGGCGACTTCGACGGCTCGCTGCTGCCGGTGACCCTGCCCGACGGCCGCCAGGTGGTCGGCGACGAGACCATCCGCCGCCGCAGCACCGTGGAGACCCTGGCGGATCTCCCGCTCGCGTTCCGCACCGACGAGCTCGCCGCCCGGTTCCCCGAGGTGGACTGGCAGATCACCGCCGGCAACTCCTCGCCGCTCACCGACGGCGCCTCCGCCGCCCTGATCATGAGCGCCAACCGCGCCGCCGCCCTGGGCCTCACCCCGCGCGCCCGCTTCCACGGCTTCGCCGTCACCGGCAGCGACCCGCTGCTCATGCTCACCGGCGTGATCCCCGCCACCCGGCGCATCCTGGCCCGCACCGGTCTCGGCATCGACGACCTGGACGCCTACGAGGTCAACGAGGCGTTCGCCTGCGTGCCGCTGGTCTGGCAGCGCGAGCTGCGCGCCGACCTCGCCAAACTCAACGCCAGCGGCGGCGCGATCGCGCTCGGGCACGCGCTCGGGTCCTCCGGCACCCGGCTGCTCGGCACCCTGCTCGAATCCCTCGAACGCGACGGTGGCCGCTACGGCCTGCAGACCATGTGCGAGGGCGGCGGCATGGCCAACGCCACCATCATCGAACGGCTCTGACGTGCAGATCCGCGGATGCTCCGCCCTCGTCACCGGAGCCGCCTCCGGCCTCGGGCTGGCCACCGCGCGGGCGCTGCACGCGGCCGGGGCGCACGTCGTGTTGTTCGATCTGCCCGGCTCGGCCGGGCTGGAACGCGCGGCTGAGCTGGGGTCCGTGGGGTCGGCCGGCGCTACGGGGGCGTTCGCGGCAACGTCGACGACGGCGCTGAACGCGGCCATATTCCTTGCGGGGGATGTGACCTCCGAGGCCGATGTGCAGGCTGCGGTGACGGCCGCCGGCGCCATGGCACCGCTCCGCATCGTGGTGAACTGCGCCGGCATCGCACCCGCCGCCCGCGCCGTGGGCCGGCAGGGCCCGATGCCCGTGGCGGACTTCGAGCGGGTGCTGCGGATCAACCTCGTCGGCACCTTCAACGTGGTGCGCCTGGCTGCCGCGGCCATGCAGGCTACGGACCCGGTGAGCCTCGGCGCCGAGACCGGGCCCGCGAGTGGCGGGCCCGCGAGGACCCGGCCCGACGGCGGCCCGGCCGATGACGGCCGTGCGGCCGGTGCCGAGCCGAGTTCCCCGACCGCAGGGGGAACCCCGGAGCGCGGCGTGATCGTGAACACCGCATCCGTGGCGGCCTTCGACGGCCAGATCGGTCAGGCCGCGTATGCGGCGTCCAAGGGCGGCGTCGCGGCGATGACCCTGCCGTTGGCGCGGGAGTTCGCCCGCTCGCTCATCCGCGTGGTGACCATCGCGCCTGGCCTGTTCGACACCCCGCTGCTGCAGGGCCTGCCCGCCGAGGCCCGCACCTCGCTGGGCGCCCAGGTGCCGCATCCGGCCCGGCTCGGCGACCCCGCCGAGTACGCGGCCCTGGTGCGCCACATCGTCGAGAACCCGATGCTGAACGGCGAGACCATCCGCCTCGACGGCGGCATCCGCAT
This sequence comes from Cryobacterium sp. W22_MBD10_FK3, assembly GCF_052113745.1. Lineage (NCBI taxonomy): Bacteria > Bacillati > Actinomycetota > Actinomycetes > Micrococcales > Microbacteriaceae > Cryobacterium > Cryobacterium sp. W22_MBD10_FK3. The sequence goes on from NZ_JBGQOH010000013.1 coordinate 90,078, forward strand.
GGCTCCCCAGTAGCGCCCCGTCCCGCCCCGTCCCCGCGCCGCCGCCCCAGGCTGCCCTTAACTGTTACCCATGCGGACAATTGCACCCGGTGCGCCGGCACCATTTGTCCGCACTGGAAACAGTTGCGCCCAGCGCTGGGCCGGGGGAGCCGCCCGGCGCGTGTCGGCCCGGCGCCGAGCGACGGTTGCTGGGAGGATCGGAGCCATGCACTCCCTGACAATTGCCGGCCCACACGGCGCCATCCCGATTCGGGTCTATCCCGCCACCGATACGGATGCCGGGCCGACCCCGGCGCTCGTCTGGGCGCACGGCGGTGGCTTCGCCTGGGGCGACCTCGAGATGCCCGAAGCGCACTGGGTGTCCCAGGAGCTGGCGGCGCGCGGCACCACGGTGATCAGCGTCGACTACCGACTGGCGCCGGTTTCCGCGGCGCTGACCGACAGCGAGCCGTCCCGCGCCGGAGTGCTCTTCCCGGTCGCCTCCGAGGAGATCGCCGCGGTCTTCCGCTGGGCCGTGGAACACGCTGCCGAGTTCGGGATAGATGCCGACCAGCTGTCGTTGGGCGGGGCCAGCGCGGGGGCGGACCTCGCCGCGGGGGTGGCGCTTCGACTGCGGGATGGCGGCGGCGCCCAGCCGGCGTCGCTGCTCCTGGCCTACCCGCTGGTGCACAGTGCGCTGCCGCACCCTGCCTCCGAACTCGCCCAGAAGATCGCCGCACTGCCCGCCGACGCCCGGTTCGAGCCCGACGATGTGCGGGCGATGAACCTCAACTACGTGGGCGACCCCGCCGAACTCGGTAACCCCTACGCGTTCCCCGGCGGCCACGAGCTGGCCGGCCTGCCGCCCACCTTCATCGTGAACTCGGAGCACGACAGTCTGCGCGCGTCCGGGCAGGCGTTCGCGGCGGAACTCGCCCTGGCCGGCGTGGATGTGACGGTCTGCCGGGAACCGGGCACCCGGCACGGTCACCTCAACGAGCCCGACAACCCGGCGGCGCACGCCAGCATCCGGCGCATGGCCGCATGGCTCGACACCCGCGACCGGCTCCCCGCCGTAGACCTCCGGCGCTGAGCCGCCGGCCGAGGCGACGGATGCCGGAATCCGCACGGGCGCATCCGTCACCCGGTCAGAAAGTGCAGGAGCTATGCACTCGCGCCGGTGGTGAGGGACAGGGTCATGAAGGTGCTGTGCGGGTCGGCGGTGTAGTCGGCGAAGGGCGGGCAGGCGGTGAAACCGTGCCGGGCGTAGAGGCGGCGGGCCGGCGCGAAGAACTCCTCGCTGCCGGTCTCGAGGTAGAGCCGCTCGAGGTTTCGCCGGCGAGCCTCGTCGACGATGCGGGCGAGCAAAAGGGTGGCGACGCCACGCCCGCGCGCCGCGGCGGTGGTGCGCATCGACTTGATCTCGCCCGCGGCGGGGGTCAACTGTTTCAGGGCCCCACAGCCGAGCAGGGCGCCGTCCTCCCGGGCCGTCCAGAACGAGATCTCCGGCGCCGACAACGCCGAATGGTCCAGGGCGTGCACGCTCTCGGCCGGTGATGTGGCGAACATGTCGGCCAGGTGCTCGTCCAGCAGCAGGCGCACATCCGCGCTGGCGGGGCTGTCCGGCTCAATGTGAATCATGGCATCCAATTTACCGGCTGGCGTCGCCCGCCTCGCCGGTCTCGGCGCCGCCGGCCGGCGGCAGCCCCGCGGCGATGGCCTGCAGGGCGGCCACGTGGATGCGCATGGCCGCGATGCCGGCGCTCGTGGCGGTGAGCCAGGTGCGCGGCCGGTTGCCCACGTAGCCCTTGCGCACGGCCAGGTAGCCCGCGGCGCCGAGTGTGCTGATGGCCTTGCTCAGCGCCGAATCGTCGGTCTCGAGCAGCTCGCGCAGGGTGCCGAAGTCGATTTCCACTTCCGCCCGCAGCGCCGCCATCACGGAGAACCGCAGCGGCGTGAGCAGCGCGTCGTCGAGGTCGTGCCGGGGATGGTGGTCGCCCATCAGGCCTCCCAGATGGGCGCGGGGCGGAACGCCGCGAACACCAACGGGGCTGCGATGAGGATACCGCCGCCGACACCGACGACACCGAGGTCCCAGGTGCTGCGTGCCAGCAGCACGGACAGGGCGAGAACGAGCAGGTAGGAGCAGCCGACAGCGGTCCACTGGGTGCGCCCCCAGTCTTCCGCGAGCCGGTCCAGGCCGAAGCGGGTCGTGCGGGTTCCGAGTAAGACGAGGAGGAAGGCGGAGGCCGCGATGACGCCGGCGACACCGAACGTGGGCGCGGTCAACATTCCGATCGCGCCCAACCACAGGCCCAGGATGGCCGTGCCCACCCGGCCGGGCGGGTCGAGCAGCGCCGACAGGGCCGGCTCCGGGCGACGGACTCCGGCGAGTTTGGCCCGCCGGGCGGAGCGAATCGCCAGAACCACCACGGGCGCTGCCGAGGCGGCCACGATCAGCACCGCCAGGGGCACCGACGCCGTCGGTGCGAAGAAGACCAGGTACACGATCGCGGCGAACGGCAGCAGGCTCGCGGTCGCATAGCCGCGGCGCAGCTTCGCCCCACGGCCGGTGGGGTGACGCAGGCTCTGAGTGAGCCCATCGGTGAGACCGCTGGCTGCGAAGAACGCCGCGAGCACCAGGAACGTCACCGAGACCCCCTCGCCGGTCGTGTTCTCCACCCCGGGGATGAGACCGGCACCGGCGGCTCCGCCGACGTTGGAGAACGCGAACGCCAGGCAGTACACCACAACGGCTACGGCCATCCACGCGTCGATGATGGCCTGGGTGCGCGCCGCGATCGCCTCACGCACCCGATCATCGACGCTTTCGCTGGCCTGCAGCAGCCGCGCCGCCGCATCCGTGCTCAGCTGTGCGCTGTCGCTGCTGTGCTGGTCGTTCATTGTGTTCCCCCGATCACCGCGACGAACCCGCCGCACTGTCAATCTAGCAGCCACTTGCCATTTGGCAAGTTGACATCGCGAGGCCCCGTACCCGACACTCAGGCGGGTCCGGGCTTGCGGTGCTAGACCGATACGGGCGGGATTCGCCCGCGCGGGCTGCGGGAGCACCTCGCCGCACCGAAGACGTGAATGTCGGAAAGGAACAGACCCATGGCCACCTTCAAGATCGGCTACCTGATCGGAAGCCTCGCCAGCACCTCCATCAACCGCACGCTGAGCAGCGCGTTGATCAAACTCGCCCCGGCCGAGCTGGAATTCACCGAGATCCCGATCGGTAACCTGCCGCTGTACAGCTCTGACTACGACGCCGATTTTCCGCCGGCCGGCCGGGAGCTGAAGACGGCCATCGAGGCCTCCGACGGCATCCTGTTCGTCTCGCCGGAGTACAACCGGTCGATCCCGGGCGCTCTCAAGAACGCCATCGACTGGGGTTCCCGGCCGTGGGGTGCGAACTCCTTCGCCCGCAAGCCCACCGGCATCATCGGCGCCTCGCCCGGCGGCATCGGCACCGCCGTGATGCAGTCCTCGATGCGCAGCGTGCTGAGCTTCCTCGACGCCCCGCAGCTGAACTCGCCGGAGGCGTACATCCAGTTCAGCGCCGAGGTGTTCAGCCCGGATGGTGAGGTCACGAACGAGGGCACCCGCACGTTCCTCAGGCACTACATGGAGGAGTACTCGGCCTTCGTGCAGCGGGTTCTCGCCGCCAACGCGCCCGGGCACATCGGCGACGACGATCCCGGCTCCCGCAAGTAGCGTGGGTCAGGGGCGGAGCGCCCGGGCCTACTGGTCGGCGTGCGCCTCGAGGAACTCGTACACCTCGGTGTCGTCGACACCGGGGAAGGTGCCGCTGGGCAGCGGGGAGAGCACGTGCGCGTGCAGCCGGGCGCTCGGCCAGGCCTGGCCGGCCCACCGGGCGGCGACAGCCCCGGACGGGCGCCGGCAGCAGGTTTCGTCGGGGCAGCGGGACACCGCCCGCTGCGTGGTCTCCCGGCCGCGGAACCACTTGGCCTGCGCAAACGGGGCGCCGACGCTGATCGAGAACTCACCATCCGAGGTGCTGCCGGTCTGGGTGGCGCACCAGAACGTGCCCGCCGGGGTGTCGGTGTACTGGTAGAACTCGGTGGTGCGGTTCGTGTGCGTGAACGCGCTGCGGGCGCTCCACTGCTTGCAGACCAGCTGACCCTCGATCGAGCCGGTCACGTCGGCGGGCAGCGGCAGGCCGTCGTTCTCGTAGCCCTTCTGCAGGCCGCCGTCGCCGGAGACCCGCAGGAAGTGCACGGTCATGTCCAGGTGCGCCGTGGCCAGGTTGGTCAGCCGCAGCGCGGCCGCCTCGTGGGTCACCCCGAACGCGTCGCGCAGGTCTTCGACCGAGAGCACCCGGTCGCGCTTGGCGGTCTGCAGGAATGAGCGGGTGGCCTCCAGCGGCATCAGGCAGCAGGCGGCGAAGTAGTTGATCTCCAGCCGCTGCCAGAGGAATTCGGCGTAACTGGCCGGCCGTTCGTGGCCGAGCAGCCGGTGCCCCATCGCCTGCAGCGCCATCGAGCGCAACCCGTGTCCGCCGGGGATCGACGCCGGCGGCAGGTAGATGCGGTGGTTGGCCAGGTCGGTCACCGAGCGAGTGGAGCCCGGCAGGTCGTTCACGTAGATCAGGGTGAAACCCAGCTGCTCGGCCATCACGCTCACCTCACGGTGAGTGAGCGCCCCGGAAACATGCCCGGAGGCCCGTACCCGCTCCTCGGCGAGCTTCTCGATGTCGGGCATGTAGTTACCGCGCTCGCGCATCCGCTCGCGCAGCTCGGTGTTGGCCCGGCGGGCCTCCTCGGGGGTGGCGATGGCCTCGCTGGCACGCCGGGCGAGCTCGCGGTGCAGCCCCACCAGCGACTCGATCGCCGGCAGCGGCATGCCCTTGGTCACCTTCACCTGGGGCAGGCCGAGTGCGCCGTAGAGCGGGTTCCGCTGCGCCCGGGCCAGCTCGATCTCCAGGGCCGCCCGGGTGTTGGGCGCCTCGCCGCTGAGCAGATCGGCCAGCGGCACGCCCAGCGCCTGCGCCAGCTGCTGCAGAACCGACAGCTTGGGCTCCCGCCGCCCGTTCTCGATCAGGGAGAGCTGGCTGGCCGCCAAGCCCACCTGCTCACCGAGCTGGTCGAGGGTGAGCGCGCGCTCACTGCGAAAGTGACGGATGCGGTGACCCAGGGTGACGAGGTCGGAGGCCGGCGTTGGCATTCCTTAAGCATACGTAAAGAACCATGATTCTTAACGCCTGTTTTTCGGTTTCTGGCCCGGATTCAGTCGCATTCTTAATGCACAGGACGAATTTAGTGCTCCTGCCCCCCGCTTCCCGCTCCCGTCCGCATCCCGAGGAAGGCCAGACCATGACCGTCACCCACCCCGTGCGCAGCGACATTCGCGCCCACGCCGCCCACTCGACCGCCACCGGTGTGGCCACCCCCTACGGCACGTCGACGGGCACGACCGACCCCGCCCTGCAGGCCTGGGTCGACGAGATCGCCCGGCTCACCCGGCCCGACGCCATCGTCTGGTGCACCGGCAGCGCCCAGGAGGCCGATCAGCTCTCCAAGCAGCTCGTCGCCGAGGGCAAGCTCATCCGGCTCAACCCGGAATGGCGGCCGAACAGCTTCCTCGCCCGCACCAGCCCGTCTGATGTGGCCAGGGTCGAGGACCGCACCTTCATCTGCTCCACCCACCGTGACGACGCCGGCCCCACCAACAACTGGGCCGAACCGCAGGCGATGCGGGCCGAACTGACCGACGCCTTCGCCGGCAGCATGCGCGGCCGCACCATGTACGTGGTGCCGTTCTCCATGGGCCCGCTTGCTGGCCCCATCTCGCAGCTGGGGGTGGAGATCACCGACTCGCCCTACGTCGTGCTGAACATGGGCATCATGACCCGGATGGGCACGAATGTGCTGCGCCTGATCGAGGCCGGCACCCCGTGGGTGCAAACCGTGCACAGCGTGGGCTTCCCGCTCGTCGACGCAGCGGGCACCCGCCGGGCCGACGTCACCTGGCCCAGCAACGACACCAAGTACATCGTGCAGTTTCCCGAGGACCGCGAGGTGTGGTCGTTCGGCTCCGGCTACGGCGGCAACGCGCTGCTGTCGAAGAAGTCGTTCGCCCTGCGGATCGCCTCGGTGATGGCGCGCGACGAGGGCTGGCTGGCCGAGCACATGCTGCTCATCAAGGTGACGTCGCCCGAGGGCGGCACCTACCATGTGGCCGCCGCGTTCCCCTCGGCCTGCGGAAAGACCAACCTGTCAATGCTCAAGCCCACGGTGCCCGGTTGGAGCGTGGAGACCATCGGCGACGACATCGCGTGGCTCCGCCCCGGTGACGACGGCCGGCTCTGGGCGATCAACCCGGAGGCCGGATTCTTCGGTGTGGCGCCCGGCACCGGCGAGACCACCAACCCCACCGCCGTGCAAACGGTGTGGGGCAACACCATCTTCACCAACGTCGCCCTGCGCGACGACGGTGACGTGTGGTGGGAGGGCCTGACCGACACCCCGCCCGCGCACCTCACCGACTGGGAGGGCAACTCCTGGACCCCCGACAGCGGTCGGCCCGCCGCGCACCCCAACTCCCGGTTCACGGTGCCCGCGGCCCAGTGCCCGTCGATCGCCGAGGAGTGGGAAGCGGTGGGTGGTGTGCCGATCGACGCGATCATGTTCGGCGGCCGCCGGGCCACCAATGTGCCGCTGGTCGCCGAGGCGCGCAGCTGGAAGCACGGGGTGTTCATGGGCGCCACCATCTCCTCCGAGAAGACCGCTGCCGCCGAGGGCACCGTGGGGGAGCTGCGCCGGGACCCGTTCGCGATGCTGCCGTTCTGCGGCTACAACATGGCCGACTACTGGGCGCACTGGCTGCGCGTGGGCCGGGGGCTCGGTAGCAAAGCGCCGGCGATCTTCCAGGTGAACTGGTTCCGCAAGGGCGAGGACGGCAGCTTCCTCTGGCCTGGATTCGGCGAGAACTCCCGGGTGCTCGAGTGGATCATCCGCCGGGTCGAAGGCAGCGCAGGCGCCGTGGACACCCCGATCGGCCTGCTGCCGGTCGACGGTGCGCTCAACCTCGACGGTCTCGAGGTGAGCCCGGATACCCTCGAGCAGCTGTTCCGCATCGACCCGGCCTCCTGGCTGGCCGAGTGCGACCTCACCGAGGAGTTCTTCGGCCGGTTCGGCGACCGGGTGCCGCCCGCGCTCCGCGCCGAGCTCGCCAGCGTGCGCTACCACCTCTCGACGTAGCCGCGCCCGCGCACGCGAGATGAACAACTCGCGAAAGCGGCGAAGTGGTTGCTTCGCGGGTGCTGAGGCAACCACACGCCCGCTCTCGCGGCGTCTGGAGGGACCGAGGGACCCCCGCGCGGCCTAGACCAGCAGCTGGTGCTTGGCCAGGTCGCGGTAGAGCGGGGTGGAGACGACGAGCTCCGAGTGGGTGCCGGTGCCCACGACCTCGCCGTGGTCGAGCACCACGATCTGGTCGGAGTCCACCACGGTCGACAGACGGTGCGCGATCACGATCAGGGTGCGGTCCACCGCCACCGCGTCGATGGCCTCACGCATCAGCTGCTCGTTCATGCCGTCCAGGCTCGACGTCGACTCGTCCAGCAGCAGAATGGGCGGCGCCGCGAGCAGCGCCCGGGCGATCGCCAGGCGCTGGCGCTCACCGCCGGAGAGCTTGACGCCGTCCTCGCCGACCGCGGCGCCGAGGCCGGCCGGGTCACGGTCGAGCACCTCACCGAGGTTCACCGCGTGCAGCACGGCCACGCACTGCTCGTCGGTGGCATCGGGCGTGGCCAACGTGAGGTTGTCGCGCAGCGAGCCGGCCAGCACGGGGGCGTCCTGCTCCACGTAGCCGATCTGACCGCGCAGGTCACTGCGGTCCAGGCTGCGGATGTCCAGGCCGCCGAGCCGGATCACGCCGGAATCGGCGTCGTAGAAGCGCTCGATCAGCGCGAGGATGGTGCTCTTGCCCGCACCGGAGGGGCCGACCAGCGCGGTGCGCAGGCCGCGCGGGGCACTGAATGAGACCCCGCGCAGCACCGGCTTGCGTGCGGAGGGGTCGATGGCAGCGGCAGCAGCCGGGCCGGCGAACTCGGTGGTGGCCTCCGGGGTGGTGCCGTCTTCGGCGGCGAGAACGGCCTGGGCAACAGGGCCCGGCTGGGCGACAGTGTCGGCCCGGCCGGCCGCGCCCGTGAGCGGCTCGCCGGTGACGGCATCCGTCGTGGCCAACGCGGTCGGCGCGTAGTGGAAGCGCACGTCTTCGAACGAGATCGCCGGGGCATCCGGGTTGACCTTGGCGTTCGCAGCGCCCACCACGATGGCCAGCGGGGCGATGTCGCGGTCGAACTGGTCCTCGCTGGGCAGGTCGATGATCTCCTGGATGCGGCCGAGCGCGCCGAGGGCCGAGTTGACCGAGGTGATCGCGCCGAAGAACTGGCCCAGCGGCATGATCATCATGAACAGGAAGAGGATGAACGAGACGAGGTTGGCGATGGTGATGCTGCCGTCTGCGACGCGGAAGCCGCCGACGCCGAGCACCACGAGCAGCGACACCTGCAGGGCGATGCCGGCGATCGGCACGACCAGGGCCGAGACCTTGGCGACCTTGATGCCCATCTGCCAGGCGCCCTCGGCGTCCTTCTCCACCACCGTAATCTCGCGGGCGGTGGCGTTGGCGGCGCGCACCGTGCGCACGGCGCTGATGGCCCGTTCCACGCTGGCGGCCAGGTCGCCGACCTTGGTCTGCGCGGCCAGGCTGGCGGTGCGGATGCGCCGCGATAGCAGCACCACCGTCACCACCGACACCGCAATCACGAGCACCGTGAGGCTCAGCAGCACCGGGTCGATGATGAGCATCGCGATGATGGCGCCGATGAAGGTGAGCGAGCCGCCGATGGCCTCCACGGCACCCTGGGTGAGCACGGCACGCAGCAGGGTGGTGTCCGAGCTCACCCTGGAGACCAGGTCGCCGGTGCGGCGGGCGTCGAACTGGCTGATCGGCAGGTTGAGCATCCGCCCGATCAGGCGCTTGCGACTGGAGAGCACGACGCCCTCGCCGGTGCGCTGCAGCAGGTAGTGCTGGTAACCGCTGATCAGCGCGGAGACCACGACGAGCGCGACGAGGGCACCGACGATGCCGTCGAGGGGGTCGCCGGCCTCCACGAGGGTGATCACCTGGCTCACCAGCAACGGCTGGGCCAGGCTGGCGGCGGCGCCGAGCACGCTGAGCACCACGACCACGCTGAGCACGGCCTTGTGCTCCGACAGGTAGGGCAGCAGCTGGCTGAAGGATGCCCGCGGCCCCTCGGCTTGGGCGCCGCGGCGGCCCATGCGGGAACGGGATTTCGGGGCGGAGGTATCGGACGCGGGGGCGCTGGTGCCGGGGGATGTCGTACTCACCAGTCGAGCTTAACTCGCGCGTTGCGCGGTCCCGTGCGGCCTGTGCCCGGCGGTGCGCGGTCCTGCTGGGTTTCGGCCGATCCCGGTCAGGCGGCACATCTGGAGGAGGTTTCGAGGGATCTGCAGGGGGTTGTGCCCTGGGGAGCCCACGAGAGGGCTGCTCGGTGGCCCGTGCGGGTCGGGACGATCAGTCCTTGCGGCGACTGCCGCCATACTTCTTGTGCACGGCCTGCCGGGAGACCTCGAGCGCCAGCGCGATCAGCTGCCAGGAGGCGTTCGCGTTTCGGGCCCGCCGCACAGCGAGGGCCTCGGCGCGGTCCAGTTCGTGACGCTGCGCCCTGATCGCCCGCAGCGCGTCGATCGGGTCGCGCGAGCCCGCGTCGCCCACCAGAGTCCGTCCCGTGTCATCCAACATGCTGTCAACCATAATTGACACGGATGCCGACTGTCAACCCACATTGACGCCCCGGGATTGCGCTCCGTTCGTCTCGCGGCGCACCTTGTGTCTCGCGGCGCACCTTGTGTTCCGTGGCGCACCTTATGTCTCGCAATAACCTGCGCCGCGAGCACCGACCTGCGCCGCGAGCACCGACCTGCGCCGCGAGCACCAACCTGCGCCGCGAGCACCAGCCGCGACGAAGAAGTGGGGAGAGAAAAAAAAAGACGAGAAAAAAAGAAGCGAACAAAAAAGAGGAGGGAAGGAGGGGGGAGGGAAAAAGGGAGGGGGCGGGGTGGGGGGGGGCAGAGCAAGACCAA